>NZ_JAGPXQ010000002.1:0-462842 GCF_018070435.1 Micromonospora sp. C51 | reverse complement strand
GGGACCGGGGCGACCGGGGCGGGCGCCGCGACCGGGGCGACCGGGGCGGGCGCCGCGACCGGGGCGCCGCCCAGCACGTGGGACACGTGGATTCCCTCAGCGCCCAGCGCCCAGACAGCGGCGTGCACGCGTGTCACGTCCGGGGCGGGCGCCCCGATGCTGCCGTTCATCACCCATGCACCCTGCCCGCCGTTGCGGGCGCCGTCCCACGTCCAGCCAAGCCCAGACTTGCGGAGGATCTTGGAACACTTGCGTCCCATGTTGCGGGTGGTGCCGGTCAGCATGGTTCCGCTGTCCGGCGCATGCGTGATCGACAGCGGGGCGACCGGGGCGGGCGGGGCGCTGACCGGGGCGGGCGCCGCAACCGTGACCGTGGCCACGTCGGCGACCGTTACCGGCGCCGCGACCGGGGCGACCGGGGCGCCCGTGGCGACCATGGCGGCGCTGAGCTGGGCGAACGTAGCGCCGTTCACCCGGTAGTCAGGGTCGGCGGCGGCGCCCATGTTGCACGCCTGCAGCGCGGTTTGCAGGTCTCCTGCCCGGTAGGCAGCCTGTGCCTGCAGCGCGTAACCGTCACCCGGTCGGACGTTCGCCCAGCTTCCCAGCGCCAGCGCCCCGCTGTCCGGGGCGGGCGCCGCGACCGGGGCGGCGCTGACCGGGGCGACCGGGGCGGGCGCCGCGACCGGGGCGACCGGGGCGGGCGCCGCGACCGGGGCGACAGCGGTCAACTTTGCGTTAGGCGTGATGCCCTTTGCGGTCAACTGCCAGACGCTGCCGTCGGACTGACGCGTCAGGGTGAACAGTTGCCGTCCGTCGCCGACCGGGGCGACAGCGGAAACGGTGTACAGGTCGCCCCGGATAGTGCGGGTGGCGTTGATCAGAGCGGACATGGCGGGAACCTCCGATGACTAGGGCCGAACGGTTCGGCCGTTGTTTGGTGCGGCGCTGACTTTTCCCTATGGGGGGGCGGCGCCGTCAATAGGGAGCCCGTCCATCGTTACCAATCCGTTATCAAACCCGCCTGGCTAACCCCGCTATGTCCGGTTCATCGCCCCTTACATTCCGGCTCCCAGCGCCCCGATATCCACAATGAATATCTATATTCCCAGCTCAGAGCATAGTTAGGTAACCCTTACTGAGTGACCTGGTCGCACGATGGGGCGCCCCGCTGGCGCCGCCCAGCCTCGCCCCGGTCGCCTCGCCCCGGTCGCCCAGCCTCGCCCCGGTCGCCCCGCCCCGGTCGCCCAGCCTCGCCCCGGTCGCCCCGCCCCGGTCGCCCAGCCTCGCCCCGGTCGCCCCGCCCCGGTCGCCCAGCCCCGCTGGGCGGCGCTGCCTTCCCTACACGCGCGTAGGGGTAGGGGTGGGACCCACCCGCCCCTACGCGCGGGGGGACCGGGAAGTTCTGGGCCTCGCGGTCTGCACATGTTCGAAAACTTCCAGGTCGTAGTTTTCGCGTCATTTTGCCCACCAACCAAGATCGTGTCATCGTGTGCGCACGGGTGATCTGTATCCACACGGCGGGTGAAGCCTCAGGTCAGCAATGGTCTGGGGCTTCGTCGTTCCTGGGGGGAGGTTGCCCGTGCGGATCAACCGCGACGCCTACCTGACGCGCGCACAGGCCGCGTTCGTAACCCGCGTGACCGCCGATGCAATCGGGAAATGGCACGCCCGAGGCTGGTTGAACGCCGACGGGGAGCGCCAGCGGCTGGCGGTGAAGCGCCTGGCCAACGGCAACGTCCTCTATCGGCTCGGCGACATCCTCGACGCGGAGCGGGACACAGCGATGAACCCGAACTCGCGGCGAGGCGCTAGCAAGCCCCCATCTCAGTATCGAGCGACACCGTGTACTCCGCGCGCGCACGCGCGAGAGGGGCGGGCGGCGCCGAGCGTCGATGAGGCTCTGCAAGAGAACTGCCCGGCCGCGGTGTCGTGACCCTCTCGCATACGGGGTAGCGCACGCCCATCGGGGGGAGTGCCTTGGTCCGCCCCCGCCTGCTCGACCTGTTTTGCGGTGAGGGCGGGGCCAGCATCGGCTACTACCGTGCGGGCTTCGAGGTGGTCGGCGTGGACATCAAGCGGCAACCGCGGTACCCGCTGGAGTTCCACCACGCTGACGCCCTGACGTTCCTCGCCGTGCACTGGAGTGAGTTCGACGCAATCGCGGCCAGCCCCACGTGCCAGACCCGTACGCGGGTGACCGCTTGGCGGGGTCGGCGTGAAGACCACCCGGACCTGCTGACGCCGACTCTGCGAGCCCTTGACCAGTTGCCGCTGCCCTACGTGGTGGAAAACGTGCCCGAGGCCGCGACCGACGGCAGCATGCGTCCGGACCTCCTGCTCTGCGGTACGCAGTTTGGGTTGCGGGTTCGCCGGCACCGCGTGTTCCAGGCCGGCAATTGGAGCGGCTTCGAGTTGCTGCCGCCGTGCCAGTGCCAGGGACGCGAGGACCTGGTCGCGTTCACGCACGTCGACGAGCTGAAGTTCGCCGACGCGATGGGCTGCGTCTGGATGTCGGCGCGCGGCGGCCGGCAGGCAATCCCACCCGCCTACACCGAGCACATCGGCCGGCAGTTGCTTGCCGCGGTCCGACACGGCTGACCGACCAGGGCCGCGACGCGGAGTACGTAGCGGGCCAGCGGACGGCAGCCGCTGTTACCCTCGCGCGATGATCGACCGGCGCGAGTCCCGGGGAGCGGCCACGAGCCGGCGCACGCTGCGTCTCGCGCTCCGTCGACTGCGCGAGGAGCGGGGCCTGTCGATCGATGACGTACGGCACCGCATGAAGTGGTCGACGTCGAAGGCGATCCGCATCGAGAGTGGCGCCGTTGGCATCAAGCCGAGTGACCTGCGTCTGCTGCTGGACCTGTACGAGGTCGACGACGCAGCGGTCCGGCAGCAGTTGCTTGACCTCGCGGGCAGTGGCCGTCGCCGTACCTGGGTCAGCGCGTTTCGCGACAGCGCGCCTCCTGTGGTGATGGCCTACCTGGCTCGCGAGGCCGAGTCGCGGCAGGTCGCCCAGTTCGATCCGAGCGTTGTGCCGGAACTGCTTCAGTGTCGTCGGTATGCCGAGCTGGCGGCTCGGTCTCCGGCACCCCGCATCGATCCTCAGCATCGGGCTGAGATGACGATGTGCCGGCAGCGTGAGTTGGGCAGACATGGCGGGCCGACTCAGCTCCTTGTCGTCTACGAGTCCTCTTTGCGCCGTATCGGCGATGTAGCCCTCTACGCGGATCAGGTCGTGCACCTGCGGCAGCTTGCGCGCCATCCCAACATTCAGGTCGTAGTCGTACCGACATTCGCCGAGGTGTTCCCACCCACCGTGGGTCCGGTCACCGTGGCGGTCGCCGACGATTGCCTTGTGGCTCACTGGGGTTGGCAGGCTCAGCTGGGTGGTCGCGTGATCGAGGATCCCGAAGCGGCGGCGCATCTACTTGCGGGCATCGAGGACGTGGCAGCACGTGGCGTGGGCGTTGAGTCGATCAGCCTCACTGCCGGGAAGCAGGGCGTTTCGTAGCTTCCCGCCGCGCTAGCGGCACCGGGCTCGGCGGGAGGTGCCGATGCCTGGGAAGTGGTCGGACAGTACCCGTAGGCGGCAGCTCCCACCGAACTGGCAGCAGTTGCGCCGCGAGATCCGAGAACGCGCAGCCGGCCGGTGCGAGTGGATCGACGACGACGGCCGCCGGTGCTCGCTGCCTGGTCGCGAGTGCGACCACATCACTCCTGGTCCGGATCACTCTCTCGCGAACTTGCAGTGGCTGTGCCCTGGGCATCACGCCACGAAGAGCAGCCGGGAGGGCAACGCCGCGCGAGCGCGCGTGCGCAGGCCCCCGGAGAAGCACCCGGGTCTGCTGTAGCGCTGATTCCCAGCCTGCCGTGCCCCTTGCGTCCGCGCTCGATGGTTCGGGAGGGCGGCGAAGCATGTCGACCAACCCTCGCCCGGCGCGTCTGCTCACGCAGAACAAGGATCTCCGGCGGATCGGCGTGTGGAACTGGACGTTGCCCGCGTGGGCGGGCCGGCTCGCCGACGGCCGCACGTACAACACCTGCCCGTCGGCCGGTGTGTGCGCGCAGGTTTGCTACGCCCGAAACGGCACCTACCGCTTCCGTAACGTCTTGGCCCGGCACGAGGCGAACCTTGCCTACGTCCTTGACGACTTGCCTGGCTGGTACGCGCAGATGCTCGACGAGACCGGCCACAGGCGTCACGTTGACGGGTGGGTGCGCATCCACGACGCCGGCGACTTTTTCTCCGACGACTACCTGCGTGCGTGGCTGGACATCGCCCGCGCGCGGCCCCAGGTGACGTTCTACGCCTACACGAAAGAAGTGGAGCGGTTCCGCCGCCTGGTGGAGCCCGACCCGCCGACCAACTTCCGGTGGGTCTACAGCTTCGGCGGTCGACAGGACGCGCTGCTCGATCCGACGCGTGACCGGGTCGCTGACGTCTTCCCCGACGGCGAGCAGCTCGCCGCCGCCGGGTACGCCGACCAGTCGGATTCCGATCTTCTCGCCGTTGTGGGTCCGCCGCTGGTGGGGATCCCGGCGAACAACATCCCCGCGTTCCGGCGCCGGCAGGCTGGGCGGTCCTTCGCGCAGTGGCAGGCCGAGCAGGACGCACAGCGGGCTGCGCGCCGTGCGCGTGGCCGGTCCCAGGAGGTAGGCCGTTGACCACGGTCGTTGCCGCCGCGGTGGCGGGCACGGTGTACATGGCGGCGGACAGCTGCACCAACGTGTACGAGCGGCCCGTCATTGATGGCATTCGCAAGCTGCTCCGGCTGCCGGCCGGGAACGACCAGGTGCTCCTGGGTGTGTGCGGCCTCGGTGGCCTGCCGGGGTGTATCGCTGCCGACTTGAAGCTTGACGCGGTGCCGAAGCCCGGCGAGGACGCCGACGCCTGGGCGCATGCGGTGGCCCGAGCTGTCACTGACATCGCTGTGGAAGCCGGCCTGGTCGACAACGGGAAGATGGACGGCAGTGTGCTGCTGGGCTGGGGTGGTCGGCTCTGGTCGCTGAGCCACTCGACCGCATGCGCGCACCCGGACGGTCGGGCCGCGCTCGGCTCCGGCGAGGGCCCGGCGATGGGTGCCTTGGACGTGTTGCTTGACGACGGCGTCTCGCCGTTGACGGCGGTGCGGCGGGCGGCCGAGATGGGTTGCCGGCGTGACCGGTACTCCGAGCCTCCGATCTATGTCGAGGTGCTGTCGGACGGCGAGCCGTGACCGGCCAGCCAGTGTCGGACGGGAAGCGGTACAGCCCGTTCGCGCCTGACGAAGTGCACGCTGACATGCGCCTGGATGCGGTCGTGACGTTGCGCAACATGGCGCGTAACCCGAACGTGGTGGCCGCGCACCGCGACTGTGCGACGTGCGATGAGCTGACCCGCGGTGTAGCCCCGCAGACCTCACGGCGGGCGAAAGTCGTGGTTTCGATTCCGCAGCTGGCCACCGCGTTGCAGTTGCCCCCGGGTGTGCGGCTGGCGCGGATGTTCGTGACCGATGACCCGCAGGCGCTGCATGTGGTGATCGAGGGCGCGGACCTGGACGAGGTTCCGCTGACCGTCGAGACGCCGATCGCCCGGCTCTGACCTTTCGCACATCACTCTTCTCGCCGCTCCCGCCATGGGGGCGCGCTGCTTCCCGACACGGGAGTTGATCAGCATGGCCAAGCCTGGGCCGACCCCGAAGGCGAACAAGCACGGACGCTCCACGTCCGGTGACTGGACCGAGGTTGTCAACGAGCCCTACACAGGGCCTGCGCTGGACCTGCCGAAGCCGAGGCGTGGCGGCCCGAAGTGGTTGCCCGAGGTGGAGGCGTGGTGGGAGCAGGTGCGCAGGATGCCGCACTGCGTCCTGTGGGAGCCCAGCGACTGGGTGTTCGCGGTCGAAACCGCGTACATGAAGAACGACTGGTGGATGGAGTACCACGGCGGCGTCGTGCACTCGACGAAGTCGACGGAGATTCGCCGCCGCGAGGATCAGATGGGCACGACGCGTGAGGCGCGTCGGAAGCTGATGATCCGGTACGTGGATCCGCCGACCGACGAGGTGGACGAGGCGGTCCCGGAGGCGGCGGCAGCGTCAGGCGGAAACGTGGTTCCGCTCGACTCGCGGCGCGCGCGCGTAGCGGCGGGCTGACCCGTGCCGCGCACTCTGGTGCGCGCCCCCGGCACCACCCGCGTCCGCTCGTTGGGATGGCTGGCGAACGCCTGGATGGAGCACTTCTGCCGGCACGGCAGGGGTGGTGTGCAAGGTCAGCCCGTAGTCCACGGCGACGAAATGATGGGTTTCGTTGTCGATTGCTACGCGCTGACTGCTCAGGGGCGTATGCCCTACGATTCCGTGTTCTACTCACGTCCCAAGGGCTGTGATAAATCGGGCATTGCGGCACGTTTTGCCCTGTTCGAAGCGCTCGGCCCTTGCCGGTTTGCCGGGTTCGCCAAGGGCGGCGAGGTCTACCGCGATCCCTGGGGCCTCGGGTTCGTGTACCGGTACGAACCGGGCGAACCGATGGGCAAGCCGGTCAAGGACCCGATGGTCCGGATCATGGCCACGGAAGAAGGACAGACCGGGAACGTCTTTGACTCGGTCTATTTCAACCTGACCAACGACGAGTGCCTGCTCTCCCACATCCCGGGGATGGATGCCGGTCTCACGCGCGTCTACCTGCCGCAAGGTGGCGAAATTCGCCCGTCAACCGCGTCGTCGGCCTCCAAGGACGGCGGGTTGGAGACAATGGTGATCTTCGATGAGTCGCATTTGTACAAAACGCCCGAGTTGAGGTCTATGTACGAGACGACGAGCCGGAACCTGATCAAGCGCAAGGCCGAGGGCACCTGGTACTTGGAGACCACCACCATGTTCGCCCCCGGCGAGAACAGCGTCGCCGAAGGCACCTACCAGCTCGCCGAAGCCATCAAGGCCGGCCGCACACGACGCTCCCGCCTGCTCTACGACCACCGCTACGGCGAGTGCAAGGACCTCACCAAGACCGACCAGCTCCGCAAGGCGATCGAGGAAGCGTTCGGCGAGGCCATCGCCTGGCAGGACATCGACGCCATCATCGACGAGTTCTACGACCCCCGGAAGAAGGAAGCCGACTCCCGCCGGTACTTCCTCAACGCCGAAACGAGCGCTTCGGACGCCTGGATCAAGGCCCACGAGTGGGCCGCGTGCGCACGGCCGGAGAAGCGCCTCGTCGACGGCGACCAGGTCACCCTCGGACTCGACGGCGCCCTGCGCTGGGACTCGGTCGCCCTCGTCGCCTGCCGCGTGTCCGACGGGCATCTTGAGCTGCTCGGCTGCTGGCAGAAGCCGGAAGACGACCTCAGCGACGACTGGCGCGTCGACACCACCGCCGTCGACGCTGCCGTCGCCGCCGCGATGGAACGCTTCGAGGTCGCCGCGTTCTACGCCGACCCGCCGTACATCCAAGAGCTGGTGGACAAGTGGACCCGCGAATGGGGCGAGTTCATGCGGGTCAAGGCAAGCCAGGGCAAGCCCCTGGAATGGTGGACGAACCGCCCGAGAGCGATGGTCGCGGCGCTGGAGCGCTTCTACGAAGCCGTCCGCGCGGAGGCACTGTCCTACACACCCGAGCACGACCTGGTGGGTGAGGAGAAGGAACGCGCGGTCACGTTGCGCACCCACATCCTCAACGCTCGCCGCCGCTCGACCGGACGCGTCGGAGAGACCATCCACAAGCCTTACCCGAAGAGCCCACGCAAGATCGATGGCGCGGTCGCGGCCACGCTCGCTTTCGAAGCCCGCGGCGATTGTGTCGCCGGTGGCGTCCAGCCCCGCGCCGACGAAGGCTTCGTGCCGGTCCGCGTGCGCTGAGGGTTGCGGGGTCTCCCGTGACAGCGGGAGACCCCGCCCCGCTCGCCTGAACCCTTGCGGACCGAGCGGGAAGCGACCGGCGCCGACAGATGTGCGCTGGCGGGACCGAACCGCACGTGACCGTACCAAGCCTTCGACCCAGCCGAGAGGAGGGTGTCGGTGGCGATCGACGTCAGTCAGCGGCGCTCCCCGGGCTGGTGGATGCAGCGGCTGATGAACCAGCTCGCCGACCGCAGGCGCCGAAACCGGCTCAGGCTGCTCTACGACTTCGGTCGCGGTGAGGCCCCCCTACCCGACGGGCTGGAGGCCGCCCGCGAGTCGTTCAGGATCTTCCTCAAGCAGTCCCGCTCCAACTTCGCCGGCCTGATCGTCGGCGCGGTCACCGAGCGCATGACCCCCACCGGCTTCCGGACCGCCGTCGACGCCGACGAAACCGGTGACGCCGAGGCGGCTGCCCTGTGGCGACGCGCGGGCATGGACGTTCGCTCGTCGGACGTGCACAAGCTGATGCTCACGATGGGGGAGGCGTACGTCGTCGTCGGTGACATCGACGAGGAGACCGGCGCCCCGATCATCACCGCCGAGGACCCGCAGAGCATGGTCGGTGAGCCCGACCCCACCATCCCGTGGCGGCTGCAGGCCGCGCTGAAGGTGCTGCACGACGACGTCGACGGCGTCGACCGGGCCTACCTGTACATGCCGGGGCGGGTGTTCGTGGCCAAGCGCCGCAACGAGCACAACGCCGGCGCCCTGCTGATGGCCTTCGACCCGCGCACATGGGAATGGGACACCGAACGCGGGGGACCGGATGGGCAGGTGTTGCCGCACAGCCGCATGCCGGTGGTGCGGTTCACCAACGAGGACGAGATGGGCGAGTTCGAGCCCCACCTCGATCTGCTCTCGCGGATCAACAACGTGATCTTGCACCGGATGACGATCAGCACCCTCCAGGCATATCGACAGAGGGCGATTCGGGGTGTTCCTACCGTTTACCCCAAGGATCATCCGAAAGCCGGACAGCAGATCGACTACAGCCAGGTGTTCAGCATGGACCCGGCCGCGCTGTGGCTGCTGCCGGCCAGCGCGGAAATCTGGGAATCCGGGCAGGTCAACCTTGACGGCATCCTCAACGAGGCCAAGGACGACATTCAGCAGCTCGCGGCCGTCTCCCGTACCCCGATGCACACCTTCATGCCTTCCGGAGCCAACCAGTCGGCTGAAGGCGCGATGCTGCAGCGCGAGGGCCTGGTCTTCAAGGTCGAAGACCGCATCACCCGCACCAGCCACCCCTGGGCCTGGGTCATGTCCCTGGCGTTTCAGCAGCTGCGGCAGGTGGACCGCGCCGACCTCGCCAAGCTTCAGGTGCTGTGGCGATCGCCGCAGCGACTCTCCCTCTCTGAGCGAGCCGACGCGGCCAGCAAAGGCCAGGACATCCCCTGGCGGACCCGAATGGCCGACATCTGGGGCTACTCACCCGGCGACATCGACCGCATGGCCAGCGAACGCGCCGACGAGATGCTGTTCGAGGCGCAGCTCGCCGCGCAGATCGCCGCCCTGCAGGGCAGCGAGCTGGCTCCGCAGGGACCCCCTGGGCTCCAAGCGCGGCGCCAGCAGCCGACGCCGGCCGCCGCGGTGACCATGCCGCAGGTGCCGACGCCGGCTGACCCGCTCGCCACGCCGCTTCAGGGACTGCCCACCGTCGCGTCGTAACGCGACGACCGGCACAGCCGATCTACTCGCCCCGCTGACCCGGGTCCGCGAAGACGGCCTCCAACCGTTCGACGCACGCAAGCAGGTCGCGGGCGGTGAAGCCACGCGCAAGCAACTGGACCAGGGCACACTCGCCGTCCTCCGAATCGGGGGCTCGAAGGAAGGCGACCAACAGGGACTGACTGGTGGGCTGCACATCGCTCATACCAGTAAGAGCCCGAAAACGGCCCGAGCGTGAACTCCGCCGGCGAACTTTTTTGGGGGTGAGCCGGTGCCCACCGCAGACGGGCAGCTCACAGCCGCTGAACTCGCGCAGATCTACGCCCTGGTGCAGACGCAGGCGGCAATCCGCCAGCAGCTCACCGACCTTGCGATCAACGGGGTGCTCGCCGCGTTCCGCGCGCTGCGCAACTGGTACGACCACCTGGAGGTCGTCGTCGCGGCGCTGGACGCGCTGCGCATCATCCAGCCAGCACAGCGACGCATGGCCGAGGTCACCGACGCGTACCTCGCCCGGGTGCTCACCACGATGACCGGTCGCCCCCACCGGCCCATCGGAGCCGTCGACGTCACCAGGCTGCGTCGCCAGCTCACCGAGGATCTGCTCGACCTGCTCGACGACGTCGACGACGAAGAGGTCATCCCCGACGGCGACCTGGACGTCGACCGCCTGTTCCGTGAACCGGGCGAAGGCATGCAACCACGACCGGAAGGCCGGTCGACCAGCGGCGACGGGCCGGCCATCCGCGTCCGCGACGAGCTGCGGCAGACACGACCCGCCGACATGGTGCAGGTCTACTCGCGCATCGCTGCCACCTACCGGTTCGAGGTCGCCAACGGCGCCACCCTCGCCAAGGCCCGCGATCTGGCGCTGGAACGGGCGAGGGTGCTCGCCGACACCGACATCGCCCTCGCCAGTCGCGAGCAGGAGTACGAGGTGCTCCGCGTCGTCGACGACCAGCAGATCACCGGCTGGCGGCGAGTGCTACGACCGGAACTGTCCGCCAGCCGCACCTCCTGCGGCCTGTGCATCGTCGCCGCCGACAGGGTGTACCGCCGTCGCGACCTCAAACCGATCCACGCGAACTGCAACTGCGAGGTCCTGCCGATCCGAGGCATCGCTGACCCTGGACTGCAACTCAACCGCGAAGACCTGGACCGCCTGTACACGGCAGCCGGCAGCACCGGCGGCGGACGGCGACAGCGCGGCGCCCTGAAGTACGTGCGCGCCGTCATCACCGAAGACGGCGAACTCGGTCCGATCCTCGCTGAAGCCCCGGAAAGCCTGCGCACCGGCAAACGGCGCCGCAGCGCACGTCAGGCCGTGCAGCAGTCACGGACCGGACGAATCCTCACCCCCGAAGAACGGCTGCCCGGCCTCCTACGCGACGCCGACGAGGCGCGCCGCCGGTTCGAGGCCGGCGAAACACGTCTCGCCGCCGCCATCGACTACCTCGACCGCGTCATCGACGAGGTACGCGAGGAGATGGCCGCCGCGGCGTAGCAGACCCCGCCGAGATGGCGGATGCCCGACGCCCGGGGACCAGGGCGAATCCCGCGATGGGAGAACGGCGTGATGCCGAAGGAACGGATCTACGACCAGGTCGGCATGTACGACCTGCAGGTGGCATGGGAACCGGGCGGCCACGTCCAGGTGGGCGTCGAGTCACACGACGGACGCAGTCTCGCCTTCCACCTGACCGGCGAGAACCAGACCCCGGCCGACTTCAAGGGTGTGTGGGGCACGTTCGACCGCGAGGGCATCAACCGCGCGATCCGCGTCCTGCGTCGTGCCCGCGACTCGGCTTTCGGCCGCGACGAGTAAGACGCCACCTCCAAAGACCAGGGCCAGCCGGGCGTGAGGGGATGCGCGCCCGGCTGGCCCTGTCCACATCCCCGCGCATCCCCCAGCTTGGAGCCCACACATGCGCATTCAGGTCCTGCACCTTCCCGACGAGACCGTCGACGGGGAGGAGATCGCTCGCTTCGCGCTGGTTCTCGACGAGTACGCACCCGACCCTGACGGTGCCACCCGCGACGACACCGACGTGGCACAGACGTTCCGCAACTTCGCGCACATGGTCGGCGCGAAGGACGGACTCGTCGTCGACCGCCGCGTCGAGGTCGTCGAGAACACCGCCACCCAGAAGACGGTCCACGACATCGTGCTGATGCTCGACGACCTGATCACCAAGCGGCTCGACCAGCACGTGGCCGCCCGCCCCACGTTCCATTTCCAGCAGGGCGGCGAAACCACCAGCGACCGGGTGCGGTTGCTGACGGAGCGGACGCGGTAAGCGTGTTCGCCTACTCAATCAACCATCGGGACCGCGACGGCACGCGGTACCCGCTCGCACACAGGGGGCTCTGGCTCAACGGCTTGCCGCGGCTGATGCTCGTCTGCCGGCTGGTCGGTCACCGTCCTGTCGTCGACGGCACCGCGGCGCTGTCGGTCCACGACACCCCAGTCCGGTGGGTGGTCTGCGACCGGTGCGGCGTGCGCCCCGACCCGCAGGGCAGCCTCGACGCGCAGCAGTGGAATGTCGGCGACCGCTACACCGGCCCGTGGGGTGTGCCGCCGCCGGTGGATCCCGACGCGGCGTTCGCGTTCTACAAGTCCGGCCCGCAGCTGCCCGGCCCTTTCACAGCCCAACCGACCGGCACGCTCGGCGGCGAACTCGTGGTCCTCGCGCGGGCTCCGCGCGGACTCGGGTTCACGCTGAAGGTCGGCAACGGCGGCTCCGAGCAAACACTCGCCGCGAGTCTGCACCTGTGGTGGGCGTCGCTCTACTTGCACACCGAGCGGTTCGGCACCTGGCTGCAACGCCGCCTCAACCCGGTCGGCTACGAGTCGCGGGTCATCGAGCTGGAAGCCCACAGCGGGCACCTGTGGTGGCGGCTGTGGACCCTGCGTGACGGATGGTCGAGCAGGTCCGGTACGGAGCCGCGGTGGCGGCACGGAAGTCTGCAGATCGACCCTCGCACCTTGCTGCTCGGGGAGAAGCGTTACAGCTACGCCAACCAGGGCGCGGCCGTCACTGCGACCCTGCGCATGCCTCACGGCGACGAACACCCGGTGCACCTGCAACTGCAGCGCCGAACCTTCGGGCGCAAACGCGGACGCAAGCGCCTGTCTTGGTCGGTGGACTGGGAGGCCCCACGCGGCGTCCCCACCCGCCGCCACGACGGTCGCCGGATCTACGGGTCTGGGGTGAGCGTGTCTGAGGAGGCGGTGCGCACGGGCGGCTGGCCGGCCGAAGCAGTCGCCAACCTGGCCGTCACCGTGACTCGCCACCGCTACCGCAACGACTGGACCGTCGAGGCCGAGGTGGCCGCGTGAACACTCCGCAGCCTGCCGAGGTGCCGACCGTGATGGAAGACGTCGTCATCGGCTGGGTACGCCCGGACCTGGTGCACGGCGACTTCATGGACTGCGTGCTGCGCACCATCGCCACCGACCGTGAGGATGCCTGCCGGCTGGCGGGCTGGACCCAGGTGCGCAGCGGAGCCAACGTCGCCGCCGCCCGCAATCGGCTCGTGAATTGGTTCCTGGACACCCACGCGGACTGGCTGCTGATGGTCGACACCGACATGGTGTGGACACCAGAAGACGTCACCACCCTGCTCGCGCACGCGCACCCCGACGCCGCGCCCATCGTCGGTGGGCTGTGCTTCGCCAAAGAGTTCGACAGCGGGGCCGTGTGGCCGACCCTGTTCGAAGCCGAGGACGCCGGCGGCTTCCCGCGACTGTTCCGGTTCCACTCGTGGCCACCCAACGCGCTGTACCAAGTCGACGGCACGGGTGCGGCGTTCCTGCTGGTGCATCGCACAGTGTTCGAGACCGTCGCTGCGCGCGGCTTCTCGGTCGCATACCCGTGGTTTCAGGAGACCGAAAACCCGGCCGGCCGCGTCAGCGAGGATCTGACGTTCTGCCTTCGCGCCCGCGCGTGCGGCTATCCCGTTCACGTGCACACGGGTGTGCAGGTCGGCCACATCAAAACCCACGTGGTCACCGCCGGCACCTACCTGTCGCAACGCCTCGGCGTCGACGCGTCGGAGGGAGAGCAGCGGTGAACGACCCCTTCCACGGGCCTTGGCCGCACCCCGGTCCCGAATCGCGGTGGACCCGGCCCAGCGACTTCTGCCCCCACCCGCAGTGGTGGACCGCATCCGACGCCTACTCGACCGAGGTTGAGGTCACCGAGTTGGTGGCCGCGTTCGTGCGGGCCCTGCAGCCCGAGTACGTCGTCGAGACGGGCACCTGCTGGGGGCAGACCGCCGAGGCGGTCGGCCGCGCGTTGGCCACCAACGGACACGGCCACCTCGACTCGCTGGAGATCGACCCTGTCAAGGTCGCGCACTCCCGCACCCGTTGCGACGGGCTGCCCGTGACCGTTGTGGCCCGCCCTTCGCTGGAGTTCACCCCGGCCGCGCCGATCGGGTTCGCCTGGTTCGACTCGCTGCTGGAGCTTCGCGTGCCGGAGTTCGAGCGGTACCGGCCCTGGCTTGCCGCCGGCGCCATCGTCGGCTTCCACGACACCGCTCCTCACATGGGTTACGGCCACCAGGTCGACGGCATCGCCGGTGTCCGACCGATCCGGCTGCGCACACCGCGGGGCGTCACGTTCTGCGAAGTGCTCTAACCGCATCAACTCCTCTCCCAGGCCGCCCATCGAGGCGGCCTTCTTCATGCCCGCCACGGGCGCCATCCACTACCCGACACGGGGAGACCATGCACACCACCCTGCCCATCCACCCGCGTACCGGCCTGACCGCTCTCGGCTTGCGCCGGCCGCGACCGGGTGAGACCGGACCTCAGCCGATCTGGCCCGTCAAGGGCGGATCGCAGCCGGTTGGTGAACCGCTGCCGACGCCGACGCCGGCCCCCGCGCCAGCGCCGGCCCCAACGCCAGCGCCGACGCCGGCTCCGGCGCCGGTTCCCACCCCCGCTCAGGTGTTCCAGCCGGCCAACACGCCGGCTTCCCCACCGGCCCCGACGCCTTCGGCCGACACGGCCCAGAAGGCGACCACCCCCTGGCGTGAGCTGCCCCTGGAAGACCAGGTCGCCTACTGGCAGGCGCAGTCCCGCAAGCACGAGAACCGGCAGTTGGCCGCCCTCGGCCTCAAGCCGGGCGAACTCGACGACCTGCGGGCGAAGGCCACCGCCAACGAGGACTCCTACCGCCAGGCGCTCACCGCCGCCGAGGAGCGTGGCCGCACGGCCGCGCAGCAGCAGTACGGCCTGCAGCTCGCCGACGCGCACATCCGCATGGCTGTCGGCGACCGCATGACCAAGGAACAGGTCGACGGCCTGCTCACGCACCTCAACCTGTCCCAGTTCCTGACCGCCGATCACGCGGTGGATGCCGACAAGGTGTCCCAGTTCGTGGCGCTTCTGCCCGCCCCGGCGACGACAACCACGCCGCCGCCCGACCCCGCCGCCAGCACCGGCACGCCCGCCACGGGTGTCCCGGCCGCTCCCGCCGCGCGGGTCGACATGGGCCAGGGCACGCCTCGCACGACCGGCCCAAGCGGCATCGAGGCCGGCCGGCTCATCGCGCAGCAGCGATTCGGCACCGCAAAGCAGCCCGCGCCCGCGCCGTAGCGCGCGTCCGCGCTGGGCGCATCCAGCATTCGAAAGGACACGTCCAGCATGGACATTTCGGTCACCACCGACGAGTACGTCGCTGAGGACCGGTCGTGGCTGGGGTCCCGTGACGGCACCGACGTCACCCAGGGAATCACCCTCGACCCTGCCCTTTTCACCGAGGCCACGCACTTCCCGGACGGCTACATCGCCTCCGGCACGGTGCTGGGCCGGGTCACCGCGACTGGCTTCTACGGCCCCTACAACAACGGGCTGACCAACGGCCTGGAAACGGCCGTCGGGTTCCTCTTCAACTCCACCAAGGTCCGCACCGGCGGACCGAAGGTCGGCGCACCCCTGCACTGGCGGGGCGTCATCCGCGAGGCCAAGTTGCCCGCCAACCACGGCCTCGACTCGGCCGCCAAGACCGACCTCGCCGCCAAGTTCCGGTTCCAGTGAGAGGGGGCTGCTGACTAATGATCGTCGATGACTTCATCGAGCCGGCCGTCCTCACCGGATTCGTCCGCGAGGTTCCCGCGCCCGCCGAGCTGATGCTCAACCGCTTCCTGCCCGACCGGTTCGTTCCGGACATCGAGGCAGCGTTCGACCAGGTGACGCGGGTCAACCGCGCCGCGAGTTTCCGATCTTGGGACGCTGAAACCGCCGTCACCGAGCGTGACCGCTTCCAGCGCAGCCGGGTCAAGCTCCCCCCGCTCGGCATCAAGAGCGTTCTGGGCGAGCAGGAGCGGCTGATGCTGGAGCGCATCCGCACCGGCGGCGACAACCGCAACGGCTACGTCGACGCGATCTACGACGACGCGGCCAACAACACCCGCTACGTCTACAACCGGATGGAGCTGGCCCGCGGCGACGTCCTGACCGACTGGAAGTTCACGCTGACCGGCGAGGGTGGTCTCACCCTGGAGGCCAACTTCGGTGCGCCCGCCGGGCACACCGTCACCGCCGGCACGGTCTGGTCCGACGCTGCCAACGCCAGCCCGCTGACCGACCTGAAGGCGTGGGTGAAGACCTACGTCGACGCCAACGGCGTCCGCCCGGCCTACATGCTCACCTCCTCCACCGTCATCAGCAACCTGCTGCTGTCCCAGGAGATCCGGGAGCTGGCCGGCAGCCTCGCCGGCGTGCCGTCGCTGGTCACCGAGGACCAGCTCAACCGGATCCTGCAGGCACACCGCCTGCCGGTCCTGGTCGAGTACGACACCCGCATCGACGTCGACGACGTGGACACCCGCGTCATCGCCGAAGACCGGGTGATCTTCCTGCCGGCCGACCCCAGCTCGCTGGGCTACACCGCGTGGGGCATCACCGCCGAGGCCCTGGAACTGGCCGCCGGCCAGAACCCGTCGCTGGAGTTCACCCAGCTGCCCGGCCTCGTCGGTGTCGTGCTCAAGGAAGGCGACCCGCTGCGGGTCTGGACCAAGGTCGGCGCCGTCGGCATGCCCCTGATCACCAACCCGCGGCGGCTCATGGTCGCCGACGTCCTCTGATCGGGGGCCGAAAGCTGATGGCGAAGCCGAAGAGGCTCGCCACCACCGTGTACGTCGCCGGCCGGGCCTGGGGCCCGGCCGACGACGTCCCGGCCGAGGTGGCCGAGCTGATCACCAACCCCAAGGCGTGGGCCACCGACGACGAGCCGGAGCCCAAGGAGGCGAAGACACGCAAGGCCGGCACCCGCGCGGGCGTACGTCTCGCGTCGACCGTGCACGTCGGCGGCCGGTCATACGGCCCGGACGACGAGGTGCCCGACGACGTTGCCCGCCGCGTCACCAACCCGAAGGCGTGGGAGGGCGGCAAGGCCCCGTTCACGGCCGAGGGCGGTGTCGTGTACGGCCCCGGCTCCCAGCCGGTGGACCGCACGAACCCGCAGGCCACCCGCGAGTACGCGATGACCCCGGACGAGGTGGCCGCCGCCACTGACGGCGACGGCGACGGCGACGGCGCGATCAAGGTCCCAGCCCCGCCGCGCGCGGGCAAGGGCTCCGGCGCAGACGCCTGGGCCGCGTTCGCCGCGACCCAGGGCGTCCAGGTCGACGAGGGCGCGTCCCGCGACGAGATCATCGCCGCCTGCGAGCAGGCAGGCGTGATCGAGCCTGCCGGGCAGTGACATCCCGCCACCCGGGCCCCGCTCACACGAGCGGGGCCCGGGTGCGCACCACCCCCGAGCGCTGACCCGCGTGCTCGATCGCTGCGGAGACACCCATGGCAGAGACCGTCACCAACCGTGGCAAGTACCGGGCGCTGCTGGCGCTGATGACCACGCTCGGGACCAACGCCCAGCTGATCGTCATCACCGGCACCCAAGTCGGCGTCAACAGCGCCACCGTCAACACCGTCGCCGACCTCGACGCGATCGCAGGCGTCGCCATCCACACCGAACGCAAAGGGCTCGGCGGTGCCACAGTCGCCGAGGACGACGTCAACAACCGGGCAGCACTGGACTACGCGAACCTGTCCTACGCGGCGGCACCCGGCGTGACCGCCCAAGGCGTCGCCCTGATCGACGGCTCGGGTGCGTCCGACGCCGCCCGCGACGTCCTGGCCATCTTCACCACCGGGTTCCCGCAGCCAATGGACGGCGGGCTGAACATCAACATCGCCGACCTGTTGCGTGCCAGCTAGGGCGGCCCAACCGTGGATCTGACACCGGCCGCGTTTGCGCTGACGCCCGGCACTGTTTCCCCATCGCCGGGAGCAGTGCACCGGACGCTCGCGTCAGCGCTACTCACGTTGACCGCCACGCCAGTACACCCCACACCCCTTGCCGTGGTGGTGACGCTGACCTCGGCGCCGCTGGAGCTGACCGCCGCGCACCTGTCGGCCGAGCCGCAGCAGGTGACCGTGGCCCTCACGCCGGCTGACCTCACGCTCGCCGTGCCCCCGGTGCAACTGCGGCCCCTCGCCGGCACGAGCACGTCCGCTGCCGCACAGATCCCCCAGCGGGTTGCCGCAGGGGCACCCGTCGCCGTCACCACCAGCGCAAGCACTGCCCGTGTCGCGGCTGCCGGGATCACCAGCACGACGGCCGCCGCACAGACAACCCAACGGATGACCGCAGCGCCCACACCCGCCGCCGCTTCTGCCGTCGCGAGTGGTGCGCGCGTCGGCGGCCCCGCCGGTACCAGCGGCAGCGTGAGGAGGACGGCGTGAGTGTTGTCGACGTCGGGGACGCAGTCGAGCTGACCTTCACCACCACCCCGGGCGCCACCGTGACCGTGTCGTGGTACGACCCGGACGGCAGCACCGTCCTGGACTCCGTTGCGGTGCCTGAGTCAGGCACCACCCCCGGCGCGCACCAGTACACGTTCGCGCCCGCCAGCGAGGGCGTGTGGGAGGCCCGCTTCCACGCCTCCGGCACAGTCAACGCCGTCGAACGGTACTTCGTGCGGGCCCGCTCCCTCAGCGGCCCGCCGCCGCTGGCGACCGTCGGTGAGGTCGCAGAACTGTTCGGCACCATGACACCCGCGCAGGAGACCCTCACCGCGGCGTTGCTGCGGCGTGCCTCGGAGATGCTGCGCGCACGGTTTCCGGACCTGACCGACCGGGTCGCCGACGGGTCGATTCCCGCAGACGCGCCCGCGATGGCTGTGATCAACATGGTGTTGCGGGTCCTGCGCAACCCGGACGGTCTGCGCGCGGAAACCACCGGTCCGTTCTCGCGGACGTACGACACCACCGTCGCCGCTGGCCTTCTGGTGATCAGCGACAGCGAGATGGCGTTGATGGCCCCGGCCGGCACCGGAGAGGCACTGCAGGTCGGCACGGTCATGGCCCATCCGGGCCTGGCCGACGTCACCTGGGGCGACAGTCCCGCACACCGGTTTCGTGACCTGCAGCGAGTGAGGGACCGGTATGGCCGCTGGTGGTGACCAGGTGACTATCACGGTGATCCGGCCCCCCGGGCGTGACGCCTTCGGTGATCCGCTGCCGGGCACCGCGATCGAAACCCTCGTGCCCGGCTGCCTGTTCGCCCCCGGTCCGTCCACTGAAAACCAGATCGCCGCCATGCAGGTCGACTCGGACGCCACCATCTACGCGCCCCCAGGCGTCGACGTCCGCCCCACCGACCGAATCCGCGTGCGTGGCGAGGTGTACGAGGTCGCCGGCAAGCCGCAGGACTGGGGACGCGCGGGCGTCGTGATCCTGCTGCGTCAGGTCACCGGCTGACAAGGGGGTGCGTTCATGGCCCGCCTGCTCGCTTTCAAACTCAACCGCGGCGGTGTAAAGGCCCTCGCGGTCGGCCCGGAATGCCGGCGGATGGTCAACGAGCACGCGCAGGTGGCCAAGACGTTCGCGGAGACGCTGTCCAGCGGACTGCGTAGCGACGAGGAGGACAAGCGGCACTACCAGGACTCGTTCGAGGTCGAGGTCGAGGTCGTGCACGGCATCACGCCGGAGTGGCCGCTCACCCGGGCGGTCGGGCGGCTGGCCAACACCGCACCACACGCCATCATCGTCGAGTTCGGCACCGCCCGCACCACCAAGGACGGCCGGGTCGTCCAGACCAGGGGCTACGGGATTCTGAGCCGGACCCTGGACTTCCTGAACAGCATCGACGGACGGCTGGATCCCGAGTGACCGCCCCGTGGAGCCGCTTCCCCGACGTGCAGCGTGCGCTGGCCACGCTGCTGGAGCCGCTGGCCGGCGGCGCCGGCCATACGGGCGCCCAAACGCCAGACGACCTGCAACAGGTGCTGCCGTTCATCCGGATCACGCGCCGCGGTGGTGGCAGTGATCGCCTCAACGACTACGCCTCCGTCGAGGTCGACGTGTTCGCCGACCAGTACGGCGGTGACGACGGCGCGGAGGCACTCGCTGAGCGGGTTCGCCAGTTCCTGACCGGCGCGCCGCGCGCCGTGCCGCCGGTCGTCTTCGACCGAATCACCTGTGTCTCCGGGCCTACCGAGCGGCCGTGGGCCCCCGAGGTGCGCCGTTTCGGCGCTGCCTACCTGGTCGTCTCGCGGCGATACGTCGCGAGCTAAGCCCACATCCTCATCCGCCCCGCATGTCGGGGCTTTTTTCATGCCTCGACTCAAGAAGGGCACGGCATGCCGTACTCCGCACTCCGCGACAAGAAGCAGGAGCTGATCCGCAAGGCCCGCGACGGCAGCGTTTTCCTCGCGCCAAAGTCCGCCGACCTTCTCACCTCCCTCACCTCTGGCGCCAGCGCAGATCTGGTGGCGCTGCCGGCCGAATGGGAGGACCTGGGGTGGATGACCACCGCAGGCGCCACATTCGGTCGCACCACCGAATCCTCGCAGGTGCAGAGCTTCGGTTCGACTGAGCCGACCCGTGAGGACATCACCCGGGACACCATCACGATGCAGGTGGTCGCCCAGCAGACGTCCCTGCTCACCATCGGTCTGTACACGGGTGTCGACACCACCGGCCTGACGGCCGCGGTGACGACCGGTGAGGTGTCGATCGCCAAGCCCACGTTGCCGAACCCGCGTTATTACCACGTGCTCGGCCTGTTCGTCGACGAATCGAGCGACGGTGAAATCTACATTGCTCGGTACATGCCGAATGCGCGTATCACGGAATTCGGTGAACAGCAGTACGGCGAAGGTGACGAGCCGATCTCCTACCCCATGACATTCACTGGTTTCGATGACAGTTCGGCCGGTTACAGCCATCGGTGGATCTTCGCTGGGCCGGGCTGGCTCGCACTTCTGGACGAAATGGGAATTACCCAGGCCACCAGCTAATCCGCACACGAAAAAGGGGGCGACGGACAACCGTCGCCCCCTTTTCGCGTGCCCGCGTACGTCGGGGCGGCCCGCTGTGGGCACGGGCCGCCCCGACCACCACCCCCGACGCCCACCCCACCCCGCGACCACAGGGAGACATCGATGGCCCGCACACCCAAGGCCACCAAGACCTTCACCAAGAACGGCAAGGAGCGGGTCGCCCACTCGCCGGCAGACGCCGTCGCGCTCGCCTTCGACGGCTGGGTCGAGAAGCCCGAGCGCAGCCAGCCCACCCGCCAGACCGACAGCCCGTCCACGCAGCGCACGCCCGGCAGCGGATCCGCCAGCAAGTAACCCACTCGACGAAGGAGCCATCCCCATGACCACCGAACCCCCGAACACTCCGGAGAACGCGGCCGAGGAGACCAACGTCGCCCTCGACCTGGACAGCCTGGAACGCGAGGACTCCAAGGGCCCGTTCCCATTCCGGCACAAGGGACGCCGGTACCTGCTCAGCGACCCGCAGGAAATCGACTGGCAGCGACTGCTCGTCGCGCAGCGCGACCCCGTCTACTTCGTCACCCTCGCGCTTCCCGCCGACGACCGCGAGGAGTTCTTCGCCAGCGACATGCCGAGCTGGAAGATGAACAAGCTGATGGAGCGCTACGTGGCGCACTACGGCCTGACGAGCCCGGGGGAAGCCGCCGGCTCGCCAGCCTGATCGCAAGGTACGGGCGAGCCATCGAGGCCGACCTTCCCCGCTTCTACCCCGGCACCGACCTGGGCACCGAATGGCGAGCGCGCCGCTGGCGCAAGCTGCTCAACCTGATCGACCATCTGCCCCGCAACTCGCACTTCGTCGAAGCGCTCACCGTCGACGACGCGTGGGCCGACCAGGTCCTGTCCACCAGCCCGACCAGCCCACCGCCCCGGCAGCGCATGTCGGAGTGGACACCCGAGCTGGAACGCCTCACCGACCTGTACGACCTGGTCAACGAGGTCATCCGTGTGCTCGTCGCCCTCAAGGGCGGCAAGCCCGGCAGCAGCAAGCCGCTGCCCCGCCCGGTAACCGCACTGGACCGGGCTCGCGCGCGCCGCCGGCAGTCCCGGCACCGCTCCCTTGTCGCTCGGGTGCTTCCGCACACCACGCAGCACTCCAGTACATCTCCGGCCTGACCGCCCGGCCCCGCCTTGAAAGCGAGGTGGACCGGTGGCCTACGACCTCGGCACGGCCTTCATCCAGATCGTTCCCTCCTTCGAGCACATCGACCGGGAGTTGGAGAAGGGCGCCAAGGACCTCGCTGCCAAGGTCGGCGCGGCGGCCGAGAAGGCGATCCCGCAGGCGTTCGTCGATGCCGTCCGTGAGGGCAGCAGGCGCAGCGAAGGTGAGGCCAGCAAAGCCGGCCGCCGATCCGCCAAGGCGTTCGGCGACCACTTCGAAACCACGCTCAAGCAGCGCATGGCGGCGGCTTTTCAGGCCCTGCCCGAGGTGGAGATCACCGCAGACTCCACGTCGTTCGACCGGTCGCTGGCCAGCATCCGCAACCGGCTGGAGCGACTGCGTGAGCAGGAAGTCAAGGTCGGCGTCAACGACGCCGAGATCCTGCGCCGCGTTCGCCGCCTGCGGGAGGACCTGCGTCGGCTGGAAGAGAACGCCCCGACAATCCAGGTCAAGCTGGACGCTGCCGCCGCGCGCGCGGAGGCCGAGGCGTTCCTGGCCGGCATCGACGCACGAGCCGGTGCCTTCGCGCGCCGGCTCTCCCAGGAGCTGAAGGCGGCCATCGCCGCTCTGCCGGCCGCGGACATTGACATCGACGTCGATCCTGCCGCCCAGAAGCTGCAGGCGCTGCGACGTGAACTTGAGCGCCTGTCCGAGCTGCAGGTTGGCGTCAATATCACCGAGGAGAAGGCGCTGCAGCGTCTCGCCGCGGTGCGTGAGGCGCTCGCCCGCATTGCCGACGAGTCCGACTCGGTCGAGCTGCGCGTCAACGCCGACCAGGCGATGACTGTCATCGACCGCTTCTACGACTCGATGGTCACCTCCGCCGAGAAGGCGGCCCGCGATGCGGCCACGGCGCAGGAGAAGGAAGAAGCCGCAGCTGACAAGCGCCGCGAGCAGCGGGAATCTGCCCGTCGGGAACGCGACGCCGAACGGGCGGTCCGTGACGCGCAGCGCGCCGCCGAGCGTGCCGCACGGGCGGCGGAGGAGGCATTCGGCCGCACCTTCGCCGGCAAGGTCGCCAAGCAGCTCCAGTCTGCCCTGGACTCGTTGCCGGACTTCGACCTCGCCGTCAACCCGAGCCCGGCCATGCTGGCCATCGCCGTTGTGCGCGACAACCTGCGTGACCTGTCGCAGCACACCGTTGGTGTCGACATCGACGAGGCCGAGGCGATGCGCCGCATCGCCGAGATCAAGGCCGCACTGGTCGAGTTGGCCGCCAACGACCCCTCCATCCAGGTGCACGTCGATGCTGCCGCTGCCGCGGCCGAGCTTGCCGCGATCGAAACCCTCGCTACCCGGCTCGACGGTGACCGGATCGGTATCGACGTCAAGGCATCCGGCCGTAGCGAGGTCGACGCGATCGGCGAGTCCGCACGGGTATCGCTGTCCCATCTCGAAAAGCTCATCTTCGGCAGCCTCTCGCTGGGAACTGTTCTGGTTCCTACGGCTGCCGCTGCCGCCGCTGCGGTTGGCTTCATCGGCACGGCTGCTGCCGCCTCCGGCGCGGCTATCGGCGCCATGGTTCTTGGCTTTGGTGGTATCGGTGACGCAGTCAAGGCCATGCAGCAGTTGCAGGACGACAGCGGCAAGAGTCAGGCGAGCTTCGCTCGGTCCGTCCAGCAGCAGGAGTCCGCGATCGCGGCCATGACGGCTGCCGAACGGTCACTGGCCAATGTCCGCGCCAACAACGCGGAAGCCGCCCGCCGGGCAGCCCGCGCCGTAGCCGATGCCGAGCGGGCGATCGGTGACGCTCGCCGTGACGCCGCCGAGGCCGTTCAGGCGGCGATCGAACGGCAGGCCGACGCGGAACGCGACCTCGAACGCGCCCACGTCGACGTGCGTGAGGCACGCGAGGCGCTGACTGAGGCGTACAAGGACGCGCTCGACGCATACGCCGACCTCGACGCCGCGGTGAAGCGCAACTCGCTCAACCAGCGGCAGGCCGCCCTCGACGTCAAGGAGGCCAAGGAGGAGCTGGACAAGTTCCTGCTCAACCCGAGGGCCACCGAGGAGGAACGCGAGCAGGCTCGTGTCACCTACGAGCTGCGGTTGCTGCAGATGCAGGAGCTGCAGCGCGAAGGTAAGCAGCTTGCCGACGAGCAGGCCGAGAACGACCGCAAGGGCGTCGAGGGCTCCGACCAGGTTGTTAGGGCCCGGGAGCGGATCGCCGACGCCGAGCAGCGCGTCTCCGACGCCCAGCGGGCGGTCGCGCGCGCCCATGAGGCGGTTCTGAAGGCGCAGCTGGAAGGAGCCCGCCGTGTCTCCGACGCGGAGACCCGGCTCGCTGATGCGCGGCATGCTCAGCAGGAGCAGGCCCGTCGTGCCGCGTTTTCCCTCGCCCAGGCCAACGAGTCGATCGCCACTGCGGCCCGTCAGGCCGAGCGGGCGCAGACCCGCGCCGGCATCGCCGGCGGCGACGCCTACGACAACCTCAACGAAGCCCTGTCCAAGCTGTCGCCCACCGCGGCGGCCTTCGCCGGGTTCATCTTCCGGCTGGGAGACGATTTCCGTCGGCTCCGAGCCTCGGCGGCGGACAATTTGCTGCCGGGGGTGCAGCAGTCCATCGAGACCCTGCTGCCGTATCTGCCCGCCTTCAGCCGGTGGCTCGGCGAGGTGGCGGGTGCGGTCGGTGATATGTGGGCCGCGACCACGCGGTTCCTCACCACTGACGGCACCTGGCGGCAGTTCTTCGCCTTTATCGGCGAAGAAGGTGTCCCGACGCTGCATGAGCTGTACCTGATCGGCCGCAACGTGGCGACCGGGCTGGTCGGGTTGATCATGGCGTTGTCCCCGTTCAACCGGGACATCGGCGGCGGCCTGGTCGCCCTCACTGAGCGGTTCGCGAAGTGGGCTGCGACCCTGCGGACCAACGCCTCGTTCGAGCGGTTCCTGGGTTACATCCAGGAGAACGGCCCTCGGGTCGTCGACCTGATCGGTGAACTGGTCACCTTCGTCGGCCGGTTCATCGTCGCCGCGGCCCCCGTCGGCGAGCTGGTCCTTCGCGGGTTCGTCGCCTTCACCGAGGCCCTGAACTCCATCCCGATCAGCGTCCTCACCACCATCGTGTTCGCCCTCGGCACCTTCGCCGCGGCGGTGCTGCTGGTCAGCGGCACACAGCGGGCGTTCGGGCTGGTGCAGGGAACCGTCAACGCGGTCGTCGCCCGTGGTACCGCGGTCTTCGGTGCCCTGGGTGTAGCGGTCGGCACGACGCGGGCGCAGATGGCTGCGGCCCACGCCACGACAGGCCAGTTCGGTACCGCCCTCAGGGCGGTCAACGCGAGCGCCGGCCTGGCCCGGCGTGGACTCGGTGCCCTGGTCGGGTTCTTGGGTGGCCCCGTCGGCGCGGCCGTCACGGCCGCGACGCTTCTGGTCGGCGGTCTGGTGGCCGCGACGATCGAGTACCGATCGAAGGTTGAGACGCTCAAGGTTGCCCTGGGGCAGCTCGGGGAGGCGTACGACGAGGCCACGCGCTCCGGCAAGGCCGCCGCGCAGGGCACCAGGGACGCCCTCGCGGGCATCGTCGCCACGAACCCTGACCTGCAGGAAGCAGTCGTCACGCTCCGGGAACTGGGCGTCAGCTTCGACGACTTCTCCGCTGCGGCGACCGGGTCGGCGTCCGACATGGACGCCATCCTCGCGGTTCTTGACCGTGAGATCGACGTCGTCGGTGACAAGTGGCGCAAGCAGTTCTTCACCGACCCGATCGAGGCGGCAACCACCACCAGCGATCGGTTGAAGCGGCTGCGCCAGCTTCGAGCGGCGATCATCGAGAACGCCGATGCGATGCGTACCGCGCAGACCGCGCAGGACGCGATGAACAGCAGCCAGAACCGTGCCAACAACCTGAGCAAGATCTTCGGCACGGTCGCTGGGCCTGTGTCCATCGACGTGTACCGGCAGTTGGCGGCGCAGTACGACGCCAACGCCGCCCGGATCCAGGTCCTTACCAATCTGACCGACGTCTTCGCCAACAAGCAGTCGACAGCGGCGGAGCGGGCCGATGCGCTACGCGCGGCGATCGAGCAGGAGACCTCGGCTGCGATCGACGCGGTGGAGGCTGCGGAGAACCTCCGACGGAAGACGATCGATCTTGCGGAGGCGGTCCGGTCTAACGGCACCACCTCGCTGAACATGAACACCGCGGCGGGGTTGCGCAATCGCGACGCCCTGGAGGCGGCGGCTGAGGCCGTCCGCGAGCGGTACCTGGCCGATGTCGAGTCCGGCAAGCCGATGAAGGAAGCCACCCGGCTGCACGACGAGCGGATCAAGGCGCTCATCGAGGAAGCCAGGCGGCTGGGCCTGGATGAGAAGGCCGCCCGGTCCCTGATCAAGACGTACGGGGAGATCCCGGAAGACATCAAGACGGTCTATTCGACCAAGGGATTCGACAAGATCTACAAGGAGCTGCAGGAGCTGCAGTTCGCGCAGTACGCGCTGTCGCAGGGGATGACCCCCGCCGCGGCGTGGACAGCCTGGCAGGAAAAGCAAAACGACTACCGCAAGAAGCGGCAGCGCACCGGCGGACACCTGGAGTTCAGCGGCGACGGATACGGCCTCGGTGGAGGCCCCGGCGTGCAGGCCCAGTTCTACTCCACCGGCGGTCGGGTCTGGGGCGCGGGGACCTCCACCTCCGACTCGAACCTGGCCTGGCTGTCCAATCGGGAGTTCGTCCAGCCCGCAAGTGCCGTGGACTACTACGGCGAGGGCCTGATGGAGGCCATCCGGCACAAGCTGCTGCCGAAGGGCCTGCTCCCAGGGTTCGCCACCGGCGGCATCAACATGCCGATGCGTCTCAGCCTCGCCAACACCCGGATCCCGGCAATGGACGAAGTCCGCGAGGCGGTCCTGTCCCGCCTCGGCACCGGGGCGCCCAGCAGCGGCGGAATCGGATCGGCCGACATGATGCGGCTGCTCCGCGTCGTGTTCCCCGGACTGCCGATGTACTCCGGGTTCCGCCCGGGATCGCGGACCAGTTCGGGCAACCTGAGCTATCACGCCATGGCGGCGGCTGATGGCGACAAGGGCCGTGCGGTAGACATCCCGCCTCGCCAGGACGTCTTCAACTGGATCCACGACAACTTCTTCCGCGCGACGAGGGAGTTGATCTGGGGCGGCGACCCGAGCCGGAACATTCACAACGGTCGGTATCACCGCTACAGCGAGAGCCTGCTGCGTGCTCACGGCCCCTACCGGGGTGTTCCCGGCGTTTCGCCACACATCCACTGGGCCTACGACGCCGGCGGCTTCCTGCCACCAGGTGTGTCGACCGTGTTCAACGGCACCGGCAGGCCAGAACCGGTGCTCACCGACGCCCAGTGGGCCGACATCCGCGTCCTAGTGGAGCGGGCGCAGTCGCAGCCGGGCGGCGAAACCCATCACTGGCACTTCGCCAGGGCCGACCTCGATATCCCGCGCCTGACCGCGTGGGCCAACGCCCGCGAGGCGCGGGCGCGAGCCGGCCGACCCAACTGAAGAGCCGCCACACCGGCGGGGGAGGGAGCCCACGTTGCCTATCGCTGTGCGGGTCGTTGAGGCTCCCTCCCAGCCCGGGGTGGTTCTCCCACCACCACCGCCGTTTCGTGAGCCCGCCGTCGGTGCGATGCGCGCCACTTGGACCAGCCCTGACGGTGACGTCATTGAGCTGACCGGCCCACACGATATGCACGGCTGGCTCACACGGCCCGAGATCGCAGGTTGGGGCGCCGCACCGGTCACGATCATCACCGATCCGCTTGCCCGTGGCGGCGTCACCATCCGCCACCAGCGAGCCGAGCCACGTCGGTTGACGTGGCCCGTCCACGTCTTTGGCAACACACACCTGGAGTTCCTCACCCGATATCGAAGCCTCATGCGCGCCATCGTGGCGACGAAGTACCGCGGTGCGGGACTCCTGACGGTGTACCGCGACGACGCCTCGGCGCGCTGCATCGAGTGTTACTACGAGGACGGATTCGGCGGCGAGCCCGGCGAGAATCTGCGATTCGCCAATCCCGCGCTCACCCTGTTCTGCCCCGACGGGTTCTGGCGGGACGTCGAACCCCGGCACGTGCGCCGCGAGTACCTCGCGGCGAGCACGCCCTACCTGGACCCGTACCCAACCGTCACCACCAGCCGCGTGCTGGGCGATTCCACCGTCACCAACCCCGGTGATGTGTCCGCATGGCCCAGTTGGACGCTGACCGGGCCGGCGACAGAGCTGACCGCCACCAACGCGACAACGGGTGAGGCTTTCACGCTCACCTACACCCTCACAGCCGGCCAGCAGGCCACCATCACCATCACCCCCGACCGTGCACTCGTGCGAGGCCCGGCCGGGCAGAACCTGATCGGCAGCCTCAACTGGCCCGGCGCCACGCTGTGGGCCCTGCAGCCCGGTCTCAACGAGGTCAACTTCAGCGTCAGCGGGTCAGCTGCCGGCACCGCCATCGAGCTGTCGTTCTATCCCCGCTACGAGACGGCGTAGGGCGAACGATGGCTATCGACGTGCTCGTCACCGACCGCAACCTCAACGTCGTCGGCGACCCCATCTACTGCTGGGAGACAGTCGACTGCACGCTGCGGTTCAACGAGGTGAGCAGCGGGGTGTTCACCGCCCCGGCACACCCGTGGATCCGCGCGCAGCTGGCACCTGGCAACCGCATCGTCGTCATCCGTGACGGCCAGATCTTCCTTGCAGGACCGTGGGAGCGGCGATTCATCGAACGCTCCGATGACGGGGAGAACAGCGGAATCGGCAAGCTGACTGTCGAGTTCGCCGACGATCTTTCGCTGATCGTGTCCCGCAACGCCTACCCCGATCCTGCGGCGACTCCGGAAGCCCAGACCGTCGACCACTGGACCTACGACGCCAACGTCGAGGTCGTCCTGCAGGACTTGGCCAACCTGAACGCTGGCCCCGGTGCGCTGGCGGCACGTCGAGTTCCGAAGCTCGTGATGGCCGGACCGAGCGGCGTCGGTACCACCGTCAGCGGCAAGGTCGGTCTCGAACAGCTCGGCGACGCCATGCGCTCGATCGGGTTCGCTGGCGGGGGGATCGGCTTCCGCACGCGGCAGGTCGGCACCAACATCCACTTCGAGACGTACGGCCCTGCGGACCTGGCCGACACGGTCCGGTTCGGCTTCAACCTGGGCAACTTGCGGTATCTCGCGTACGAGGAGAACGCGCCCTCCGCGACCACGGCCATTGTCGGCGGTCAAGGCGAAGGCGCAGACCGCTACATCATCGGCCGCACCGACAGCGCGCTGGAAACCGTCTGGGGTCGCCGCGAAACGTACGTTGCCCGCCCCGGCAATGACCCTTTGGCCGAACTTCAGCAGGCCGGCGACGAGGTCCTGGCCCGCGAAGCCGCTACCGCCAGGCTGCAGTCCTCGGCGTGGGACACCGAGGACCAGCGCTACGGCGAGCACTACGGCCTCGGCGACAGGGTCGCGATTGAGGTCGGTCCCGGCGAGCAGGTGTCCGACATGGTTCGCCTGGTGCATCTGCAGGCATGGGCGTCTGCCGGCGAACTGGTCAGCGCGATGGTCGGCGGTCAGGAAGCACTGACCGATCCGAAATGGATCTATCAGCTGCGCGAAATGAACCGCCGCCTCGCGTTGCTTGAGCGGCGCGCGCTGCCGTCCACAGTCGCCTGACCCTCCTGCGCCGCAAAGCCCATTCCTCGCACCTTTTCCACCTCAGCCACCCTGGAAAGGAGTGCTGTGGCTTCCAAGTCGTACCCCCGCCCCGGATACACCAGCGGATCTATTACCCCGTACGAGCATGAACTGCTGACGCATCGGGCAATGCCGGACGGGCTGCGCGGATTCCCCACCGACGCCGCGCCGGTTTTCGCCGATGGAACCGGCACGCGGATTGTTCGAGTGCGCGCAGGGCTCGTCGGAACGGTTCGCGGCACCGCGTGGGAGTCAGGAGGCACCGACTTCTCGCTGCCGCAGCTCGCGTCGAATACCAGCGGGCACACCCGCATCGATCTCGTGGTCTTGCGTTTGTCCCGCACGGACTACACGGTCACCGAAACGGTGATCACCGGAACACCGGCCGCGCAGCCGGTGGCACCGTCGCTCGTCCGCAACACCGGCTCCACCGGCTTCTTCGACCATCCGCTCGCCGAGGTGCGCGTCGCCCACAACGCCGGTGCATTGGCGGCCAATACCGTCACCACCCGCACCTGGTACGTGGGATCGGACGGGCAAATTCGCTGCAATCCCGACACTCGGCCGGAACACGAAGCGGGCCGACCCTGGTGGGAGCACACGACCGGCCGCTACGTCGTGTCAACCGGAAGTCAGGGATTCGTCATCGGCGACAACGCTTCCACCACCCTGCCATTGGTAACCGCGAACTGGGCGGCGCCCGTTTTCAACAGGTTGCGCAAGCGGAACGGCTGGACGTCTATGACGGTCACGCCGCAGCGGGTTTCAGGGCATCTCAACTCGGGCCAAACGTCGAGGCTAGGAACAATTCCTGCCGGCTATCGACCCATGGACGATTTGGAGTTCACCGGTTCGGTGGTGTCGACCGGCGCGATTGTCATCGGCAAGATCACCGCCAGTAGCGGCGCCATTGACCTCACATTCTGGCGCGGCGCGGCCAGCGGGGACCGCTGCATCGACACGAATCGGTATTGCAACCTTCAGGCCGTCACCTGGCCCGTCAACTACTGAGGGGGCCACGATGACGATCTACGCATACGGCGGTGGCCTCGCCGACTGGGCGATGACCACAGCCACCGCGGACGGTGTGTCGCTGCTGACGCAGCTGGTGCCGGGTGCGGTGATCACCTGCTGGACCGAGCAGGTGGGCGGGGACCAGATCACCGATCTCGCCACCGAGGACGGCCTGCCCGTGACACAGGTGACCGTGTCGGCCGGCGACGAGGTCTACGCCGCCGGAACGATCCCCCGGTTCAGGGCACCGCACACCTCGATGTGGTTGTCCGCCGACGGCGGGCCCCGCCTGCACGTGACCACCTCCGACTGGCCGGCCGTGCTCGCCGATGTGTTGGCCACCGCGACGACGGCCCAGCAGGCCGCGTCCGCCGCCGCGTCATCCGCTGCTGAGCTGGCGGCCGAGTCGGCGGTACCCGCGCACGTCGAAGCACTGGACCCGCACGCGGTCTACCTCAACACGTCCCGCGGTGACGCTCGATATCCGCTGCGACGGCCCGGCCTGATGTCGCCGCTCGCCGAGCCCATCGAGGTACTGAGGTTCGCCTCGACACCCCCGGCCGAAGCCGCTGACGTACGGCAGGTATGGGTCACCCATCTGGGCATCGAGCGCCTGGTGGCCTGGCTCAACGAGCGCGGATACCCACGCGCCGAGCAGGTACCCGGCGCACTGTGGGACGCCCCGTACACATCGATCGTCAATTACGCCGGCACCGGCAGGGCGTTCTTGGTGCAGCGCCGCGGCCCGGACAACAGCCGCGTCGACATCGGCGGAATCGATGTCAGTGGCCGAGTCGTCACCTCTGAACAGGCGTGGTCGGCGGTCACCGTCATCGATCCGAACGCGACCGGCAACTACACGGCCTCCACGGCAGTCGGCCCGGCGCCCCTGCAACTGCGGTGGGAAGCCGACGACATCGTGCGGATGCAGGGACGGCTCACCTGCACCGCCGTCACCGCCGGGCACGTCCTGATGCGCATCCCGGACCAGTTCTTGCCGCAGTCCGCGCGGCTGATCACGCTGCCCACCACCACCGGGGCGGCCGTGCCGTGTGAACTGCTGGTCAACGGTGACGTGGTCGCCCGCGCCACCGTGTCCGGCCCACTGGACCTGTCCGTGGACGACGTCACCTACGCGCGAGTGGTAGCCGAGCAGGACACCGGCGGCTGGACCCTCGACTACGCCGGATCGGGCACCCCAGGCACCACGTCACCGATCACCGTCACACACTCCGGTGTCGCGGACCGGTTGTACCTGCTCGTGATCAGCCGGTCCACCGCGACCGACCCGTACACCACCGTGACGGACTCCGCCGGCAACAGCTGGACAAGGCAGACCTACGCGCCGACGTCCGGGTCCGTCGGGCGGCGGATCGAGATGTGGACGTGCATCCCGGCGACGCCATTCGCCACTGTGTCGGCCGCGTTCACCGGCGCGGCCACCGCCTACGCCAGCCTGTACGAGATCACCGGGCATCACCCGTCCACTCCGATCGACCAGGTCGCATCCGACTTCCGCTCGGCGTCGACCACACCTACCGCCGTGCAGGTCACCCCGTCCGGCGCCGGCCGGCTAGTTGTGTCCGCCTGCCAGGCCAACAACAACACCATCGCGCAGATGACCCCGTCGGCTGGCTGGATCGTGCTCGGCTCCCACTCCGGCGGACCAGCCGTCGCGTACCAGGTCGACCCGCCGGCCGGCTCGCCGCTGGGCGTGAGCTGGACGTTTGCCAACAGCGTCGGGTCCGGGCACGCCATCGCCGCGCTGCAGCCCGAATAGGACGCACGCCCCTACCTATCGACGCTCTCCCGCTGGCAGGCCACCCACTCTCCCCGAGTGGGTGGCCTGCTGGCGCTTACCCACCTTCAGGGAGGTCCCGGTGACTGAACGCACCGATGAACGCGACAACCAGCCCGAAGTGGAAGCCGGCTCCACCACCATCCTCACGCCCGGTGTGGAGGAGAACCCTGACGAGGTCACCGGCGGGCCGGCAGACGAGGACGAGGTGCTGGGTGAGGCGGCCTACCTCGCCGACCCGGCCGAGCACCAGGGCGGTGACGCCTGATGGCCGCGCCGTGGGTGCTCGTGGCCTGGGGCCACCAGTTCCGCAAGGAGATGAACGCGCTCGCCCCGAAGCGAGACAAGTCGTCCGACGGCAGCATCGGCAACACCGCGCACCAGAGCTACCCGTCCGGCCACAACCCAGACGAGACGGGCAACCCGGAACGCCACGACGCCGACAACATCAACGAGGTTCGCGCGATCGACGTAGACGCCGACTTCCGAGTGCCGGGACTCAGCGCGCAGATGGTCGTCGCGTACCTGGTCGGACGCTGTCGCGCCGGCAAGGAGCGGCGACTGATCTACATCATCTACAACCGGACGATCTGGTCGGCATCGTCGGGGTGGCAGGCACGCAAGTACACGGGCTCCAACCCGCACACCTCCCACATCCACCTGTCCGGGCACCCGGACGGCGACGACGACGGCCGTCCGTTCGGGCTGGCTTCGGTGATGCCGAAGCCGAAGCCCGCCGCCGGCAAGCCGGCACCCGGCCCGGCGATCAAGTTTCCGCTGCCGGCCGGCTACTACTTCGGGCCGAAGACCGGCCCGGCGAACTCGGTGTCCGGGCACTACGGCCGCAAGTTCGCGGGGCACACCGACCGCTACTGGCTGCAGCGCTGGGCGATCCAGCTCGGCAAGCGCGGCTGGGCGATCGGCAAGGGAAAGACCTGGCTGCGGCGCCACGGCAACGACGGCCGCTGGGGACCTGAGTACCAGGCATTGGTCAAGAGGTTCCAGGCCGACCAGCGACTGACCCAGGACGGCAAGTTGGGACCCCGCACCTGGGACGCGGCATTCCGCAACCCGATCCGGTAGCCCGCCGTGGTCAGCATGCCGCTGGCGAGGCCCGAATCCCCATCGATCCCGTGGCGGGCTGTCGTCATTGTCGTACTGGCGAAGGCGTCGTGGGACGCCGTCGGCCTGCTTGCCGGCGACGTCGCATATGCCGGCCCCAGCTACGACGTTCTGCGATCGATGCCGCCAGCGGGTGGCATGCGGCTGCGCGGCGTGCTACTCGCAGTCCTGACGGCCGCCGCGTTCACCGCCGCCTACCAGGCCACCCGCGCCGGACGGGAGAGGCCGCTGCGGATATGCCTCAGCCTGTACGCGGTCTGGTACATGGGCTGGGCGTTCGGGCTCGCCTCATCCTGGCTGTACCACGGTCGGATCCTGTCCTGGAGCGCACCCGCGTCCGTGCTGGTTGTCGCCGTCCTCGCCGTCCTGGCCGCCCGCGGAACACCGCGACAGGTCGGAGGTGATTGAGTGTGGGCCACCTCTGCCACAACCCCCACACATGCCGTCGTTGGCGCCCTGGGGGTGGTCCTCGCGGCAACGGCCGACGGGCAGCCGCCGGTCGAGTTGTTGTGGTTCGGGCAGGGCGTCACCCTTCTGGTCGCGCTCGCCACCGGGTGGTTCGCGCTGCGATCGAAGAAGACCGAAGTCACCGACGGCCGGCAAGCGCGCTTCGAACAGCGCCTCGATGAGGAACTCGACGACCAGCGTGCCCTGACCCGCCAGTGGCAGGAAGCATGGGACGCAGAGCACCGCAAGGTGCTGCGATACGAGGCATACCTGATTCGGCACGGTATCGATCCGGACACCGGCCGACGGGAGGTGGGCGATGCCCCGTAGCGGCACCCGGCGCCTCTCGCCCGTCCTCGCCGATGAGCCTCTGGTCGGGCAGGACCTGACTCGTCGGGTGCGCGTGATCCTGGTATCGGTCGTCATCGCGTTCGTCCTCACCAACGTCAGTTCCTACCTGATTGGTCAGGTCGCGCGAGCAGAAGCCGAGCAGGAAATACGTGAGCGGGTCGCCTCGCTGGAGCGTCAATTCCAGGCGGACCTCGACGCACGACGTGCCGCGCGAGACGCGGACATCGCGCGCCAAGACGCCGAGCTTCGGCAGCTACGCCGTGACGCCTGCGTACTCGCCAACCGGGTGCAGCCCCGCGACACCGCCGTGCAGCGCCTCCGCCAGCGCTACGGCTGCACCGACCCGGCAGCAACGCCGACACCGAGCCGCACACCCGGCGCGTCGACACCGCCGCCAGGGCGAACACCAGGCAACGACGGCAGAACGCCTGGTCGTTCCCCTGACGCCCAGCCACCGCAGCCGTCCCGACCGTCGCCGTCCCAGCCGCCGGCATCACGCCCGCCGTCGTCGCGGCCACCGCCGAGCCCGACGCCCTCGCCTGCGCCGCCGAACTCCGACGACGGGTTGATCTGCCTCCCCCTGATCGGCTGTCTGCTCTAGCCACCGGCCGCGGCGCGGACCCAACTGCCCCCGCGTCTCACCCAGCCAGGCGCCACCGGCCGGGCGTCCGCGCCTATCTGCGGAACCTCACACCAGTCACCACGGCCGGCCTTCAACCGCTCGGCGACCGTCCGCGCGTCCTGCTCATGCGGGTAGACGCGGGCACGCGTGCCGCGCTCGGCGAACCAGCGGCCATCGGGCAGCTGCCCCACCGCCACGTGCAGGCAGTCCGAGCCCGTCGGGTGCCCAGAGCGCCACCGCTGGACGCGAACCGCCCCGGGGTGCTCCCACACCCGGATCTCCTCGCCGCGCTCCAGCTCCACACCGACCAATCTACTGGAGATCAAGGAGCACCAGTGCCCAAGCTGTTCGGCCGGGAGCCGGCCATCTTCCTGGCGCTTGCCGCGTCCGTCATCAAACTACTCGCCGCGTTCGTCATCGATCTCAGCGTCGACCAGCAGGCCGTGCTCAACACGGTCGCCGCCGCCGTCGTTGGTGTCCTGGTCGCCTTCATCGCGGTCCGGGACGGTCAGGTTGCCGCGCTTCTCGGCCTCGCCCAGGCGGCCTTGGCCGCCGCCGTCGGGTTCGGCCTCGACATGTCCGCCGAAGACCAAGCCGTGCTTCTCTCGTTCGTCAGCGTGGTCCTCGGCATGTTCGAACGCACGCAGATCACCGCCCCAATGCCCGCCGATGATGTGCCAACCGGCGAGCTGTAGATCGGCTGCAACACGCTGCGCCCCCGTCTGGACCTCAGGGTCCAGGCGGGGGCTTTTCTGCTTTAAAGCTCAAGACCTGAGAAGGCAACCGGGCGCATGGTGCCGGACCCTGCCGTCGACGAAGACCTGCGGGAGACGGCTTCGCATCGCCTCCGGGCCACGTCAACCCTGATCAGGCTGACTGGCTGGCGTCGGGGCGCGGCGGTCTGCCGCGCCGGCCGGTGCCTGGAGCGCCTCGGCCGTCGCGGTCGCCCAGGCCGGCAGTCCTCCGGCGCTGCGGCGTCCTTTCGGCCGGATCTGGTTGGCGAGGTGCTTCGTCCATTCGTGGTACTCCTGCTCGGTGTACAGCCGGCCGCAGGCATCACACTCGACGTGGTATGCGCTTTCTGGGCGCTTTACCAACTGCGATACGTCGTTGCAGCCGTCGGTACGGCAGAGCACCCCCCACATGACCTGCGGTAGCGGCTCACCCTCGCCGAGTGCCCGGTACAGGGCGCCGCGGATTTGCCGGATCTCGGCGGCGTGGTCGGCGATTGCCGGGTGCCGGTCGCACGCGGTCGTGGATCGGTTGAGCAGCCATGCGGTGAGTGTCGGCACGGTGGGCACAGGCAGGTGCTCGTGGGGGAACAGCGCGTCTCGCCAGTCGCGGACGATTTCGTCGAGCACCGTGGCGACGGAGATGGGCCCGGTCTGGTCGCCGGTCGGCACCATCTTCTGCTGGCCGGATTCGTCGAGGACCGGCCGCTTGGCGAGGATCTGATACTCGACCTGTTCGATTTCAGGCCCGTCGGGTCCCACCACTACCCGCCGTCCGGTGACTGTCGCGGGTTCCGGCTCGGTCGCGGGGACCAGGGTGTCCCTGACGCTGCCGATGCGGGCGGGAGCGAGCAGGTCGACGGTCGTGATGTCGATCGGCAGTCCGGGTTCTTTCGATCCCGACACGTTCGGCTGGTTGGATCGGCCGCGCGTCGGTGCCATGCCGCCGACCGCCGCGGTGGGGTCGGCGAGCCGGTATTCGCCAGTCGGTCGGCCCTTGTCGAGGCGTGCGTAGCGCCGATCGTCAACGGGTGCCGGCTCGGGATTCGCCAGGCGCAGAAACAGGTTCCGTACGTCGTTGATCTGGTTGTCCAGCCGGTGCCTGCATGCTTCGTCGACCTGCGGACGCTCGTAGGGGCGGGGGGCGGCGTCACGTCGGTAGACGGCGCACAGCAAGCAGGCGCGTTCGCTCATGTGGATCTCCGTTCCGGCTGGTGGCGAAGCCGCTATGGTTGGTGGCGGTTCTGCGCCTGCCGTGGCGCGTGAGGGAATCCAGCGGACGCGCCCGGGGCCGTAGGCGCGTCCGCTGCTTCAGTTTTCGCCGTCACTCGGGGCCGGGATAGGCCGGTTTACCAGGGCCAGTCTTCAGGCTTGTTCCACTGACAGGGCAGCAGCCGGTGACCGGGTCGCACGCAGGGGCCAGCCGGGTCACCGTAGAAGCAGTCCCAAGGATCGATTTTCAGTTCGTTTGCCGCGTAGATCAGCCAGTCGTCGTCGCTGGCGGCGTCGGTTGTCCGCTCGGATCGATGTGCTTGGCTGTTCGGTTCGCCGTCGGTGACCGCACCCTCGTGCGGGTTCCCGGTCATGCGGCGACTTCCGCGTGCTGCTCCGCCAATCGGAGTTGGGCCTTCCACTCGGCCCGAATCACCGACCAGGGCTTGTAGACCGTCCGCTCGGCGGTGGCTGCCCGATATGCCCTGAGCTGCGCCGCGATGTCACCGTTGCCGGCGGCGCGAGCGTTCTGCTGCTCGACGAAGCTGCGCTGGCATGCCTCGGCAGCGAAGTACATGCTCGGCCCGTCAGGGGTGAGGGCGCCGCCGCACCCGCATGCGCACGCGTCCTGCCTCGAAGCGATCACGTCGCTCGCTCGCCGACTCTCGGCGCTGGCGTTTCGCGAGGTCATGGCCGTGAGGGTGGCGGCCGTCTGTGCGGTGGGCAAGTCCGGTGACCATGCGATCGGGGCACGGGCGCTAAACGAGCGGCCAACGTGTCCTGATCGATGGCACGGACTTCCAGGTCGTTACGGCGTTGTCGGACGCTGGTGCCGCTGGACGTACGGCTCGGCTGCGGCGTGTAGGCGGCTGCCCGGGGGCCAGCGGTGCCACCGGCCGTCGCAGTCCGGGCAGGCCCAGAACAGGCCGCCGTCGTAGACGCCCCGGATCTCAACAAGGAGCGTGCGGCTGAAGTGCCGCGGCTCGCCGTTCCACTCGCCGTACCAGCCGGCGCGCAGGTGCTCCTCCGGGATCTGTTCTCCGCGCTGGTCGCTGCCGCAGTGCGGGCACCTGTCGCCATCGCTGTTCTTCGCCTCGGCGGGCTCCTGCGCGGAGGCCGCTGCGTCATCCACCGACCGGGCCACCCTGCCCCATCCTCCCGGTTGATCGCGCCCAACGGGCTATCGCTCGCAACGATGTGTAACGTAGCATCCGCGACAGTTCGTTACACTCCTTGTCTCGCTCGCACCCCTGGAGACGCCCGTGGACACGTGGGGCCGCCCGCACCGCCCAGGCCGCGCCCCCGTCGGTGTGCGCGCCCGCCGCGTCGCGGCGGGTAGGCGACAGGCACGCCCGCGTGGACCCCAGGTCAGCGGCTGCTGAGCAACGAGCGAGGCCATCCCCGTCGGAGGAAGGAACCCACTGGTGGACACCACCATCGGCACCAAGCCCGAAGCCAAGACCGAGAACCAGCGGCTGCGAGAGGAGATCCTGGCCAGGCTCTCCGAGCTGGGCGGGCAGCGCGTCAAGGACGACGCCCTCATTTTCGAGGGCACCAAGTTCGTGCTGCCGGCCAACATGGAGGGCCGGGTAGACGACGCGATCGAGTACCTGGAGGACTGGAAGGAGGCGCAGGAGGAGGACTACGCCTACAGCCGCGAGTTCCGGTACCGCCCGTGGGACGGAGCGGCGGCCTTCGACCGGGCGATGAAGAGGCTGTTCGGCACCACCGGCCTCGGGGCGCGCACCGTCAGCTTCTTCGGCTCGCGCCCGCCGGAGTACCGCACGATCGACGTGGCCCACGGCCAGACGACCCAGGTCCCGTGGGGCAAGGTGGCGTTCAAGCCGCTCAGCGCCACGTTCGAGCTGGGCGTGAGCATGCATGACGACTTCGGTCTGGTGTTCGCGCTTTCGGTCAACGCGCCGAAGAAGTACCGCACCCACATCGAGGCGTTCTTCGCGGTCGTCGAGGATGAACTGACGACCGGCTCCATCTACAAGGGCAGGGCGATCACCGCAGCCGATACGCCGCAGTTCATCAACACCTCCACCGTCGACCCCAGCCGCGTCGTCTACAGCGACGATGTGATGACCCAGCTCAACGCCAACGTGTGGTCGGTGCTCCGGTACGCCGACACGATGCGGCAGATCGGTCTGCCGCTCAAGCGTCAGGTCCTGCTGTACGGCCCGTACGGCACGGGCAAGTCGCTGGCCGGCATGCTGACCGCGCAGGAGGCTGAGCGGCACGGCTGGACCTACATCCAGGTACGGCCCGGGGACGACCTGGGTAACGCCCTCAGGACGGCGCAGATCTACGCGCCCGCCGTGGTCATGTTCGAGGACGTCGACCAGATCAACACCGACAGCACCCAGGGCGTGGCGCAGCTGCTCGACATTCTCGACGGTGTCACCAACAAGGGCGTCGAGGTGATGGCGCTGTTCACCACCAACCACGAGGACCGGCTGCACCGGGGCATGATGCGGCCCGGCCGCCTGGACGCGGTCATCGAACTGGCCGGCCTCGACGCCGGCGGCACCAAGCGCCTCGTCGAGGCAGTCGTTCCGGCACACCTTCGCTCGACCAGCATGGACTGGGACGCCGTGGCGCAGGCGTTCGACGGGCTGTTGCCCGCGTTCGCCAAGGAGGCCATCGACCGGGCGCAGCGCTACGCCATCGCCCGCAGCGGCGGTGTGCCACAGGTCATCGAGGCCAGGGACCTGGTCGACGCCGCTGCAGGCATCCGTCAGCAGGTCAAGATGATGGAGGATGCGCCCCTCGCCACCAACAAGGATTCGCTCGGCGCCGCGCTGACCAGGACCGTGTCGAGCGCGCTGCAGGGCCACCACGTCGACCACTTCGGTGACGCTCTGCGCATCGTGCCGTCCACCAACGGCATCCCGGCGTGATCGGCGGCCCGGCCGAGGGAACACGCTGATGCCTGCCTGGCCCATGCTGCTCCCGTTCGTCGCCCTACCGGCCGGATTCGCCCTCGGCTGGGCCGCCCTCGCTCTCTATCTCCGCCCCCGAAAGGACCGTTGGTGACAACCCGAAGCGACGAGCTGCTCTGCGAGAACAAGTTCGTCAGCCTGCGCGTCATCCGCGACACCGCCGCCGGAGTGGACGGCTACGTGTACGCGCACGAGGCGCGATGCGCCGGAAGGATGGTCGCTGTGCTGCCGTACAAGGCAACGCAGTTCGGCTACCGGTACCTGGTCAGGTCCGAAATCACGCCCTGCTGGTCGATCATCCCCACCCTGTCGGCCATCACCGGCGGCTGCGAAGGCCGCGACGTCCGTGCCGAAGCGGTGCGGGAGCTGCTGGAGGAGACCAGCTTCGCCATCAAGCCCGACGAGCTGATTCCCCTCGGAGACAGCTTCGCCAGCAAATCCAGCGACACCGTCTTCAACCTCTTCAGCGTCAACCTCGCGGGCCGCACCGCCGGGCCGCCCAGCGGCGACGGAACGCCGTTGGAGGCGCGGGGCCGGGCGGTATGGGTCGACAAGAACGACCTGACGAAGATCCCCGACCCGCTGGTGGCGCTGCTGTACCTGCGGCTGCGTGAGCAACTGGTCGACCAGTTCTTCTCCGCTGGCGAGGCGCTCTGATGGTCAACCCCCGTGACCCCGGTCGCCCGCGCTACGACATGGGGACGATCAACGGACGCCGCAAGTTGCTCGTCGACGGGTTCGACGAAGCCCTCACGGCGATCGTCGACACCATCGGCCGCACACGCCCCGAGAGCGTTAGCTTCGGCTACAGCCTGCCCGGTCAGGGCATCGGCTGGGACTGCATGCCTGAAGGGCATGCTCCCGACCCACCCCCCGGCACCCCCGTCGTGTGGTGGTTCGAGGTCATCTGGCCTGACGGCACCCGTCAGACAGCGCAGACCGAACCGCGCACCGACCACCACCGGGCCGTAGTCGAGGCGGGTCTGCAGTTCCTACGCGACGCCGGAGTCAACGTGACCGTCATCGAGGAGGGCTCGTGAGTAGCGACGACACCGCCTTGCTTGCGGTGGCACCCGCGGTCACCGAGTACACGGTGTGTCTCTTGCCTGAGGGAGACCGCAACTGGGGGGCCTACGCGATCCGGGTGGTGTACCGCGGCGCCGGACGCTGGGCCGTGATGCGCTGGGGGTTCTGCCTCAGTGTCGACGGCGGTTGGGATCACGAAGGCGGCGCGGTCAGCCGCACCGACGAATGGTTGGACCGTCACCGCTTCGACCTCCCCTGTGCCCTGCACATGGCCATCCGCGAGGCCCCCCGCGTGACCGTGCTCGGTATCTCCGCAGCGGAGGCGCTTCGCGCCGCGACGGCGCGACGCGCGACGAGGGCTGAGCAGTGAGTCAAGACGACAGCTGGCTGAGCCGGGCCGTAATGGACCTGCTGGCGTGCGCCGCCACCGGCGACACCGCGGGCGTCAGGGATGCCCTGGAGGCCATAGTGAGGGAGCGGAATGCTTCCGGCGTGTGGGCTTTGTGCTGCGCCATGGCAGACACGGTCACCACCCTGGGACTCGGGGTCAGGCAGGGGGAGGGCTTCGCGGCAGTCCAACTCGCGACGGGTAGCGGCGAACCGGTCGAGCCCGAGAACTGGCCGCCGCAGGCGCGCCCACAACTCTGGGCAACCCGCTTCGTGGCCGCGCACGTCAACGGCGACATGGACACCAGCTACGCGCTGTTCCTCAGCACAATGCCCGACCCGCAACAGCACATGGCGGGCGTGGCCGCGCTGATCGGGCTCGCCGGCCGGGTGGTGCGCGCCGACCTGCACAGGAAGATGCCGGGGGCGGGGCATGAGTGTTGAGCAGTACGGGGGCGTGCCGGACGGGGACACAGCTCTCGCCTGGGTCGATGACCCGGACGACGAGGATCTGTGGCGTTCGGTGCGCTCGCTCATCCACTGCCAGACCTGCGGGCACCTTCTGGTGGACGTCAACGCGGCTGACCGGTCGCGCGGTGACTACGCCGACAGGTGCCCCACGGGGCAGTGCACCAGCTACCGCTGCGTGAACTGCCACGCCGAATGGGGCAGCGTCGGACCGGTGGACTGTCGCAGCTGCGGCAGCGCCCGGCTGACCCGGCGCGACCGGCGCATACGCGCCCTCCGCGCCGCCTACCGCGCTCGGAAACGTCGCCGTCGCCGATCGAGGAGGCGACGATGACCGCCGCACTCATCGAACCCGTCTACCGTCCGAGGCGCGGCCCCGCCCTGCATGCCACCGGCAACCCACTGTGGCCGGAGCTGTACATCGCCCCACTGGCCGCCGGCCGGGAGTGGCCGCGTGCCTCCGGTCTCGGACGCGTCCGTGCACACGTGCGGGCGCGGACTGCCGAAGGCCGCTGGCGGATTCCGCCACACCAGCGGTATGGGCGGCTCGTGGACAGCGTTGGCTTCGCCGAAACAGCCGACGGTCCTCTGCTGCTGACGTGCCGGCTGCCCTTGGGCATGGCCCGTGCTGTCCCGCCCGGCGCCGAGCTGGTCATGGTGCTGCCGGTTCCGAAGCCCGGCGAGCCCTACACGATCAGCGCTTGCATGGCCGAGGTGCACCCATGACGGTCGACGAAGGCGACAGGCCCGACGATGGGCCGTTGGGCGTCGCACGAGCCCAGCCCGCGCTGCAGCGACCGGGAGTCGCCGCTCAAGCCGTTCCCCGTGACATGGGCGACGTGCTGGCGATCGTGGGCAGCACCTGGTTCGCCGACGTCACCGCCTTCGACACGGCCCGCACGGAGATCCTCGGGGTGTTTCATCGCCGACGGCCAGACGCGGTCGTCTCCGGCGGCGCCCCGGGGATCGACTCCCTCGCCGCCCGCCTGGCACGTGAGCACGGTATCCCCGTGCAGGAGCACCTGCCACGACAGCGCAGGTGGGCAGGCGAAGGCGGCTTCGAGGAACGCAACCTGCTCATCGCACGCGACTGCACCCGGCTCATGCGCATAGCCTGCCGCTGGTCACCGACCTACGGCTCCGGCTGGACCCTGGAACAGGCGCGCAGGCTCGGCGCTGACACCTGGAACCTCAGACTCCCGCAAACGCTCGCGGCCGGCACCCTCTACGCGCCGGTCGGCCGCTCGATGGTGGGATTGCTGGTCCGCGATGGGGTCATCGTGGCCCTTCCTGCTGAAGCCGGTACGACGGGTTGGCTCGGTCGCCCAGTCGACCCCGTGGTGATGAGTCTGCGCAGGCGTCGGGTGCGGGCGGTTTGGGTGCCGTTGAAAGCCGCGGGGAAACCCGGTCGACCCAGCGGCATCTCGCCCGACAGGCGTAACGGACCGTAACGTACATTGCGCTACAGATCATTGCAGTTTGCTCAGGTGCTGTTCCGGAGGCCACGTGAGGTTCACGATCGACCCCAAGCGGTTCGCCGAAGCGGTCGCGTGGACGGCGAAGAGCATTCCGACACGGCCCGCGCTGCCCGTGCTGGCCGGTCTCATGCTGCGTGTCTCCGACGCCCGGCTGACACTGTCCACCTTCGACTACGAGGTTTCCCACGAGGTCACCCTGGATGTGGCCGGCGCAAGCGACGGAGCCTGCCTGGTGTCCGGCCGTCTCGTCAACGAGATCGCCAAGGCCCTGCCCGCCAAGCGGGTCGAAGTCTCCTCGGCTGGACAGCACCTTGAGCTGCTGTGTGGGGCCGGACGCTTCACGCTGCCCGCGATGCCCGCCGAGGACTACCCCACCCTGCCGACGACGCCGTTTCCCGTCGGCGCCGTCGATGCCTCCGCGTTTGCTGCCGCGGTTGCCCGCGTTGCCGTCGCCGCTGGCCGCGACGACGCCCTTCCCCTGCTGACCGGGATCCGGCTGGAGATCGCCGGCGACCGACTCACGATGCTCGCCACCGACCGATACCGCCTCGGCCTCGTCGAGATTTCCTGGGCGACCACGAACCCCGACGCCCGTATCGACGCCCTCGTGCCTGCGAAGACTCTGCACGACACCGCGAAAACCCTCGGACCCCTCGGTGGTGCCGTCGCCCTGTCCTTCACCGGCGGTCGGCCCGGTGAGGGACTGCTCGGGCTGACCGCCGGCCCCCGCCGCACGACCACGAGGCTGCTCGACCCCACCAACTACCCGCCGATGCGCAACCTGCTTCCCGCCACCGCCCTGCACCAGGCATGTTTTCACGTCGCCACCCTGGTCGACGCGGTCAAACGCGTCGCACTGGTGGCCGAGCGGACGGCCCCCATCGTGCTCACCCTCACCACCGACGGTCTGCGCATCGACGCTGGCGGCACCGAACAAGCGCACGCGAGCGAAACCATGGATGCCACCTACGCGGGGACCGACCTGTCGATCGGTTTCAACCCGCAGTACCTGCTCGACGGATTGAGTCAGGTCGGATCCCCACACGCGGTGCTGTCGGTCATCGATCCACACAAGCCGGCCGTTATCGACCCCGCCGACGTCGACGGTCACGCCATTCCCGGATACCGCTACATGCTCATGCCAATCCGGATCAGCCGATAGCAGGAAGGGCGGCGAATGCCCACCCAGAAAGAGCGCATCGACCGCGCGTTGCGGACCTTGCGTGGCCGGCGCATCACGACGACGCTCGTGCATGACACCCGTGGCGTCGACCCCGAGGCATACCGTGCGGTGTGCGCGCAGGCCGCTCATCGGGCGGGGACGAGGCACCGCTGGTTGGCCATCCCGGTCCCCGGAAGCCGCTGGGGCGACGACGGATGTCTCGTCACCGCCGCCGGCGAGCCTGTCGACCGGCTGCTCGTCTACTACCCACCGAAGTGCCCCACCGACGTCACGCACGCCGCAGTGCAGGCATTCTTCCATCAGGGCTTCCGGGTGCGGTGGTACGACGACGGACGGCAGCCGATCCACGTCTTCCTGACCTGACCAGGCCGACGATCGTGCCGACGACAGCCCACGAGTTGATCATCACTGACGTCATCGAGTGCCAGCGGAACACCAGGCGATACGTGATGCGATGTCCAGGGCTGACCGACGACTGCCGCGCCTGGATCGAATGTCGTCACAGCGACTGCCGCCCCGAGGACCTGGACGACAACGATGGGTTCGGGCACGGCGTCGAGCATCGATACGTGGCCGGCTGCTGGTCGCTGCCGCTGGACTACTGCTTCCTCGCCGACGGGGCGGGCAACGGCGTCTCGGAGGCAGCCGAGGAGCTGCACCTGCCGCCGGGGCACCACCTGGTCGTCGCCACGTTCCGGGACGACGACGGCGGCGTCGAACAGCTGCATGTGGTGACCGATGAGTCGCCAGCCACCCGCGACGGCACGGACCCGGCGGCCAGCCTCAGCGATCGGCATGCACAGGCCGTCAGCCTGTGTGAGCAGTACCGGAACCAACCGCCGCCGCTCTTCCAAGGCCCCGCACTGTCCGAGTACGGCCAGGGCTACAACGCCGGCACCCGCGACCTGGCCCGCGCCGTCCTGGCCATCCTCACCGGCGAAGCTCAGCCAGACGGCGACTCGACACCCCTGACGTGAAAAAGGTTTGCCCGCCGCAATGGTGCGTGCCTACCGTAGACACGCAAGGTCAACCACACCCCCGGACCCTGGGAGCCCGAGATGTTGCGCAGCGCCGGCAGCGAGTCGACGCGGTACATGCCGCGCGGCCTCGTTGTGCTGCCCTCCTTCGGGCGCACCGTCGACGCGCACGCGATCGAGTGGAACCAGAAGCTGGGATGGCGGCAGGGGTAGACCCTCGCTGACGCGGAGGCCGCCACCCGATCAAGGGGTAGGCGGCCTTTCTGCTACCTGCAGACAAGTACATAGGGGCGTAGCTCAACGGAAGAGCACCGGTCTCCAAAACCGAAGGTTGCAGGTTCGAGCCCTGTCGCCCCTGCTCCGACCCCGACCTCGGCCGGCGGTCATGAGAATTCTCAACTCCACAGTGGATGGCATGTAAGACCCGGCCGCCGACGTGCACCTGCGTCGGCGGCCGGGAGTAACACCGCCCGGGGCGAGGGAGACGGCTAACCCGCCTGCTTTGGGAGCAGGAGAAACGGGGTTCGACACCCCGGCCCCGGACCAACGCCGACCATGGGGATGTAGCTCAGCCGGTCAGAGCACCGCCTCGGCAGGGCGGGGGCCAGGGGTTCGACTCCCCTCATCTCCACGCAACGGGCCCGTCAAGCTCAGGTGGTAGAGCGCCGGACTGAAAATCCGGAGGCTGCCGGTTCGACGCCGGCGATGGGCACAACGGCGTTCTTCGCCGAAGCCTGGACCGGTGGAGCAAGCTGGCAGCTCGCCGCCCTCTCAAGGCGGAGGTTACGGGTTCAAACCCCGTCCGGTCTACGTCGTCACACGCGGCTGTAGCTCAATGGCAGAGCGCCTGCCTTCCAAGCAGAGGACCTGGGTTCGATTCCCAGTAGCCGCTCGCGAAAGGGTCGGCGGGATCCGGAGGGGGAGCCCCGGGATGCGCCCCGCCGACCCGGCACACGGTTGGCTCAAGCTGCCGGCGTGAACGGGTTGCTCACCCTCTTGTGGACCCGCCGGCCCTGGTGGTCCTGATACGCCTGCTGGACTTTCTCGGGGATCCGCCCCTTGGCGGACGGTCGAGGCAGTCCTGCATTCTCCCAGTTCTCGGTCCACCAGTTGCGGATGTCGCGACGCTGCGCCTCATCGATCTTCGCCGCTGCACGGGGCGGCGGCTGGAAGCGTGAACTACCCGTCATCCGGTGGGGAAGGCGCCTGCCGGCACGCATGTACGGCTGAAGAGACCGCATCAGCTCTTGCCGGTTGTCGGGCCGAAGGTCGATCTCGTAGGTCACCCCATCGAACCCGAATGTCGTGGGTTTGGCGGATTGCCCGTCGATCGGCTCGCCATCGAGATCATCGGTCCACACCACAACTTCTTGCCTGGCCACACTGCCCCCTTGGGTGTAACGAGTTGGAACGCTCGGAACGTTGCAGTTCTTACGGGCAAGATAGCGCCGCCTGAGCCGATCATCAAGACCTAGCCGCGCGTGACCAGCGCGCACCCGCCCCGGTAGCCCAATCAGGCAGGAGGCAGCGCATTCAAGACGCGCACAGTGCGGGTTCGAGTCCCGCTCGGGGCACGCAGTAGCAACGCGCCGTCGTAGCTCAGTTGGCAGAGCGCGCGCATGGTAAGCGCGAGGTCGCCGGTTCGATCCCGGCCGATGGCTCAAGAACGTAGAAGGCGGGCCGCCGGACCCCCGAAAGGGCGACACCGGCAAAGCCGGCTCCCGGCCGGACGACGGCCCGCGCGCACGAGACTACACCCGGGCATGCGCCCGGCGGTGGACGCGCGGCTGTAGCTCAACGGCAGAGTTTCGCCTTGCCATGGCGAAGGTCCGGGTTCGATTCCCGGTAGCCGCTCAACGAACGCCCGACGTCGTCGAGCGTCGGGCAGTGAACCAACGCAATCAGGAAGGAGGCCCGGTGAACGCCGTGCTCGTGCTCAACGCGGACCTGGGACCGCTGCACCGGGTCCCGGTCAAACACGCCATTCGGATGCTGCTGCGGCAGGTCGCCGAGATCCACGAAGCCGAACCGGATCGCCTGATCGGCGTGTTCCCGATGCCACGGGTTCTGCGCCTGGTCCGCTACGTCGTCACAAGGTGGCGCTACACCACTGGACCGGCATGGTCGAAGGTCGGCGTGCTGCGGCGCGACGACCACCGCTGCGGCTACTGCCCGGCCCCGGCCACCACGGTCGACCACATCCTGCCGCGCTCCCGAGGCGGACGGAACACCTGGAAGAACACGATCAGCGCGTGCTACGCGTGCAACCAGCGTAAGGCGGACCTGACCCCCGCTGAGGCGGGTATGGAACTACGGTTCCTGCCGTCGGTCCCCACCTGGGCCAGCACCGCACCGCGCTGATCCCCCGGCCGGCGGGACCGCGGCCCGCCGGCCATCCATCCCGGATCGTCTAGTGGCAGGACGCGGCGCTCTGGACGCCGAGGGCGGGGTTCGAATCCTTGTCCGGGAGCAGTTGCTCAGCATGGCCGGTTGGACACACAGAACGACGAGCCCACCCATGGGAAACTTTACACTCGTATGGTCAGTGTGTAAGGTTTGGCGATCGTGATGTCGAACCGAAGGACCCGTCCATGGGCATGTACCTCGATCACGCGACCAACCTGGTCCGCGCCGCGTTCAACGCCGCTACCAGCGACACTGTGGCACGGGGGGTCAACGATGAGCCCTGGCGTAACGCCTACCGTCGCGCCAACCTCACCTGGATGGACGCCGCTGGCCTGATTGCCGCCCACACCACCCGTCTCGCCGCCGACCATGCCGAACAGCACCATGACGAGGTGCCTCCATGGACACATGAGGTCGCCACCTCCGCCCCCGCCATAAGCGCCGACCCCGGCGACGGCCGTGACCAGCGAGCGGCCACCGCGATGGCGATCCGCCGCGCGCTCAGCCGCGGCCGGCCGGGCGACCCCGAGTCAGAAGCACCTCGGCTGCTCTCCCTCTGGCTTTTCCCTCCCGGCCCGCACGACGTCGCGGCAGGGCATCTGGCCCGCCACATCATCACCCGCGCCGACCGCTACCAGCGGTGGTGGGCAGCGGCATGGTACGCGGTTCACGGCCTAGAGCTAGTGGACGTGCTCACCGACCGGCAGCCCGCCCCCGCTCCAACCGGTGGCCGGCCCCGTCGCGAGGTAACCGACGAGCGGGAGTCGCTGCGTGTCGCGATTCGGGGGGTAGCCAGCGCCCGCATCGTGCCGAAAACGCGGCTCGCTGCCTTGGCGGGCATCTCCCGGCCCACCCTCGACACCTGGCTGAACTGATGCAGATCGAGGTGATCACGCTGGTCCACGGCACCCCGCACTTCGGGGCGCTGCTGGCCCGGACACGAGCCGATCCGGAGTTGATCGAGCGGATGTGGGTTGACGCCGAGTGCACACCAGATGAGCTAGACGTGCCGGGTACGTGGTGGTCGGTGGCGGTGCTACATGACGGCAGCCGGCTCGCCGCGTGGGCGGCGGCCCGCGTCGATGGTGGCGTCCTCAAGTGCTTCGCCAACTACGAGGTGCCCGGCATCGGGCGAGAGTTGGGGTTGTACCGGGACGTGTACCGGGAACGCCACCGGTCGGTGGTGCTGCGGATGGGCCTGCCTGCAGTTACCTACCTGTTCGCGGAGCCGATTCCGTTGCATCTGGCGGACGGTTGGTACCGGACCGGACTGCAGGGTGAGTCCGAAACGACGGGCACCGTGACCCACACCTGGCAGGAACTGCGGCGGGAGCCAACTTCGCCTCGCAGGTCGTAAACCTGCAGCGTGCACATCGAAATGCAGGCCGGTGTAGCTCAGCCAGGCAGAGCGGCGCCCTTGTAAGGCGAAGGCCGCCGGTTCGATTCCGGCCACCGGCTCCAACCATCCCCCCCACGCAGGAGTGAGGTGCCTCGCGCCTCGCTGTGACCACGGGAATCGTGCGGCCGGCAGCCCCGGCACCAGCGGGACCAAATCGTCCACCGAGGCGAGAGGCACGTTCCCGCCCAGTGGGAGAGGCGCGGCTGGCGGCCTGGGCCAGGTGGTCTGACCGTCGTTGGTGCCGGCGACGCCCGCACATGAACCTAAGGCGGGCCCAGAGACGGGCTTACCCCGGGGGGCTTGAATCAGAGGCCGCACCCGGGGTGTACCCGAGCAGAATAGCAGCCAGCCAGCACGTCCCCGGAGGGCCCGCAGGATCCGGAGGATTCAGCCTCCTCCGCGAGCCCGACGCCCTCGTAGCCCAACGGCAGGAGGCACCAGGTCGAGGGCCTGGACAGTGCGCGTTCGAATCGCGCCGAGGGCACCATGTCGGCGGTCCGGCGGGCATCTCCGCCGTGTAGCCGTCGCTGCGAAGCGGATCCTGCACCGCGGGGAGCCACGCCAGCGAAGCTCACCTGGTTCGAGCACCGGTTTCGTAATCCGGAGGCAGCGGGTTCGACTCCCGCCGCTGGCTCTCTCGCCGACGTCGCCCACCGAGGGCGTCGGCGCGCACCATGCCCGGGTAGCCCAACGGCAGGAGGCAGCCGGTTCAGGACCGGCACAGTGGGGGTTCGAATCCCTCCCCGGGTACATCGCAACGAGGGTCGAGTGCTGGTGCACAGCGTCGCTTTGCAAGCCTCGCGTGCGGGGTTCGATACCCCGTCGATCCACTGTCCAGTCCGGTCAGCTCGTGGCCGCAGTGCCGCTCATGCGCGAAAGGCGGTGCGCACGCGAGATCAAGCCCCTGCGGGGAAGCCGTGCCGGCTGGAAGTCGCGCACCGTGCTGGCGTAGCTCAGTGGCCAGAGCATCCGGTTGTCAGCCGGAGGGCCGGGGGTTCGATTCCCCCCGTCAGCGCGCATGGAGAGGTGGCCGAGTCCGGTCGATGGCGCCGCGTTGCTAGCGCGGAGCGGGTTACCCCGCCGGGGGTTCGAATCCCTCCCTCTCCGCCACGTCGTCGTAGCTCAGTCGGTGAGAGCGCGGAGCTGATGACTCCGAGGGCGGGGGTTCGATTCCCTCCGGCGACACCAAGCCCCCGTGGCGCAGTTGGAGAGCGCGCGACGCTACGAACGTCGAGGCCGCAGGTTCGAGTCCTGCCGGGGGTGCGTACGGCCGCTGACACAGGTCCCCGCAGGGTGCCGCGAATCGGTGTGTCGAGAAACTTCGGGGCGTGGCGCAGCAGGTCAGCGCGCTGCACTGGGGGTGCAGAGGTCGCCGGTTCGAATCCGGTCGCTCCGACCAGCCATACGCTGCCGGGACGCTGAACGGAGAGGATCATCCCGTGGCATCCCCATCCCCGACGATCAAGCTTCACCAGGTCAACGCGCTCGTCAAGGGCGCGAAGTCGCAGGGCGCGCGGGCCCTGACCGACGCGCACCGCCTGGCCCAGAAGGGTCAGCCGCTGACCGGCATCCACCGCAAGTACGCGCCGTTCTCCGACGACGAGCGCGATCAGCTGCCGGAGGAGTCGACCCGCGTCCAGATCAACGCAGCGCGCGTCGTCGACGACGCGGCCGACGCCCTGACCCGGCTTTTCGACCTGCAGATCACACAGGACGCCAGCAACGCCGTCGCCAACGCTGACGTCATCGTCGACGGGCAGGTCCTCGTCCCGGCCGCACCGGTGACCTTCCTTCTCTTCCTGGAGAAGCAGCTCACCGACTGGCGGACCTTCGTTGACAGCCTGCCGATGCTCGACCCGGCTGAGGACTGGAGCTGGGACTCCGAGCGCGGCTGCTACCGGTCGGCGCCTGCACGCACCCACAAGATGCGCAAGACGATGCACAACCACGTGCTCGCCGAGGCCACCGACCGCCATCCGGCGCAGGTGCAGCCGTACGCGGTGGACGAGCCGGTGGGCACCTGGACCACCACGAAGCTGTCTGGGGCGCTGCCGGCGGAGCGTGTCAAGCAGCTGCGGCGTCGCGTCGACGTGCTGATCGAGGCGGTGAAGGTCGCGCGGGAGCAGGCCAACAGCGCCGCCGCGGTGCAGCGTGATGCCGGACGGGCCGTGTTCGGCTACCTGCTTGCCGGGTAGCCCCAAGGACACCCCCGTGGAGCGGGGGTAGCGCGTTAAGCGCACGAGGTTGAGACGCAGTCTCAGGCTCATCACGCGGACGGTTTCAGTGGAGGTTCGATCCCTCCCCTCGGCTCTCATGCCGGGGTAGCCCAACCGGAAGAGGCAGACCGGCCGCAGCCAGGCTGAGGCTATCGCTCCAGGCTCAGCACATCACCCATCGCCAGATCGACTGACCATCACCACCCGCCACCGAGATGCCGGTTCGAGTCCGGTCTGCCGCTCCAAACCGTGCGGCGGTAGCTCAATGGCAGAGCGCGGTGACCTCAGCAGCGGGGTGGTCTTAAACGCTGCTGGCGTGCCAGGTGAACAACTGTTGTGTGTCGAGAACACATCAGGGGCCCCGGTAAGGGCATAGCCGGGGCCCCGCCAACGGGCTGTAGCGCAGCTTGGCAGCGCGCCTCGTTCGGGACGAGGAGGCCGCCGGTTCAAATCCGGCCAGCCCGACTGTGGAGGGTTCCGGCCCGTGGGGGCCAGCCGGCTTCGAAAGCCGGAGGCAGGTGAAAGCCTGGGCGTTCGACTCGTCAACCTTCCGCCACGCCCCCGTAGCTCAGAGGAAGAGCAGCCGGCTCTTAACCGGCGGGTCGGGATGTCGGAATTCCCCGGGGGCACCACGCGGCACGTGCGCTGGACGCGCTTCCCGGCCTCCGAAGCTGGGTGTGCCAGGTTCGATTCCTGGGTGTCGCACCACCTGCCCCGCTAGCTCAGCGGACAGAGCACCGCCCTCCTAAGGCGGGTGTCGCTGGTTCGACTCCAGCGCGGGGCGCGTTGTTTGGCCGCCGGCGCCTGATTGGCCGGGCTCCGGACTTTTAATCCGGACTGAGAGGGTTCGATTCCCTTCGGCGGCACTGCGGGCGTGGTGGAGTGGATCCATACCGGGCTCATAATCCGGAGACGCCGTTCGAATCGGACGCCCGCCACGAAGGCCGGTCCCGGCGCAGGGGAGCGTCGGGCGCAAGCGCGGCACGCACTCCGCGGCCGGCCAGCACGTCCCGGTAGCTCAGCTGGCAGAGCGCCGTCTCGACACGGCGGAGGTTCGGAGGTTCGACCCCTCCTCGGGACACACCTGGAGCCGTCGACCAACTGGCAGGTCCCCGCCCTTTCAAGGCGGTGCGTGCGGGTTCGAACCCCGTCGGCTCTACTCATGCGCGGCGCCTAGCGCGTGGTGTCCAGTCCCTCGTAGCTCAAGGGCAGAGCGGCCGGCTGTTAACCGGTTGATCTTGGTTCGAGTCCAGGCGGGGGAGCCATGGAGAGGCCGGCGGTCGCGGGCACGCCGTTGGAAGCGGCGTAGGGGGTGCGAGCCTCCTCGTGGGTTCGAATCCCACCCTCTCCGCGTGGATGGCGCCGGCCGATCCGGGCTACCACCTCCGGAACAACCGACGCCGCGATTCTCTCCGCACGAGAGACCAGAGCCACAAGAGGGCCTGGCAATACGCAGGTACGAGCATGCGGACTTGCGGCCCGCCACGCAAGCGACTACCCGAAACTGGGCATTCGCGCACCGCGCGTGCTGGAATCAGGACCTGTGACCGTGCAGCAGCCTGACCCCGCGCCCAACGTGATCGACGTGACCGGTGACCTGCTCGCCGCCGACGTCGACGCTCTCGTCAACCCCGTCAACGGCGTCGGCGTGATGGGCAAGGGGCTCGCGTTGCAGTTCAAGCGCCGCTTCCCCGCCAACTACGCCGCCTACCGCGACGCGTGCAATCGCGGGGAGATGCAGCCCGGCAACGTCCTCACGGTGCTGGTTCGCCAAGGCCGCCACCGTTACGTGATCAACTTTCCCACCAAGCGGCACTGGCGGGATCCCTCCCGGATGGAAGACATCGAGGCCGGCCTTGAGGACCTGGCGAAGACCATCCGGGCACTGCGGATCGAGTCGATCGCGGTGCCCGCGCTCGGCTGCGGCCTGGGAGGGCTGGACTGGAACGACGTGCGGCCACGCATCGTGGCCATCCTCGGCAAGACGGGAGCACGGGTGCTGCTGTACGCCCCACGCTCCTGACGCATGCCCGTGTAGCTCAGTGGGAGAGCGCCCCGTTCACACCGGGGAGGTTCGCAGGTTCGACCCCTGCCGCGGGCACTGGCCTTCGGGCCGAAGTTGTGGCTGTAGCTCAGTGGAAGAGCGCCCGGTCGTGGCCCGGGAGGTCGCGGGGTCAGAACCCGCCAGCCACCCCAACGGGGGCGGCGCCCGAGTAGCTGGGCCGGGCACCGCGATCGCTCCAGCCCGCCCAACCGGAGGCACGGCCACTGTGCCCCGGCTGGGCACGAGCGGGTGCGCCACCGATGGCGAGGTGGGGCGGCCTGTAAAGCCGTTGCGTTCAACGCTCAGGGGGTTCGAATCCCTCCACCCGTACCTGGCGGTCCAGCGAAGCCGGCCGCCACTGTGCTGGTTGGTGCGCAGCCGCTCCAGGGGATGCGATGAGCGGAAGCAGCCGATGGGACAGTAGCGGCGGGCAGGACATGGCCGTTGCCGTTCAGCGGCGGGCACGGCCCGGAAGAACGCTGGTGGGCCCGGGTGCCGACGGCGGGGTGGCCATGACGAGGTGGCGTAGGACGCAGCGCACGCACGGTATGGCCATTTCCAGTCGGGTGTCCACGACGTGACGCCCGACCGTGGCGGGGTGCGGCAGGGTGGCGGGCTGGCCGGTGACGTGCAGCATCAGCACCGTCATGCCGATGACCGCCAGGGCGTTGAGCAAGGGACTGGGTGGCCTTTCGGGTAGGGCTGACCGCGCTGTCGCCAGCATGCGGTCAACGGCTCGTGCACGTAGGAGTCGCTTCGGCGGCGTCTATCGCAGGGACGTCGGGGCGGGCTTGGGCGCTATGCCGTCGGCGTCGGTGTGGCCCCGCTGGAGGATGAGGACGGACGCGAACAGACCCGGCCGGGGGGCGGCGAGGCGTTCCTGCGCAGCCAGTAGCTCGCCCGTAGCCGGGTCGATGATCGCCGTGGTGGTCGATGCTTCGGCGATCACACGGAAGGCGAGCCCGGCACGTCCGGCGAGGTCGCTGGTCTGCCCGCGGTACTCGATGCCGGGTACTGCCGCCAGGACATGCAAGGCCGTAGCCCTCTCGTTCTGGTTGAGGTATTGGCCGGTGGCAAGGCCGATGACGCCCCAGACGAGCAGTCTCGGGTAGGCGGGTTCGGCCGCCAGCTCGGGTGGTGCCAGTAGCCCAGCCAGGGCGGCGGGGTCCGTTGGCAACGGTGAGGGCAGGTACGGGTGCAGGTCGTCCTGGTACCGGGTCGTGGTGGGCGAGGCTCCAATGAATAAGTTGCGTTCCTCGGGTGTGGGCTGGTGGTCGACGCCCCGCACGTCAGGTGCGCGGCGGGAGACTTCGCGGCCAGAACCGTCCTCGTGTCGCCAGCGCCGCAGGTCCTCACGGCGGATCGCGCCGCTGGTGCGGCTCCACCGCTGCACGTGCAGGTATTCGTAGGACAGCCCGGTAGTGCTGTCGGCAGAGACCGGACCGATACCGGCGGCGATGGCGGTGAGGCGATGTTGTGGGGTGATGTCGGGTGCGGTGGCCGCGGTGTCGGGGGTGCCGGCGGGTTGCTGCCCGCTGGGGACCGTGGGCGGTGCGGGTGCGGGAATGGCGGGTACGGTTTGACAGCCGGCGAGCAGGACGCTGCCGAGAGCGGCGGCTACGCGGCCGGTGGGTGTGGTCAAGCGGAGCATCAGGGTCGTTTCCTTGCTGTGTGTACGGGTCGGTCTTTTTCGTTGTTTTTTGGACATGCCATCCGCTGTGGGGGCTTACGCAGGCGGACGTGGGTCCAGCTGCTGCTCATAACGGCGGCTCGCCCGGTTCGACGCCGGGGCCTGCGACCAGGCGGTTAAGGCTGGGCGCTGGCGACCGGTACGGGGCCGAGGATGGCCGTGGTTGCCGCAGTTGCCAGCGCCTCTTGCGTCACGTACGGCAGGGTGAGGCGGTTCCAGTGGAACAGGACGTGGTAGCTGATGACCTCACGAAGTCCCCGGTGAAGCCGTCCTTGCTGCGCGAGTCGGCCGAGTTCCCAGCCGGCGGTCCGGAACGCGTCGAACCATTCGGCGGTGTGGGCCAGGTCGCCGGTCAGGATGGGGCTGCCGGGGTTGGTGTCGACCTGCAGGAACCGCGTGATCTCTTGGACGCGGTCGTCCGAGACCCGCGCTGTTCCTGGGCGGTGTTCCCGGACGCGAGCCCACACGTCGCCCTGCTCGTACCACTCCAGTCCGGCCTCCCGCATGAAGGTCGAGCACAGCATCAGCGTCAACTCTCTGCGCCGGTTCGGGCGGCCGTTACGAACGATGCGCTGGTAGCCGAGGATCGCGCGGCTGTCCCGGTGCCACAGGCTGTGGGCAATCCTGATGCCGTCAGGGCCCCCGAACGCGTACGTTTCGGGTTCGTAGACGGCCGAGACCCAGCCTTTGACGCAGCCGCGAGCCTGCAGGACCTTCAGACCGTCGTTGACGGCTGTGTGGGCGGCCTGCAAGGTGTGTCCTTTGGCGGCACGGTAGCGCAGTCGCCAGAAGCCGCTCTTGCGCACGAAGAACCACTGGTCGATCACACCTGTGGCCTCCGCGCGGGCCATCGCCGCACGTATCGCCGCCGCTACGTCATCTTCGGCGGCCGGGAGGTCGGAGAGTTGGATGTTGCGTTGCGACCAGGTCGGCGAGTCGCTCATCGGGGTCCTTTCAGGCGAGTAGCAGGCAGGCGTCCCAGCCAGAGGTGGGAGCGCCGTGACGAAGCGTGTGCAGGGCGAGGGCGACACCTGCCTGGCCCTCAAGCAGGGAAGCGTCTGTGCTGGTGCGCTCCAGCAAGGGCTCGATCAAATTGACGACGCCGTCGGCGATGGTGAGCGTGCGGGCGTCGCGGGCGATCCGCAGAACCGTCTGGAGGACACCGGCGTAGCCGTGACATAGCGATGTGTCCGTGATCTGGTCCAGGTGAACAGGCTGCGACAAACACGCCCCCACGGCGGCTTCTGCCGTGTCGAGCAGCGCCTGATCGCTGAGAGCGAGTCCTGCCAGTTGCAGGGCACGCGCTATGCCAGGAATGCCGTAACACCAGGACGGTCGCCGGGGTGCCTCCTGCACGGACCGCGGCTGGTGGTTGTCGTCGAGGACGACCCACTGCGGCCACCAGACACCGCCGTCGTCAAGGTGGCGCCAATCCATCAGCCAGGTGGCCATCGTGCGCATCGCTCGGTCGTGGCCGTCAACTCGCACGCCGGCCCGCGCGGCGAGGCTCAGCAGAGCGAGTGGTCCGGTGACGCCGTGGGCCATGCCGAGGTTGCCGTGGCCGTGCGGAAACTCCGCTGTGACCCGGTTGTTCGGGCTCAGGCGGGTCCACCAGCCCGGAAGCGCGGCCCCCTGGTATCTCAGCGGATTCGCGAGGCGGACGAGGTATGTCAGGACGTCACGGCACAGCAGGCCGTTCGGGTCGCGGCGGAGCAGGAGCGCGCCGAGACCGGTTAGGCCGGAGATGAGGTCGAACTCGCCGGTGGCCGGGAGGACACCCCGATCGATGCGGTCGTGGGCGCGGTCGAGACGATCGCGGACGATGCCGGCTACTGCGGCGTCGAGGGTGGCGAGCGCCCGCCGGTAGCGACCGGGCCGGTCGGCTGCGGCGTGCAGCGCGAACGCGGCAGCCGGCGCACCGAAGTACAGCCCCGCTTCGGGGCCACGGGTCACGGCCTTGGCGACGATGGCGCTCAACCAGGTATGTGCGGTTTCCCAGGAGCCCACATCCGCCCGTGCTCGCTCGATGTGCAGGAGCGCTATGCCGGGCGCGCCTTTGCTGAGTGACTGCATCCAACCGGGTGTCGGTTCGACGGGCGGAGGGCTGGGGAGATCGCGATGTGGTGACGCGGTACGGGTCACGGCAGGATCCTCTTGATGCGGGGCAAGGTGGTCCAGGACAGGGCGACCGCACGGGCGAGGCGGTGGGTGAGTGCCTCGGCTGGGCGGTCGATGCCGGCGACGCGGATGTGATGTAGGTGCAGCAGGGACGCCACGACGTCGTCTGTCGTGATTTCGAGGGGCCGAGCAAGGTAGGGCCGATACATGGCCAGGGCCAGCCGGCGTGCGGCCCACGCATCAGCGATGGCCTGGCCACCCGGAAGCGATGAAAGAGCGGGAGATGCGTCCCCGGCGATGTCGAAGAGACCTACGGCCGTGCGGTGGGCCTCGCGTGGCAAGGGCGGGATGGTGCCACGATCGATGTGTTCCACGAGCCAGTTCATGCCGTGAGGGCCGAGCAGCCCGACGGTGAGGTCGACGAGGCTGGCGGCCGTGACGGCGCGCAGGTCGACGCCCAGTTGAGCGGCCGTCAGCTCGGCGACTGCTGCCTGCGAGTCGGCCACGAACACGTGCTCAGCGGCCGTCATCGCTCTACCTGCGCCGAACCGGCCGATTTCTGGGTAGTAGGTGTCGAGTACGAGGTGACTGGCCAGGCCGGCCTCGCGTAGCTCGTCGGTCCATTCGCTGACCTGTTGAGCGGCGTGCCCGTACATGCCGGGGTGGGGCAGCGAGAGTCGCAGCCGCAGGTGTGGTTCCGGGTCGCGGTACCGCAGAAACCACCACGAGACCTTCTCTGCTTCGCACCAGTTCAACGCGCTGATGCGGCGGGTGAGTATCTCGGTTTGCCGCTCTGGATGGCCGTACAGCTTCGCCTGCAGCCACCGTGACCGGCCAGGCGCGTCACCGTGGGTGCGGCGGATCGTGCGAGGTCCACCGGAGGCTGCTGCCGGTAGCGGTCGCCATGCGCGGGGCTCGGCCGATACCAGCGGAACCACGATCTCGTGGGCGTGTCCGTCGAGCCATCCGAAAGCGGCCGAATCTGGCGCCTCTCGCAAGGTGGCGTGACCGTGTCGCTCCAGGTGGGCACGCAGAAGTCGCAGGTGGCTGTCCTCCCATGTGTGCAAGCACAGCCGCTGGTCATCGCCCCCGACGTAGACGGTGCCGGCCAACGATACGGTGTCCGCCCACCCGCTGAACCTGTCGCGCCACTGCTGCCACGTCGCGTCGCTGCCGGCGACGTCGGCGGGGGTGAGGTTCCACCGGGCCGGGCTGAGCACGATGTTGCCGTGCCGGATCCGGGGCAGGAAGGGCAGCCGTGAGGCGGATCCCCAGCTGAACGGGCGACAGGCGCTGGCTCGGCTGTGGCTGATCTCGCAGAGGAACCGGACCATGGGGTGGGTGACGTTGACCGCCTCCAACGAGTGCAAGGCTACGAACTCGACGGGACACTGCCGGTGAAGTGAGACGAGTTGCAGTCGCTGCGCATCTGCGGTGACCGCGAGGTCATCGAGGACGATGTGCTGTTGGGCGGGAATCGGGTGCTCGCCGATATGGGCGTGCCGGCGTAGGAGCGGCGCTACCCGGGCCAGATTCTCTGGGCGCGGTAGCACAGGCGGACTGGACAGCTGCACGCTCATGGCGTCTGGGTCGATGGTGGGCAGCGCCCGGTAGGCGTCCCGGAAGCGCAGGTAGTCGTCACGATCGAGCAGGTGCAGGAACCGGCCGACGGTCGACCCAGCGCTGCGGAAGGCCGCGGTGACAACGAGCGTGAAATCGTCGCGGTCGACTGCCTCCCGGCTGTCGGCGTGCACCTGGAAACCCAGCTCCAGGTGTGGTGCCCGTTGAACGCCCCGGGGCTCGCCTGGCTGAAGATCGGCGAGGATGCGGTCATCGAGCGTCACCTCGATCTCACCGGCCATCGCCGCGCGCTGAGCGAGTGTGAGAAGTCGGTAATCCCGGTCGCTCATCGTTGGAGGGGGCAGCTGGTAACGGCTGCCCCGGTAGCCGGCCGGGAAGCCAAGGCCGGCGTCGCTGACCAAGTCGCGGATCGGCACGACGGCCCCAGGCCCGTATCGTTCAAGGAAACGGCTGTGGTAGTCGCGCCACGGCGCGTCCCCGTGCGGGTACGGGTCGAGCTGGGTCAGCAGCGCGGCGGCTTGCTCGGCGCGCCGGGCCACGGCGGCGGGTAGCGAGGTCTGGCAGTCCAGGTGTAGGTCGACGGCGAGGGGGACTGGTCCGGTCTCGGCGACGTGCGCCATGCCTGCGACCGCCGAGGCTCGCAGTGCCCCTTGCTGAGCGGCGTCACGAGTCTTGTTGTGTCTGGCGAACTGGGCCTGCAGCGTCTCCAGCGTGTGGATGGTCGTCGCCAGCTCCGGGATGCTCCTCGCCTCCACCTCATCGAGCTGCTGCAGGATGTGCGTCAGCGGATCGTCGGCGCTCATGGGTGGACGGAGGCTGCTCAGCAGCACGCGACGCGCGAGCAACTCGGTGAGCATCTCCCGCAGTTTGTCTTCGCGGCCGGGAAAGTCGGTAGCTAGCTTGGCGATAAGGTCGCCGAAGACGACGCGTCCGCCAGCGAGGGTGACGGCGGCGGCAACGGGTCGGGTGTAGCGGACGCACACGTCGGCTGGGGCGGTGTCCGTGTGCCGCTGATAGGGCACGACGAGGTGGTTGCCGCGCACGAAAGCCAGGTCGTTGGTGATGACGGTGAGCCGCGCGAGGAGTGGCTGTACGCGCTCCAGGTTGGTGCACAGGTCGTCCAACCAGCCGCTGTCCGGCCGGGCGGCGGCGCGATGCCGCTCGCCCCAGTGCACGGTGGTGGCGTCCGCGTCGAGGCGGATCGGCGCTACACCCGCGAAGAGCCCGAACGGAGTGGCGCGGGACGTCATGCGTAGCAGGTAGCGCGTCAGTGACAGCACCATGCTGCGCACCTGGCGCGGCTCGTGCTCGTGACCGTCGCAGACCTCCCGGATGCGGCGTGCCAGCACTGGGCTGGCCAGGTTGACCGCTGCGGCGACCGGTTCTGACCACGCGTCGACGAGCCATTGACGCCATCGTTGGGCGTCGCTGTCGCTGTTCAGGTCGGGCCAGGGGATGGTGGGCCGGACGGTGCGGACGGCAGCACGCAGGAGCGCCCCGTCCAGGTGCCGGTACATGACTGCCTCCGTGACGAGCGGCCAAGCCCCGACACCGGGCCGCAACAACGGCCGGCGCCGGGGCTTGGCGGTGGGTGTTACTTGCAGCTGGTGCAGGCGCTGGCGCAGGTGGACCCGCAGCCGTCGTCGGTGGCGCGCATCAGCTCCGGAACCACAGGAGCGGAAGCGACGACGTTGACATCAAGGTCCAGTTCGTCGGTGTCGCCGGTGCGGGATCGCAGGTCGAGCTGATCCATGGTGCTGTCCCTTCGTTGGGTGGATGGTGATTACCTGACTGGTCCTGACCGGGCACGATCGTCAGGGCCAGCAGACTGCGACCCGGGTGTGGCGCTTGTCGATGACAAGGCCGCCCTCGGGCAGATCACGGCTGGGTGTGCCTGCCGGGTAGACCTCGAAGTGAGCGCGTTGCCCACGGTGCTCGCGGTGCCACACGCGCATCTGCTCGGCGAACTCCTCAGCGAGGCACTTGCCGTTCGGACCGTGGCCACGGACCCCCAGCTCGTATCTGGTACCGCTGTCGTCGACGGGGCGAGGCCGCATCCGGTAGGCGAAGCTGGTGCCGTCCGTGACGGCGGGACTGGGAACGAGCCATGAGGCGTTGACCAGGCCGGCGTCGAGCGCCTCCCTCTTGGTGGCGATCAGGCAGAAGCCGGGGGTGATCGTCATCTGGTACAGATCCAGGTCGTCGAAGGGCTCCTGCGCTCCGACTGTCACCCCGGACCACACCTCTACTCCGGGCTGCGTCAGAGCTTCCCGCAGGGCGTCGGGGTCGACCGCCGCCGGCCAGTCGAATCGCAGGCCGACCTCCTCCCCGGACAGCAGGACGAGTCTTTCGCGGCTCCGGCCGGCGCCCTGCATGTACACAAACCCACAGACGCCGTAGTCGGCGCCGACGAGGTGACGGCCGATGCGGTCGAGCGCGAGGGCGCGGGTGAGGTTACGCAACCGCAGCGGCACAACCAGACGACCTTCGGGGGCCAGCTGCGCTGTCCAGGCCGGCGGGATGTCGGGCGCGCCGACCGTCACGATGATCCGGTCGTACGGGGCGCCGTCGGGTAGGCCGAACTCTCCGTCGGCTTGGATCGCTGCGACTCCGTGGTAGCCGGCCTCGGGCAGGAACCGGGTAGCGCGGGCGATCACTTCCTCGTCAATGTCGATCGTGGTGACGTGGCCGGTGTCGCCGACAAGCTCGCTGAGTAGCGCGGCGTTGTAGCCCCCCGAGCCGATCTCCAGCACCCGTTGTCCAGGCTGAACAGCGAGCAGTTCGAGCATCATGGCGATGACTTGTGGAGCGGAAACAGAGCTGGTGGCGAGCCCGTCCGCGTCGTACTTGGTGACCACCGTTTCGTCGGCGTATGCCTGAGTGGTGGTGACTTCGGGCGCGAACACGTGGCGGGGCACCGTCCGTAGGGCGTTCTCGACGGCTGGGGTCCGCACGATGCCCTGAGCGATCAGGTCGTCGACGAGCTTGTTCCGCAAGGCTTGTGCGTCGTCGGGCTGGGGCTGTGTCATGTCGTTGGTTCCCTCTTGTCGGAGTTGGTAGCTGCTGATGGGCTCCGCCACATTGGCCACAGCGTCGGTCCGCCCGGGAGGCGAATCCTGCCGACCTCCTTGTATCCGTGCCGGCCGTAGAGGTTGCAGCTTCGCTCGCTGCTGGCTACCAGATAGGCGGCTCGGCCGGTGGCGTCGAGTTGGGCATGGTGGTGTCGCAGCAGCTCGCTGCCAAGTCCCATGCCCTGGTGTGCGGGATCGACCCCGATGAAGGCGAGGTAGTCGTGATCGCCTTCGGGGTGGACGTCCTCGAACGCACGGTCGAGGTACTCGAATCGACCGGCGTGCGGGCCGGCCAGCGCAGCGAGTCGTCTCGGGTAGTCCTCCGGACGGCCGTGCGCATGGGATGCCCCGTACCACAGGGCCGCAGCCGTGCGGTCGTTGGTCCTCTCGACCGAACCCCACCGGATGCCGTCTTCGACGAACATGCGGAAGTAGGCGCGGTAGATGATGAGACGTTGCACTGGATCCGGGACCAGCCAGTCGGCGACCGGGCCCTCGTGGAACGCTCGCGTGAACAGCTCGGTAAGGACCAGCACGTCCGGGAATATGGCCTTGCGGATACCGTCCCCGGATGGGAGGCGCGGCGACGTCCACCGCTCGCCTGCGCGATTCACGAGCGCACCCGCTCACCTGGCTGAGCGACCTCGGGGGACGCCGTGGACCGTTTGCCGGCGTTCGCACCTCGGCCAATTTCGGCGTAGACGGCCGGTCGCATTCCCTTCAGCCAGAACGCCCAGCACGCCCCCAGCAGCAACACGGCCAGGTACGCGGCCGGGAAGGCCCACCGTAGCGGCGAGGTGGGCGCCACACCCAGCAGCGTGTCGAACTCCTTGAGGGTGATGATCAGTACCAGGCCGAGCAGGAACGTCGCGAGTGCCGGTGCGACGAAGGTGCGGAAGTTGTTCTCGCCGCGGGAGTCCTTGGCGAAGAAGGCGATCACGGCGGCGGAGGTCAGCACCATCAGCACAAGCACCCCGAGCCCGCCGGTGACGGTGATCCAGAAGAACAGGTGAACGTACGGATCTGCGCCTGAGACGGCGTAGCCGATCAGGACGGCGAGGGCCAGCAGGGTTTGGGCGGTCGAACCGACCACCGGCGCGGCCGTACGCGGGCTGGTGCGGCCGAACGCGGCGGGTAGTACACGTTCACGGCCCAGGGCGAAGGCGTACCGGGCGACCGTGTTGTGGAACGCGAGCAGAGCGGCGAACAAGCTTGTGACGAACAGCAGTTCCCCGAGGGTAATCACCGTCTGGCCGACGTACGGGTTGACCAGGTTGAAGATGAGCTGCGGTCCGTCGGTGCCGGCACGTTCGACGATGTTGGCGGGCCCGGTAGCCACAGACATCGCCCAGGCGGCCCCGGCGTAGAGCACACCGATGATGCCGACTGCGAGATACGTGGCGCGGGCCACGGTGCGCTTGGGGTCCTTCGTCTCCTCGCTGAGCACCACCGTGGCTTCGATCCCGACGAAGCCGGTGACTGCGGTGACGAGGGCGGCGCCGATGCCTGCGGAAAGCAGGAGTTCGGGGTTGAGCGTGGCGACGCTGATCTGTCCTTCGGCGGGGTTGCCGACCATGACAGCGCTGAAGGCGAGAGCGACGACGCATTCGCCGATGAGCAGTACCGCGAGGACCTTGCCGTTGAGATCCACGCGTAGGACGCCGAGGACCGCGACGGCAACCCACCCGATCAGTGCGCACACCAGCCAGTGCAGGTTGATGTCAGCGTGGGTTTGCAGGAACTGCTTGAGCACGACGCCAAAGCCGCCGTAGAGGCCGATCTGCATGGCGTTGTAAGCCAGGAGCGCGACGAACGCCCCGCCTGTGCCTGCCGGCCGTCCCAGACCCCTCGTGATGTAGGTGTAGAAGGCGCCAGCGTTGATGACATGCCGGCTCATCGTGACGTACCCGACGGCGAACAGCATGAGGATGGTCGCGACGGCCAGGTACGCGACGGGCATGCTGATCTGGCCGGTGATGGCGTAACCAGCGGTAACGCCGCCGGCGGCCACGGTCAATGGGGCCGCAGCGGCCATCACGAAGAAGATCACGGCGGGGATGCCGAGTCGGTTCTGCGCGAGCGTCGTCGCCACGTGACTGGCGCGAGCTGGGGCTGGAGCGTTGCTCACGAACAACTCCTGTTCGGGGGGAGGGTGGATCGGGTCACTTACAGGCGGTGACTCAGCACGGCGTCGCCGATGACGGCGCCGACCTCGTCAACCAGTTCGCGCAGGGGCCGCCACATTCGGGGCAGATCCCGGCGCAAGAAGGCGAGGTCCTCGGCCTGTGCGGTAGGCAGGACCGTGCGGCTGAGTCCGGTCGTCTCCACCAGGCCGGCCAACGTGAGTCCACACATGTCGAGGGGACGCTGGCCGTTGACGTGGTAGCTGAGTTTCACCATCGGGCGTGCCGCCTCGGTGGAATCGGTGGGGACGTACGACACGCGGCGCCCGAACATGCTGCGGCTGACCTGGCGCTGGAGTTGGCCGGCCTTCACGAGTCGGTCGGCAACCTGGTCCAGGGCGGTCGCGCTGAGGTACAGGATGCGGTTCCGCACGGTGTAGTCGTCCGGATCCCGGATGATCTGCTCGAAGACCATGTGCGCCAGGGCGTCGGCAGGCGGGATGGTCCCGCTCATGGGCAGCAGAAGACGCCCGTTGTCGATCGAAATCTTGCCTTCCAGCACCAGTTCACCGAGCAGCGCGCCCGCTAGCCCGAAGGCGACCGCCCCGCTGCTGAGGTTGCGGCGGCCGGACACGTCGTCATGGGCTACGAGGTAGAAGTCATTGGCGAGCACTGGAAGTGCCTTCCCGTGAGGGGATCCTGACGCAGGACAGGCCGCAGCGTCTATGTCGCGCCACGCAACCGGGGGTCCGCTGTGCGTAGTGGAGATTCTGCAACAGGATGGTAGGCACCGTCCATACTGGCATCGTGCCTAAATCGAAGATGCCTGACCTGCCCTTGCCGGCCGGGTCCCGGAGCGGCAAAATCAGTCGATTGCGCACATGTATGCAGCAAGGGAGGCACGATGGGCGCTCCGATGGGGCCGACCATTAGGCGGCGCAGGCTCAACATCCGGCTCAAGGAGCTGCGTGAGGAGAAAGGGCTGAGCTGTGAGCAGGTCGCGCAACGACTCGGCTACCACGCGAGCAGGGTGAGCCGGATCGAGAGTGGCCGGCGCGGCGTCAACGCGGGCGTCGTCCGAGAGTTGCTGAGCGTCTACCAGGTGGAAGGCGAAGAAGCGGAGGCTTTAGTCCAGCTCGCCCGAGATGCCCGACGTCGCGGATGGTGGCATCCGTACAAGGATGTCCTGACCGATTCCGTCCGGACCTACGTCGGACTGGAACAAGACGCCACGACCATCAGCAACTACGAAGCGCAGTTCATCCCTGGGCTGCTGCAAACCGAGGCGTACGCGCGCGAAGTGTTCGTATCGTGGCGCCCCAGCCTGCAACCCGAGATCAGCGAACGGCTGACCAACGTGCGAATGATTCGCCAGCGGGTCCTGCAGAACCGCACCCCACCGATGCTCTGGGCCGTCATCGACGAAGCCGCGCTGCACCGCGAGGTGGGTGGCCGGGGTGTGATGAAAGAGCAGCTCATGCACCTGCTGGACATCGGCGAGCGCCCAGCGGTGACGATTCAAGTCGTGCCGTACTCCGTGGGGGCCTATCCTGCGATGGGCTCGGGCTTTACGCTCTTCGAGTTCGGCGAGGGCGACCCGCCGGCCGTCTACTTGGAGAACCTGGGTGGAGGCTTCTACCTGGAGGACCCAGAAGACATTGGGCGTTGTAGCGATAGCCTGAACTACCTCCGCGGCGTGGCACTGTCGGACCGAGAGTCAGCCGCGCTCATCGCGGGGATCGCCAAGGCCAAGTAAGGCATAGAGAGGTAGGTACAGGGGAAATGGACCGCAACGAGCTGGCCCGCGCCCACTGGGTCAAGAGCAGCAGAAGTAACGGCCAGGGCAACTGCGTAGAGGTCGCCGACCTCGACGCCGGCACGGGCGTCCGCGACTCGAAAGACCAGGGCGGACCCGCCCTGGTCTTCGACGCTGCGGGGTGGATGAACTTCATCAGCGCGACGAAGGACGGTAAGTTCAACCTGCCCAGCTGACCCACCCGCGCGTTCTTGCCGATGAATGGGAATGGCCCCGTGACGGACGTAGCGCCACGGGGCCTTCTCGTATTCTCACGCACACGGACAGCGAATTGCCAGTATTCGATCAATCAGTGGTTTCGGTAGGGCACCCCTCGACGGGCACCAGGACGGCCTGCCCCGCCGGCATGAACCTACACGGGCAAGCACACGCGGGACCGGGGACAGGCTTTCCCGCCGAGTCCAGCACCGGCCTTGGACATGGCGTGTGGTACCAGTTCGCGGTCTGCGCCACCCGACACGGTAGACAGGTCCGTTCATCCTGATCGCTGCCGTCGGCGAGCGCGGCTGCCAGCCCGTCGGCCCTCACCGCTTACCCCGCAAAATCGGTTCGGGCGCCTCGGCGAATCGATCCAAAAGCGCCTGCGCTGCTACCCCCGCGTCACAGTCGACCACCCCACAACTCCCGCACATGCCAGAGTCGTCACGCGGGTGACGCTGAACGACACGTCGGGCGGCCAAGAGCTGCCGGTTGAGGATCTGCTGCGGTGAAAGCGTGGCGACATTCGCCACGCTTCGCGCCGTTCCGACGTACCAGCGGGGGACGGAAGCCGCGCCGCGACCCCCTCGCGGTGCGCGATCGGTGCGGTGCGCATCATCCATCGCGACCGCCCAACGGCCTCCGGAGAGCCGCCTCGAACGCCCTGAACTCGCGCCGGAAGCGCCGGCGCCGCCAGAGCCGAAAGATCCAGAATCGCCGCATCGTCAGCCTCCCTCTAAAGGGGCGGTGTGGCGGCAGGAGCCCTCCCCGACTTCTGCCGCCACACCGGTCCGTCGGGCGCGCGCCCGGAGAGGGGGATCCCCGGAGGCGCGCCCTGCTGGGGGACGCGGGAGCTGCGGTCTCAACGGCTGCTGGCGGAGATCGCTCCCACCCGCGTCCTCGTGACTTGCCCGGTACGCCGCCGGCCTCGTTCCTACCGGCAATAGTCACTTTGGCACGTTGCCACCAAGGTCACAAGAGAATCACCCAAAGTGGATGGGCGGTTTCCGGCCATCCGTGCCGCACCGGCTCGACGGGAGCCCGGCTCGGCCTGCGTAGGTGGGGCTCCGCGCGCCGACAGTCCGATGGGGGCGAGCCCACCCAAGGCCACACCGCGACCCCCACTTCAAGCGAACCCATCAGCTCCGGAGGTCCACAGAGAGGCCAGCCTCGGCAAACAGCGCCTTCGCGTCCGCGATCGTGATAGGGGTCCAGCACTCCGCACACGGGCCACCGCCAGCGGGCGTAGCCTTCCCACAGTGCTTGCAGGCGCTGCCGGGCACGTGTGGGGTCCCGCACGGATGAGCGCTCGCAGGGTGCGGTGGGAAGGTGCAGCCGGGTGTGATGGTGCAGCCAGCGATGCCACCGCCCGCACCACGGGGATCGGTCACGACTCATCAGCCTGTGGCCGACCGTTGGGCGGCGCGTGGATGGGATTGCCGAAGACAGCGACGTAGGTCGCCGCGGCCATCGCTCGGGCCTCCGGCTCCGTGTACCCCTGCGCTCGGAAGTACATCCGCTGACCGTCGAGCCACTCATGCATCGGAGTGACCAGCTCGGTGAGCAGCAGCAGACCCAGGCGGATCGCGCGGGCTGCGTCGCCGTCTGCCATCTACCCACCTCGCGAAACGGACGTCACGGCGGGACCGTACGCCCGGCCCGAGCGCCGGGCAAAGATTCTGGGCGGCACGCACGGCGAAGCCGGCCGTAGTGGGACTGCGGCCGGCTCCGCTTGGCTTCTCAGGCTGTTGGGCAGTCGATCGCGTACGGACTGCCTCAGCTGAGGCGCTCTGAGCGTGACGACAAGCTATATCTCGACTGGGGGTAGCGACGTTCAAGCCGGCGTCTGCCCAGTGGGGGGTCACACCGTGGCATGGCTCGTCTCATTCTCTGCGGCATACCGCAGGGCACGCGCCAACGCGTCGGGGTCAACCCCATCGAGATAGTCGGCCACGAGGGACCGTACTTCGTTGATCGTCTTGCTCATCTCGCTGGCGGCCAGACCTTGCGGTGGGATGACGCGTCGGAAACGGGCGTCGTTGATCGCGCTGCCGACCAGTCGCTCAGCGACCCAGAGCGGCGTCCGCTCCTTCAGCACGAAGGTCAGGTGAACGCTGGTCTCTGCGGAGTTCCGTGAGTGTGGGTTGTGCACCCAACCCCTCGGCAGGATGAGCACCTGCCCAGCGTGGAGATCGAACGTCTGGTCGGGTGTGCTCCCCTTCCACTGCTCAACCCACTTGTCATCCCACAGGTTCGTTGACATGAAGTGATCGCGGTAGGGGTCGGTGACCTTCGGTTTCCATACTTCCCAGGTCTTCGAGCCTTCCAGCTGCACGACGATCCCCAGGTACTGGTCCCAGTGATAGTCAAGCCCCTGTGTGCCGCCGGGGGTGATGAACGCTGTGACGTACCCCGGGTAGCCGGTCTGCCTCTGGATGCTCGCGCAGATGGCGCCCAGCGGCGGATGCCAGCGGTTCAGCTCGCGTAGCTGGATGGTGCAACCCTGGTTGAGCAGCACCGGCACGGCCGCTGGCGTCACCCGGTCGTCGGTCGTAAAGCGCGCCGGATGCACCCCTTCGCCCTCGTGGTACACGTTGACGTAGGAGGCCGGAGCGCAGCCGGCGTCGAGGAACCCGAGGATCGTCGTCGCGTTGATCGCTCGTCCGATCGGGCTATCGCCCGGAAGCGTGAGCGTGTAGGGGCATTCGGGCCAGGCCGTGAGCAGGGCCCGGCCGGCCTCGGCCCCGAGGAGCATTTCGAGGGACATGTGATCTCCCAGCGTCTATCAGTTCGGACTCGGCGGGAGGGGGCATGGCGTCCTGGTGTGGTGGCGGTGCGGACAGCAGATGACCGCGAAGACGACACAGCGGTTGACGTTCAGGCTCTGGGTGTAGTGCCACAAGGAGTCAACGCCGCCTTCGAGGTGTGTGCGTGTGTGCTCCAGGCGTGCGGCCAAGCTCAAGTAGCTGAGCGTCGGGTCGGGTAGGCGCGTCTCGTACAGTTCGGCAAGCCAGTGCAGCGCATTCTGCACGTCGGTCCAGGTCCGCTCCCGTGTCGTCTGCGATCGGCGAAGCAGGTAGTGACCGGTTTGTATCGCTGGCACCGTCGAGCGGAGGAACGCGGCCGTCTGTGCGTCGCCGGGATCCGGGCCTGGCTCACGTTCGTGCTGGTGGTTCCGTGCGAAAGTCTCGTGCGGGCCCGTCCACGGCCCGTACCCGTGCCAGTGCAACTCCACGGTCGCCATTGTCCCCTCAGGTGGTGGCTGGCCGCGCTTCACCGCGCGGCCAGCCGGGTAGATCAGATCTCGCCTGCGTTGAATGCGTTGACGAAGTTCTGCAGCTCACCGCGCTCGAAGATCAGCAGCGGCGACGCCTCGCCGAGCTTCGAGTCGCCAATCACGATCGCGTCCGGGTTGCCCGGGACGACGCCTGCGGCGACGCAGCTCTCCATCGAGCTGGTGATGCCGCCGCCGCACAGCTTCCGCAGGTTCACCCTGCGCGGGTCGATCTCTTCGTACAGATCTCTCGTCATGAGAGAATCTCCCTCCGGGTGCTGCTGTACGGGGATTCGGTCCCCGCGCCGTGGTGCACCTCCCCGGCCTGGTCGTCTGCTTTCCACGGGAGCCGACCGGGCCGGGCGCTTCTACCTAACCCTCAGTAGTCGGATCCGCGCTACCTGTCTGACTGGTGCTGGGTGTTTAATGCGTTTCACCCTCAACCTCAGGCGCGGGAGGACCCGTGGCACACCGCGAGCGCAACGACGCACTCGCTGCGGTGATCGCTGACTCTGGGCTGTCGTACGACGGGGTGGCGCGAGCCGTCAGGCAGGTGGCCCGCGACGACGACAACGTCCACGTCAACGCGAATCGCAGCACCGTCGCACACTGGATAGCCGGATCTCGGCCCCAACCGCGTACCCTCGGCTATCTGGTCGAGGCACTACGCCGATGCACAGGCCGGCCGCTGTCCGCCGCCGACATCGGGTATCCCGATGCCCCGAGTCATCCCGGGCTGGACGACCTACCGCAGGACCCGATAGCCGCGGTTGTGGAGCTGGGAAGGAGCGACTTGAACCGACGCGCATTAATCAGTTCGGGGATCGTCTACTCCCTGTCGGCCTTGGCGCTCCCGCTGGACCACCGCCGCGAGTTGGCACACCGTTCAGTGTCTGCCCTCGACGCCCGCGCCGTCGGCATGAGCGACGTCGCCGCGGTGCGGCATATCGTGACCGCCTTCAACGATCTCGACGAGCGCCTGGGCGGAGCCCACGGCCGCACGACCGTGGTGGACTACCTGTCCAACGACGTGATGGCTCTGTGCAGTGCTGTATTCCGCAACGAAACCGCCCGGCGGGCCATGCTTGCCACCGCCGCTCAGCTCGCCTACCTCGCCGGTTGGAAGACCCACGACGCCGGCCATGCCCAGGGTGTCGCCCAGCGGTACTACCTGTCCGCCTATCAGCTGGCGGATGCCTCCGGCGACCCAGGGCACGCCGGCTACTGCCTGCGGATTCTTGCGAATCAAGCTAACCGGCTCGGCAGGATCGGTCGATGCGTGGATCTTGCCGAAGCCGCCAAGTCGCTCGTGCGTGGGCGGGTCGACCCCGCCACCGAAGCCATGTTTCACCTCACCCTCGCCGAAGCACACGCGCTCGCTGGCAACCGCCGCAACGCCCTCACCTCAGTGTGGCAGGCTGAACGGCTGGCCGGCCGCGCGACCGATGAGGCGCCACCGGCGTGGATGACTGTCGGTGGCTCGCGAACCGCACGTATCGCCAGCCACATCGCTGACACCCTCGTTGCGTTGGGCGACCACGCTGGCGCTGAACGGCAACTAAGGGCAGCGGTCGCGTGCTGGAACCCGACGACACACCCACGGGTTTACTCCCTGACTCTCAGCCGCCTCGCGGAGACGCAGTGCCGGCGAGGGCATATCGATCAGGCGTGCGTAACCTGGAGTAAGGCCCTGGAAGGTCTCGCCGGTATCCAATCCGGACGCGCGGCCACAGCGGTAGGCACAATGCGAGCAGCGCTTCGCCCCCACCGGCAACGCGGGGTCGCCGCAGCCGTGCGGCTCGACGCGAGAGCGGCCACCTGGCGGCGGCAAGGAGCCCGATCGGCTCCACCGAGTGGACCGAACTGAATCGGCCGCCGAAGAGGACATCCCCGAACCGGGGGCCACTTGCCCTTGCGCCCCGCCCAGTCGGGATCCCGCCCACGCCCGCCGGTCGTGGGCCCGAACGGCGTACCCATCTCCCGCCGCGCAGGAGAGGGCCGCTCGGCGTATGGGACAGTCACGGGCGAGACTGATGCAGCGAAGCCGGCCACGGTGGGGACGCGGCCGGCTTCGGGCTCAGAGGGCTTCGGGGCCTGTCAGGTCATGGAGACTTCGACGGACTGTCGGGTTCCCCAGCTGCCTGTCTTCCAGCAGGTAGCCACGCCGTACCAGCGGATTGCGCGCAGTACGACGAGGGCGAACAACACCGAGACTGGCGTGAGCGCCCAGGTGCCCCACTGGTAGAGGGTGGACTGGTCTGACCGGCGGATGGTCATGTAGCGCAGTGTCTGGGCGTAGCCCACGACGATGGGAACGCCGAGCATCCATGGCAGCGCCTCGGCCCGAAAGTCCACTGCGGGGCCCACGATCATGACCGCGACGAACAGGATGGTCGCGGCTACCGATTGCGCCCACCGTACGAGGTGTAGCCACCAGGCGACTCGGCCGACCGGCAGATAGCGGACCCTCCACCAGCTCCGGATGAAGCTGCCCCGCATCCAACGCAGGAACATCCGGGTGAAGTGGTTGATCTTTTCCGGCATCAGGGAGTAGGCGAAAGCGGTGGGCTGCTGCACGGTCCGGCCGCGTAGCATCGCGAACAACGTGAGCATGCTGTCGTCGCTGAAGGGGACCCGGCGGCCGAAGAACGTCTCGGTCAGGTAGGACTTGAGGTTCTCGCGGATGATGTCGGCCCGGTAGGCGGCGATGGGCCCGGAGTTCACCCACACGGAGCCGACCACCGACAGGGATGAACGGTCGGTGAGCTGCCCGGCGACGAACCACAGGTCGGTGAATCGGGTGAGGAAGCTGGACTTGACGTTGGCGGCCATGACGATGCCGGCCACGGATTGGACTTGTGGGTTGGCGAACGGTTTGAGCAGCTCGGCCAGCGCGTCCGGGTCGGAGATTGTGTCTGAGTCGACCGTCCAGTAGATGTCCGCGTCGGGGGTGGACCTGATGGCGGCGGCCTGCGCGTGCCGCTTGCCCGCGTTGCTCTGGATGTACCAGGCGGCGCCGATGCCGTGTACTGGAGCGGCGTCGAGAAACCAGCGCTTGACTGCCTGGTATCCCTCGGTGTGCTTGGAGCCGTCGTCGACGACGTAGATCAGCTGGGGCTTGCGCGTCTGGAAGATCATTGACTCCAGGCACGCCCGAAGCGCCTTCGCGTCCTCGTTGTACGCCGGCACGAGGGCAACGACGTGAAGATCGTCGAGTGTCGCCTGGCTGTCGGGCTCGATCACGGCGGGCCGTTCCAGGTAGGCCGCGCCGAACTGAACGACGAGGAGCAGGAACATGGCGGCGTAGGCGACCGTCAGGCCGTGGCCGCTACCGGCGCCCTGAACTACCCCGAGCACCGCGAGCGCGTGATGGGCCATCCATGCCGCGGCGGCGGCCAGAACGACCGCCGCCGCGAAGAGGTGACGCCCTTTGACCAGGCGAGCGGTCACTGGCCCGCAGGGGTCCTACGGCGCCATGCGAGGCGCACGGCCAGCGACCCGAGCAGGACCAGGCCGACACCGGTGAGTGCGATGGCGAGTGGGAGCGGCATGCTGATGCTGCCTTCCCACCCAGCGACGCCTCCGCCAAGGGTGACCGCGCCCGCCCCGGTCCTTGGGAGCGATCCTCCGGACGTTTCCATGCCTCATCCCCACTTTCAATCGATCGGCTTGATGCCTCGGCCAGGCGGCCCCCATGGGTCGGGTACCGGGCCTCGTGACCGCGCTTCGGCCTGGTTGGCACCTGGACAGGCGTCCAGGTCCAAAATGGCCTGTTGCCATTTGGCAAGGTAAGGATGTTTCATACGCAGCGTCAAGGGGGCGAACTACCCGGTTCCGCCAGCAGGTCGAGAAGGGGACATTCGGTCGATGCGCCGGTGGCCGTCGAGCGCCGATCGACCTCCGACGGGCGGTGGTGGCGCTGTACGCGCGCACCCATGGTGGTTCTCCCGCGCCGCCTGTCGTTCGGCGGGGGTGGCTCGGAGTCCCCAACTGGACGAGCCGGACAGCCCTTTCGGGATGGATTCGTCCCGGGGGTCCGACGGCCCGGCCGTCGGACCCCCGGACGGGTTCAGGTGCGCCGCGCGTTGCGACGAACCTTCGAACCGCTGACCGCGGCTTCCCACGCGTTCAGCTCCGCCTCGGCGGTCTGGGCGCGCCGCTTCCAGTTGGTGCCCCACTCACGCAGCCGCTGGTTCTCCTTCTCCAGGTGGTCGACCAGGGCGAGCCGCTTGAGAACCTGTTCCCGGGATGCGGCGGAAGGCCGTGGGGGCGGTGCAGGGCTGGCGGGCTCGATGTCCTGCCATTCTTCGTGCGTCGTGGGCTGGGCGGTGGGCTGGGCTGGGCCAGCGTTGACGCCTCGCCGGTAGCGGGCGGCGGTGGGGCCGTTCGTGCCAGCGTTGGTGTGCCGGCCGGCAGATGGCGGCACGTTGGTGTGGTTGGGGATCCGGGTGGGCATCCGCGCGGGAGTGAAGTCGGGCGGGGAGGGCTCGGTGCGAGCCTGCGGCGTGCGCGGGAACCCGACAGGGGCGGGGGCGTTGACGTCGCCCGGAGGCGCGGCATGCACCTGGGTGGCGTCCCTCCCCGCCTTTGCTGGCTTGGCGGGGCAGCTACGGAGGTGGATAAGGACTTGCTGCGCGTCCGGGTGGGTGAAGCTGTCGTGCACGCAGCCGTAGGTTTCGGTCTCGTTCTCAAGCAGCAGGTGTCGGATCTGCTTCCAGTAGACGGCCTGTCCGTGGGGAGCCTTCAGCGGGGAGAGGGCGTCCTGGTCGGCGAGGACTCGTACGCCGTTGACGAATCTTGCGGTCACGTTGGGGTGGTTCCTTTCGTTCCATGGGGTGTATCCATCCGCGCGGGTCGCGGAGGGTTCGGGGTGCCGCTACACGACGGCAAGGGACACCAGCCGCGAGTAGTGCAGCTGCGCGCCGAGGGTGATGGTGTCGGTCGGTCCGCCGCGGTGCTTGGCGACGATCAGGTCGATCTCCCCTGCCCGTGGGGATTCCTTGTCGTAGTAGTCGTCGCGGTGCAGCAGCACGACGATGTCGGCGTCGGCTTCGATGCTGCCGCTCTCGCGTAGGTCGCTGAGCTGGGGGCGCTTGTCGGTGCGCTGCTCGTTGCCGCGGTTGAGCTGGCACAGCATCAGCAGCACCACGCCCCACCGCTTGCCGAACAACTTGCCCATCCGGGTCAGGTCGTCGATCTGCTCGCGACGGGGCTTGCGCGGGTCGGGTGGCTGCATCAGCCCGAGGTAGTCCACGGCCACGATGTCGGGCCGCTTGTCCTGCGCTTCGAGGCGGTGCATGGTTGCCTCGATGTGGGCCCAGCTGACGCCGGGAGTGTCGTCGACGAGCAGTTCGGCCTCGCCGGTGTCGCCCACGTACCGGGCGGCCTTCACCCAGTCGTCGGTAGTGAGCTGACCGCTTTTGATCACATGTAGCGGGATGCTGGCGCCAGCGGCGAGCATGCGCATGCCGATGTCGACGGCGTCCATCTCGGCGGAGAAGAAGAGGCCGCGTTTGCCGGCGCGCATGACCGCGTTCTGTAGGACGTTGAGTCCGCACACGGTCTTGCCCATGGCCGGCCGTCCGGCGATGATCACCATTTGTCCGGGCTGCAGGCCGTTGGTGAGGCGGTCGAAGTCGATCCAGCCGGTCGGGATCCCGGGCAGGGTTGCCTGCTTGGCCTCCTGCTCGATCCGCTCGATTGCCTCGAACACGTCGCGGGCGACGTCACCCCACGGGCGTGCTGTCGCGGCCCGGCCGTCCACGCCGAGATCTCCGGCGGACTGCTGGATCAGAGCGATGCCCTCGTCGGCGTGGTCAATGGCGAAGTTGGCGGCGATCTGTGCGGCGCGTTGGGCGTGTGCGGCTGCCCTGCGCAGCGTCGCGGCTTTGCGGACGTTGTGGGCGTAGTGCGCTGCGTTGGCGATCGTGGGAATGGCGGCCATGCAGGTGTGCAGGTAGGGCCCACCATCGATGTTCCGCAGAACGGTTGGGTCGAGACTGGCGAGGATCAGCAGCGGATCGATGGCCCCGCCTTTGTCTCGCTGCTCCAGCGCCGCGCGGTAGATGATCGCGTTGCGCGGCTGCCAGAAGTCGTCGGGGCCGGACAGGATCAGCGACACCTCGTCCAGGGCCTGTCGGCTCTGGACCACGGCGCCGATGACGCACATCTCGTCACTCGGGACGGAGCGGGGCTGCGAATCGTACGGACGGGAGGTCCGCTGCCCGGTGTCGGTGCTGGTCACAGCCGCTCACCCAAGGTCAGGCGACGGTCTGGCCCCTTGAGGTCGATGACGGTGCCCTCCTGTAGCCGTGACGGCACTCGCCCGCTGAGCCTTTCGCCCATGTCTTCCCAGTTCAGGTTGGTCGTGAAGATCGTCGGGAGGTTGCGTCGGTAGCGTCGGTCGAGCAGTTCCAAGGTCGTCTCGATGGCGTAGTCCTTGAAGCTGCCGGCGCCGAAGTCGTCCCAGCCGAGCAGGTCGAGATCGCTGTAGAAGTCGATCAGCGGCAGGTGCGAGTTGTCCGGTTGTGGGCGCAGCCTGCGGTTCAGCTCTGGGTGGGTGATGATGCGCCAGCGGTACGTGCGGTTGGCCTGCGCGGCGGCCGTGGCCATCGCGCGCACGGCCCCGTACATCTGGTGTGTCTTGCCTCGGCCGGCCAGTCCTCGCAGAGTCAGCCACGGCTTCGCCGGGCCTCCGCCGTCGCCTCTCGCCTGGTTGCGGCGCACCCACAGGGCGATGCCGGAGTGGTCGACGTGGGCGTCAGCGAACGTGCCCTCGAACTCGTGGGCTAGCCGCTCACCCAAGGCTTCCATCCGGTGCGCCACCGGGTCCGGGTGAATCCAACCGCGCGGGTCCATGACCGGTTCCGAGCCGGCCTGCGCCAAGACCTCGTCGAGGTCGATGCCTTGCCTGGCGACGACGGCGCGTGCCACATCGGTCGCGTTGCGCATCTTGTTCGGCCCTCCAGTTCAGCCGCAAGATCATCATTTGTCGAAGTAGGTTTCCGGGTCCGTCGGGTTCCACGCCGCGCTCGCTGTGGTGCCGGCGTTGCCGCGCCGGCCTGAGGTGGTGGCTTCGTCTCGCATCCGGTCGAATTGCCTGCGTAGTGACGCGGTGGACTGGATGTTGCGTCGCCAGAAGTCGTGTTCCATGGCCCAGTCGATTGCCCTCAGGACCTTGTCGAGGTCGACCGGGTTCGGCCGTTTTTCGTCGAGTAGGAGGCGAGCCTCCTGCCGCCAGCGCTTGGTGATCCGAGGCCGCTTGTACTGGGCTTTGACCAGCGCATCCGCGAGGTGCTGGCAGATCTTGTCGACGTCGGGCCGGCTACCGGGCTCGTCCCGACCAGGCGGCGGGCTCGGCTCGTCGGCGGCGTTTGGCGACGGCGAAGCCGTCGCCGCGGAGTCAGGGGAAGGTGGCGAGGGGAGGGGGGAATCACTACGTACGGCCGTAACCACTCCCCTTTCCCCTGGGGCACCGCGCGTGGGGTCCGCCGATGGCTTGTTCTGACCCTCAGGTGAAGGGTTCCCGGAAGGGTTCGGCGAAGGGTTCTGGGTGGGGGTCGCGGAGGGGCTGGCGGAAGCCTGGCCTACCTCGCGTTCCAGCGTGTAGATCATTTCCTTGAGGATCTGGCGGGACCCTTCCGCCATGTCTTCCTCCGCGTCGATGCGGCACAGCTCCACCAGCAGCGTCGCCTTGATCTTCTTGCTGGCGATCAGCGGCAGGTGGTCGGCGGCCGAGCGGAGGACGTTTGGCTGCTTGAACACCTTGTCGCCCCTGATGTAGGAGCGGATGAGCAGCTCCTCGGTGTCGTCATCGATGACGACGTAGCGCTTCTGCTCAAGCTCGGCGATGTTCCTGATGACGTCAGCCTCAGTGAGGTCTGGCGCGGAGCGCGCCCATCGCCGCTCGCGTAGCGGCAGAACTCCTGAGTGGGCGAGGTCCCGCTGGGACAGCAGGAAGAAGAACTGCCACTGCGCCGGGACGGTGACCTCGATGAAGTCCTCGTCGTCCCAGATGTCGACCGAGACTCGTGCCTCGCTACGGGCCATCAGCTGCTCACCGCCTTCCGCGCGCGCCCTGCCGTGGAACTGTTCACCGTTGCGTCTCCCCTGCCCACATTTGTCCCGCGAGGACGTAAAAACGTCGATACGGACCGATGTGCCTATTGCAATCGATCAAGGTGGACCGTATCCTAAGGGACAAGGTATGGCGAGTCCTGGAAGTGGCGGCGAAGGGGAACCGATGAGTCTCGTGGTGACAGGGCGGCGTGTTCCCGGTCGGCGTCGGAGCGTGGGATACGATCCGGCGATGGGCAGGGTGCGGATCATGGGCGCGAAGGAAACCCGCGTTGCCTTCAGCGACTCCCTCACCCGCGTGGAGAACGGCGACCGGCTGATCGTCATGCGCGGCTCGACCATCGCGACGGTCCTCGTGCCGCTGGACTTTTACGACCGGGCCCGTGGCGCTATCGGCGAGCCACCCATGGGGCTGCGCCAGCTGAAGAGCGTCGACATGGTGCGTGGGCAGGAGTGGACGCAGACGCTGTCCGCAGTCGCCGCAGGAGCGCACGTCACGTTGCTGCGGCTCAGCCGGCCCGTGGCCGCCATGCTGCCGCCGGCCTACTACAGCCAGGCGTGCCTGGCCTTGGGTGAAGGGCCGGAACTGGCCCTGGACTGATGGGGCTCGACGGATCACGGGGCACCGCCGGCTAGGAGCCCGAGCTGGCTTTCGCTCACCGTTGGCGGGTCCGCGATGACGAGCGCACGAACCTTCCCGTTCTCTCGCCGCAGGTAACCCTTGTCCCGCATCTGCCGCAGGTGATACAGGACCGTCGCCGGAGTCAGGCTCACCGCTGCGCCGATCTCTACGAGGCTGGGCGGATATCCCTGGGCGGCGGTGTAGATCCGGATGACCGCGAGGATGTGCAGCTGCCGCTTGCTCAGCGCAGGCAGGAGCGCGGCATGGTCCCAGTCGGCGCGGCCGTCGCGCACTGGGGCGAGGTGGTACTCGGTCATCGGGTGCCTTCGTTCACAGGTGGTGCGAGGGACGCGGCGCGGCCCCCGTGGTGTTGGCCGCGCCGCGCGGTGCCGGGCGCTACTTGCCGGCGGCGACGTTGACCTGCCCGCCGTCGACGCCGACGAGGAGCGTGCAGTTGGGATTGGCCGCACACGCCTGCGCGGCCTGCAGCTGCAGCTTGGCCCGCTCCAGCTCCAGGTATCCGGGCGTCTTGTTGGCCTGGGCGAGTAGCTGTGCCTCGCGGACTTTCGCTTGTGCGGCGATGTAGCTGGCCTCGGCGCGCTGCCGTTCCACGACCACCGCTGCTCGCGCCTCAGCGATCTTTGGGTCGGCGTAGTTGATGTCGCTGATCGCGATGCGGACCGGCGGGCAGTCCTTCCTCGTGCGGTCGTAGGTCGGTCCGCAGAAGTAGTCGCCGCCGGTACGTGCCCGTAGTTCCTCGTTGAAGCGGGTACCGAGCTGCCGTTCGATTTCCGTCCAGATGCCGTTGGTGTTGGCGTCTAGGTCGTCGGCGGTGTGCATGCGGGTCAGCTCGCGCAGCACCTTCTCTTCAGCGGAGACGAGGGTGTTGGTCAGCATCCTGCGCCAGCCTTCGTCGTTGAACTCGCCGCTGGCGTTGGAGACGCCGTAGCGGCGGCCGGTCTTCTCCCAGAACTGCACGACCGGGGAGTTCTCGCCCCCGTCGCAGTTGGTGTTGAGGTAGAACTCGGCGGTCGCGTACACGACGACCTCGGGGCCGGCTTGGCCGTTCGGGCCGGCCTTCGACGACGACTTGATCGGTTGGTCAGAGTCACCGCCGGATGGCCGAATGTTCCAGGTCCGCAGCGACGTCGGAAGCGTGTAGATCTGGTCGTCGACGGGCTCCGGGCCGGATGTGCCTGGCTCGATGCACTCGCGGAAGGTCGTGTTCTCGCCGGCGCCGGAGTTGTAGTACAGGACGATCTCGTCCGACTCCGTGCGGTAGGAACAGGCGACCAGGGCCGTCATGCTGGCCAGCGCGAGGGCGGCGGCACCGTGACGGCGGTCCGGGCCCGGCATTGCATCCAGGCGGTACGAGCCGCCTGTCAGCGTGGGTGCGCCGGACAGCGCCGCCATGACGACAGCGGCGCGGTGCAAGCGGTGGGGATGGGTTACCACTGTGCGTGCCTCTCGTTGTAGAGCTGCAGCCACCGGGAGATGGCTTGCGTGGATTCCTCGGTCAGCAGGTCGACCTGGTCGAGGCTGGTGGGATTGGCCATGCGGGCCATCAGGGCTGCGGCCTGGTCGAGCAGCCGTCGGTCGGCGGCCGGCAGGGTTGGGCGAGGCCGGTTGACGATGATGAGCGCCAACGCGACGAGGCCCGCGATCGCGGCGATGAAGACCGGTACGAGGACCCTCATCGGGCATCACCGGGGAAGGTGACGACGGCCAGCGCGATAGCGATCGCGGCGAGAACCAGCGCGACGCCGCCAGCCCCGCGACCGCCACGGCGGACCCGGTAGAGGCCGTAGCCGAAGGTGATGACGGCGAAGACCCCACACGAAACGGTGTCGATCATCGGCTGGTGTCCCAGGTCAGGGCCACAGCGAGGGCCATGGTCGCGGCGACTGCGAGGTTGATGGCGGCCAGGCGGGGGGTGAGCGGTCGCCGTGGCTTGCCGATCGTCGCGACAACAACAAGGGCGTTGATCGCGTAGAGGATGATCAGGATCCACTTCACGTAAAAGTCCACGATCAGCCCCCACTGCCGCGGCAGCGGCTCGACGAGCCGCCGTGCGCGTAGTCGGTGGCTTCGGCGCGGTGGCCGGCGGAGCCGCCCGAACGTGCTGATCGCCTCAAGGCGAGATCTGGGGAGTTCACCGACCCCGCAGGGCGGGCGTCGCCGTGTGTGGCTACCCGCACCGGGCCGTCGGGGCGCATCGGCTCGCCCCCCGGCGCGTCGAAGGCCCGGCGGCCGGTGGTTGGGTGTCCGGAGGACCGCCCGGGGGCGTACCGGATCTGGGAGTCGGCGGAGCCACTGATTCCTCGGGACCTGCGGCTGGGCAGCAGCCGGCACAGCAGCCTGGTGCAGCCGACGGCGTGGTGGCGTGCGCATCGCATCCGGATGCTCTTCCTTACTGGGTCAGGCCGCCGCTGGGGCGGTGGGGGCGGAGGCGCCGGAGCGGCCCGAGGTCAGCGCGGCGATGATCTGCCGGCCCCGCAGGTGCTCCTCCCAGGCGGGGGCGTGCCATTCGGTGGCCAGCTCGATCAGCGCGGTCCGCACCGGGCCGTCGTTGAGCCGGTGCGCCTCGTCGCACAGGTGGTCGGCGTAGATCTCCGACCACCGCCGTTCGGCGGCGTCGATGACGTGGTGGGCGATGGCGTTCGGCTTCGAGATTTCCGCCAGCTCCTGGTAGACCTGCGGCACCGACACGAGGAGCTGCCAGTAGGCAGCGAGGATCTCTGCGACTTTCGCCTGGTCGAGTCGCCCTTCGGTGTCCGTGACGTGCTGCCGCCAAATCTCCCGGTACTCGACTTCGTGGTCGCGGTGAGATGGCGCATACCAGGCCGCGGTCATCCAGGCCGGCGCGGGCGGCAGGTGTGGGGCGGCAGGCGCGGGGGTCTGGGCCAGCCAGCGGCCGGCGATCCGCTTGTAGGCCCGTCGGATCGCCTTCGCGCCGGGCGCGTCGTCCGGCACCACCAGCGCCCGGTGGCCCAGGTAGGCGGTGCGCACGGTCGCGGCCATACGCGCGGCGTGGGCCAGCACCACATTCGGCGGTGTGTCGGGACGTTCGATCCCGCCGGTGAGGGTCTTGTACACCGTCCGGATCTCGATCATGGCGTGGCGGTAGTCGTACAACTCCCGGGCCACGAAGTCCTCGATGAGGCGGCCCTGGACCGTCACGTGTCGGCGCCAGATCCGGTCGAAGATGTCTTGTGGATCGCTGGTGGGGGTGTCGCTCATGGCGGGTGTCCTTCCAGATTGGCGTGATCAGAACGGGGGTTCGTCGTTGCCTGTGGTGCCGCTGGAGCCGTACGCGGGCTCGGAGGCGGAGGACCACGGGTCATCGGGGCTGCCGCCGCGCGGATTCGTACCGCCGCCGCTGGTGCGGCTCATGCGCTGGACCTTCGCGGTGGCGTAGCGCAGGCTCGGGCCGATCTCGTCGACCTCCAGCTCGACGACGGTGCGCTTCTCACCCTCGCGTGTCTCGTACGTCCGCTGGCGAAGCCGGCCGTGGACGATGACGCGGGAGCCGCGCTGCAGCGATTCGGCGACGTTCTCCGCCGCCTGCCGCCACAAGGCGCAGGACAGGAAGAGAGGCTCCCCGTCCTTCCACTCTCCGGACGCCCGGTCGAGGAAGCGGGGGGTGGAGGCGACACGAAAGTTGGTCACCGCGGCCCCAGACGGCGTGAACCGCAGCTCCGGGTCGTCGGTGAGGTTGCCGATCACGGTGATCGTCGTTTCTCCGGCCATCACTGGGCCTTCCTGCTGGTGGGGGTGGTCGTGGATGCGTGCTCGGCCAACGCCTGAGCAAGCGCCTTGCCGGTCAAACCCCAGCGGGCCTGGGCGGCCCGAACGCCACGCGGGCTCAACTGGAGCTGGCGTGCGATTTCCGCACGTGGTTTGCCGGCGAGGGTCAGCGCGGTGATCTCCGCCTGGCACAGGGCAGGCTTGTGACGCGTGCGACCCAGCGCCCGCGTGGCGGCGTCCTGCTGCCGCTTGCGGCGCCTGTTCCCGTCAGGACAGGCAGCGCGGCTGCACACTCCGTAGCGGTGTCCTAGCTGACGGCGCATCGGGTAGCCGCACTTCGGGCATCGCCGCAAGGCGTGGCCCTGGTCGTCGTAGGCGACCCCCGCGACGATGAGCCCGACCGGCCGCAGGTGCGGCCCACAGCGGCCGGCTGCCGGCAGGGGACAGGTGGCGCACAGTTCGAACGCTCGCAGGTTGCCCTTGTGGTGGGTGTTCCAGAAGGCAGCGGGCTGGTCGACGCAGAGTCCGATCACGTCGTGTCCTCCGCCGGTAGCCCGGAGCCGGAGCACCAGTCGTCGGCCAGCTGCAAGATGCCCGCCCGGATGATGGCCTTGCGGTGATCCAGCACCAGCCCGTACTGGTCGACGTCGACGCTTCCACCGCAGTGCGGGCATTCGCCGCTCAGCGGGCGGATCAGCGCCGCCGCCTCGCCTTCGCCGGCCAGCGCCGCCGCGAGCGCGACCTGGCAGGCGTCATGGACGAACGGGTCGGCCGGCTGCAGGAACGGCACGCACTCCAACCGCACGCCGCACAACCCACGGTCTGGGCTGTCGGCGCGGACGTAGTGCATCGACCCCTTCGGGGTGTAGCCGATCAGGCAGACCGGTCGGGCCTCGTGTACCTCGCTCACGGCCGCGTACCCCCGGCGCGGATTGCGGCGATTGCACGAGTCATCGCTGCTCGCCGCCGGTCGCGTCCGCGATGGACCTGGTCGTGTCTGCGCCGCTGGCCCCGCGCGAGTAGCGGCTTGTCGCGTCCGTCAGGACGGTGTAGGTGCTGCGGGTGGCCTGGCTGCTGTGAGGAAGGTTGACCGATTGGCCGGCGGCGAACCCGAGGTTGCGGGACTGGCGCCAGGCGGCGGGGCCCGCGCCCAGGTAGATGCACGACCACCGCCCGCCCGCTTCCCGATCGGCGATCATCTGGCGGATGTCGGCAGTGTGGTGCTCGCAGGAGGCGTTCTCCTGACCGTCGGTCTGCACCACGAGCAGCACCCGGTCGGCCTCGCCGAGCGTCGGTACGCGTGTCTCAAAGTCGGCGATGGTCTTGCCGATAGCGTCGAGCAGCGCCGTGGCTCCACCCGGCCTGTAGCTGCTTTCGTCGAGTCGCGGCGCGTCCTTCAGCTTCGCCGCGGCGCACAGCAGGTGGTATTGCTCGTTGAACAACGCCGAGGTGATGCGGTACCGCACGTCGCCGTCGCGGGCGAGCCCGTCGAGATAGGCGTTGTACCCGCCTCGCACATCGGCACCCAGGGGGTACATCGACCCGGACATGTCGGTGACGAGGAGAACGTGGGTGGTGGGCTTCTTGCTCACGCCGCCTCCAGCGGGATCTTGTGGGTACAGGACGGGCAGGTGACGCTGCGCGGCCGACGCTTGGCGGCCAGGTCGCGCAGGGTGTCGTTGATTCGGCCGGAGTACAGGTCTGCGGGCCGCCACAGTTCTGCTCGCACACCGGCGCCGTTGAGCGCGGCCAGCCACTTCTCCTGGTCGGCAGTGGTCTTGCCGGCCTCCGACTTCAGCTCGACGAACAGCACCCCGCCGGGACCGACGATCACCAGGTCCGGGAAACCTGGTTGGGACCGCCGCGAGTCGTGTGTGTGGTAGGCCAACAGCCGGTAGCTGGTGCAGAGCTTGAGGACGTTGCTCTGCAGGTACGCCTCCGCCTTCACCACGGCGCACCTTCGATCTGCTGCTGAGCAGCGATCAGCCACGCTTCGCCGGCCGGCGTGAGGCTCCACTCCGCCGGCAGGTTCTGCGTCGGCCGCACCGCCAGCTGCGCCCGGTCAAACTCGTCGGCGAGCCGCTTGCAGCGCAGCCAACTGGGCCGTCGAAGGCTGTTGTTGCCGCCGATGCGACGGCGCCGCGTCTCCGTGCGGTGACCGACCGGCCATTCAGTTACGCACCGCGCCTGGATGGCCTTGGCGAACACCATCCGGTCGCGGTTGACCGGCAGATGGGGGACCGGTGGCGCGCTCACTGCAGCGTCCCCGGGTCAACGCCGGCCAGGCCCATCCGGCGCAGTCCGAGAGGGTTCACGGCGCGCACCACTTGACGGGCGGGCAGATCAGCCTCCACCCCGTCGGCACACACGAGCACACGCCGCGCGCCCCCGCCGGTTTCAGCTCGGGGGAACCGAACGTCGACGATGAGCCGCCACCGAAAACGTCCGGACCTGTCAGCGAGGTACACCCACCAGCCGCCCCGTACGTCGCGTGCCTGACGGTCCCTGCCTGCGTCCGGCGGCGGATGTCCGAGCAACGTCGTCCGCTTGTCGTTCAACGCTGCCCTCCGTTCGCACGCTTGCTCGACCTGGTCCACCTCGACTCGGGCGCCCGGTTATCGCCGACGGTCGGGCGGTTGGCGCGGAATCGGAGATCGTCAGCGACGTGGGGCAGCACCTCGCGCAGCGGAACGGGGCCACCGGGCGGCATGCCCACGGCCGGCAGCACACGAGTGGCGTCCTCGTCGCCGGTCGCCCCAGATGCCCTCAGCGACCAGTTCACAGCAGGCAGGCCCGCCGCGTCCGCGAGCGCCTGCGCGGCTCGCTCCACCGACAGCGCCACTTGGACCTGCACGGTGCGGCGGTCGCCTGGTTCGGCTTGGCCGGCCCGCCACATAGCCTCGTTGAACGTCTCGCGCAGCCGTCTGAACGCCTCGCCGACCTCGACGGCGGGCGTGACGAAGTGCCACTCGACAGCTCGCCGCAGGCGCTGCTCGATGTCCTCCCACGTTTCGGCGTCGCCGGTGGGAAGGAACCACCTGCACGGCGATGCTCCGTGCCAAGAGTCATCCCGCTCGACCAGCAAGACGAGGTCGCGGGGACAACGCATCCGCAGTACGGTCCCGTTCGGCGGCTCAATCACGACGCACCTTCCTGCGTCGTCCTCGGAAGGTGGCAGATCTTGCAGTCGGCGGGGTGAGGCGCCGAGATCTCCGCGACGATGACCGGCACGCCGAGGCTGGCCTCCAGACAGGTCCGGAATCGTTCGGCCGCGGTCCGGTCGTCGGTCGTGCCGAACTGCCGGATCCGGCCGTGCTTCTGGGCGGTGAGCGCGTACCGAGTCATCGCCCCTCCGTTGGCAGGACGATCGCGGGGCGAAGTCGGGTGGTCCACGCGCGAGCAGCGTGGGTGTGGGTGCACTGCCGGTTGTCCCGACCACACGCCTCGCACAGGTGGCCTGCGCGGGAGAGCGTGAGCAGGTAGGCGCACCGGGCGTTACCCACGACCACACCGTCTACGTGCATTGGGCCTTCCGGCACGCCCGCTCGTTCGACTGGCGGGTGTGCGTTGATTGGCAGTCGACAGCTCGGCAGGCCGCAGGTCGCGTCGGCGGGGACGACGTGCCGTGTGTCGGTTGTTGCGGTGTTGCCAGGCGCTGCGGGCGCGTTACTCTGCTGGGTGGTCATGGCCCGCTCTCTCCAGTTGGGCGAGGTCGATGGAATGGCCGAGGTGAGGCGCCAACCCCGTTGCCGAGGGGCGGCGCCTCACCCGTTGTGGAGGTAGGGACCCTGCCGGGGGCGCCGGGCATTTACTGCGCCGACGCCCCCGGGGGATTGGGCGCCCGGGTAAAGCGGTGGGTAGGCCCGTTCGTTGCCGTCGGGGCCCAGAGGTGGGTTGTGGGACTGGCCATCACACGCGCCCGGTGTTGCGCTTGCGTGCGAGCTGCCGCTGTACCCGGGCGCGCACGGCTTCGAGTTCGTCACCCACCTTCGTTGTGACGGTGTGAGCCTTGAGGAACTCGGCGCGCTGCGTCCGGTTGAGGTACCTGGTCTTGCCGAACCGGATGTGGGTGAGCCCGCGGTTGCGGGCCATGTCGTCCAGGACTCGCTTCGAGATACCTGTCTCGGCGGCGAACTCCTCGAACGTCATCAGGTCGAGATCAGGGTCGGTGTTGTGCCCCACGTGCTGGTCCCCCGGTTGTTCCCGTGCGACGGTGCAGCTTGCGACCAGGGCGACGAGGCTGGCGCGGGTGATCCGCTTCGCTCCGTCACGTCCGGGTCCGTCAACCACGACCACCTGGAGCAGGCGGTCGCGGACGGCGCGCCAGATCGTCCAGCGCGAGACACGGAGGAGGCGGCTGGTCTCGTCGATGGTCAGGCCATCAACCCGGTGCTGTGCCAACCCGCCCTCACCTGCGTCGTGCCGGAACGCCTGTAGCGATCCGTAACGTACACCTCGTTACACATCATTACAACAACCGTTCACGTTTGCCGGCCGCTCCGACTCGTGCCGCCCCCGTGGCGGTCGGTAGCTGTTCGATCCATAAATCTTGATTAAGTTTGGGCGCTGCTATGACCTGTAACGTTGGCTGTGCTACAAAGCAATGCGTGACGAGCGGCAGGGGTGGGGCGTGAGTAGTGATCGACAGGGAGTAGCGCACGGGTTGTACGTCGAGGTGATGAAGTTCCTCGACGAGCACTCCATGACAAAGTCCGATTTCACCCGACTTAGCGGGGTCACGCGCCCGACCGTCGACCGACTCTCCTACGGGCGTGACAAGCCTCGCAGGCACACTGTCGACGCGATCGCGAAGGCCATAGGGCTCAACCGGAACCAGGCTCGCGTTCTAGCGGGCTACGAACCGCCTGTATCCAGGCATTCCGCCACCCGCGAGGCGATCATGACCGACCCTATATTCACGCGGGATCAGCGTCGGACGATGCTCCAGTTCTACGACATGGTCGTAGGCATGACCGGGGGTGGCGAAGGCGGCAGCCAGGCTCCGTCGAGCGCGCCTTCGTCGGGTGCTAGCCGCCAGCGGCGTGAAGGCGATCGGGCCGCTCGGCGTAGCGCCTGAGTAACTACTCAGCGTAATGATCAACAACTACACGCGGTGATTGCCGGTAATGGCGGCCATGGTGCAGATGGGGCAATCGGCCCCGCTCACGTGGCCGCTTCTCGTACTCATACGTTACACGTCACATCACAACGTGCGGCCAGTCCGAGACCCTCAGTAACCGCCGCCGACGGTGAGTGAGCCCGCCGGCCGAGCACTCCGGGCCGCCGGTGCCTTACCGCGGCCGAGGGGCGTTGCGGAGCTGGACGGCCCAGCAACGCCCCTCGACCAGCCGTAGGGGCTGTCACGCAGCCTTTCGCGGCGACGCCGGAACCCGGGAGCGGGCCGTCGCCAACGCCAACACGACCGACGCCTCATCCCGCATGTCGTGGCCGTACCGCTCGGTGGTCCGCGTGTCGGCGTGGCCCAGCAGATTGGCGATCGTGATCCGCGGGACACCCTGGTTGTACAGCCACGTCGCGAACGAGTGTCGCAACAGGTGCGGCCCGTACACCTCACCGTCGAGCCGCAGCACCCCCGGGCAGTCGCAGGTCGACACCGCGTCCGGGTCCGGCCCCATGTGCCCGGTGCAGCGCGTGATCCCGGTCTGCACCCGCGCGCCGCAGGGTCCGCCCTTCTTCGTCATCCCCCCGTAGTCGCGGCACCGACCCTTGGCGCCCTCCAGCCGACGCTCGCGAGGCGGCGGCGGGTGCTCATGGCAACGCTGCGCCTCGATGAGCGCGGGCACCCACACCTTGTTCCAGAAGTTCGAGTAGTGCAGGGGCTGAAGTGGTCCACCAGGCCCGGGGAAGATCAGCTCCTTTTTCCTGCGGCCTTTGGTGATCTTCAGCAGTAGCTCGTACAAGGGCATCTCGATCGGGACCGTGCGCTTCTCCCGTCCCTTGGGGACACCCAGGTACTGCGCGGCGCCTTCTCCCGTCCGTTTCCACGCCTGCCAGATGCGGATCTTCGGCACGGGATCGCGATCGGTCGGATGCACGATGTGACCGATGGTCGCCGCCGTTGCCTCCGACCACCGCGCCCCCGTGCCGGCGAAGAACTCCAGCAGCGGATGCCATTCCTCGGCGAACAGCGACTTGACGAAGTCGTACTCGTCCGCAGTCAGGTACTTCTCCCGGAGGTCGGGGACGTCGTCGTCCTCACGCCGGTCACGCTTGAAGTCGGTTTGCCGGCAAGGGTTGCGGTTGATATGCCCCTCGACGACGGCCTTCTCCAAGACCTGATACAGCACCGAATACTCGCGGGTGACGGTTGTGGGCTTCACCTTTTCCCTGCGCGCGTTAATCCACTGGCCAATCAGCTTGTAGTCGATTCGGTCCAGGGGAAGACTGCCGAACGTGGGCGCGAGGTGGTCGCGGAACTGCTGCTGGTACTGCGCACGTGTTCCGGGTGAGATGCGCGTCTTCGTGGGCAGCCACTCGTCGAAGAATTGAGCGAAGGTGGGAGCCCCGGACGGCGTCTCCTCCTCCGACGGGCCAAGGATCTCCGCGTACACCTGCTCTGCGGTCCACTCGTGGCGGTGCCCCTCCGCGATCTCCAGTGCTCGATCAGCGAGTTCCTCGCTTGGCCAGGTGGTTGACTCCGTGATCACCTTGCCCGCCTGGTCGCGTACGGACCGGCCGTCACGGCCCTTGCGGCGCCAGTACACCCGCCAGCTGGTGCCGCGCTGTCCCTTCGTCGCCAAGGTCTCGCCAGCCTTTCTGAAGCGTGCATCCATGGATGCACGAGGGGGTTGGGAACCGCAGTCTATCGTCACGTTCCGTCGACATTGCAACATGTCAAATACGGACAAATATGCATAGCTGCAGGCCAGGGTAACCGGGACCATCTGACTACGGATCAGAAGGTTAGGGGTTCGAGTCCCTTCGGGCGCGCCACGCGATCAAGGCCGTGACCAGCAAAAACGTTGGTTGCGGCCTTGACTCTTTCCCGGCATGTGCCGTGATCTTCCACCATGTGGGAGCTTGGTGCTCCGTTGGTGCTCCAAAGTCTGCGTGCCGTCCGAGGGGCGGTTCGTGCGCATGCGTGCTGACCAGTGCGTGTGCGTGTCGCCCCGTCTGGATCATGGCTGAGGCGACCGTCATCCGAACGTGGACGATTGTCCACTGTGGCCGGTTGTGTGGATCTAGCGGTGGGGATGCTGCGGGGGCGTCGCGGTCGGTGCTCAGCTGGGTCGACGCCGTGGCGTCGGCAGGGCGGCACGGCCGGCTGGAGACGGATGGTTGGAGGCGACGATCATGTGGCCGTGCATCTGATTGCGGCGCGGCTGATCTGATGGCGTGGTGGGGGCGAGATGTCCGATCGGGAAGGGCTGAGGTGGCGTGGGCAGCCGAAGCCGACCCTCGTAACGGCGAGCCGGTTGCTTGATGGAGGCCCCATGCGGTGACGGGCGGTAGGCCACACGGCGCGGCCGACCGTGAGAACCGGTCGGGACGTGTTCCTGGGCCGCCAGCCGGCGCGGCAGCGAGTCGGCCAGCGTCCTACCCGCGAACGATGTCCGTGTTGCCCGGCAGCTCATGGCGGCGTTCGACCGGGGGCACGCTCATGGCACCCCTTTATGTCAAGGCGCCGCTGACACCAAGGGTTTAGGGTGGTTGGTGGCGGGTCCGGGAAGTGGCTTGTCCGAAGGGCCGATGTCCGGGGTCAGGTCGGTCACGCTGGATTGCAGAGTCGTCCCCGAGTGCCCTCCCGGGTCCGCCGCATGGCTTCTCCTCTGGTCGGCGACCATGCGTGCGTAGACCACGTTGGACAGCCGGCGTTTGAGGGCACGCATGGCTTCCATGGAGGTCTTCCCGGCGGCCTTTCTCGCGTCGAAGTAGGCGCGGCCTTGCGTGCGGTTGCGCAGCTGGACCACGGCCATGATGTGCAGCGTGCGGTTGATCCGCCGGTTGCCGGCACGGGAGAGCCGGTGACGCTTCTGGTCGCCGGAGGAGGCGTCCAGGGGTGCGGTGCCGTTCCAGGAGGCGAACCGGTCGCGGTCGGCGAACCGGCTGATGTCTGCGACGTCTGCCAGGAGGCGGGCCGCGCCTGAGGGGCCGATGCCGTGCAGCTCCATCAGGGTGGAGCCGCGGGCGGCCACCAGCTCCTTGAGGTCCTTCTCTGCGGCTTTGATCTTCTTGTCGATCGCCTCGAGTTCACTGATCAGCTCGACGGCGAGGCGGCGTCTGGTCTTGCCCACGATGTCGCGGGGTTTGACCGTCGCGATCAACGCGCGGGCCTGTGGCGCGGACAGGAACTTCTTCGCCCCGCCGGGTAGCAGTTCCAGCAGCAATCGGTGCAGCCGGTTGATGGTCTGGGTGCGGGCGCGGCCGAGCTCGTCACGCCGGTCGGCGAGCATGCCCATTACCTGCAGGTCCGCGTCGAGGTGAACCTGGCACTACGACCCTTACAGCCGCCAACGACGCCGTACCGCTGGCCCATTGCCGCGCCAGCGTATGGACTTCCTCATGCTGCTACGAGGCAGGCGCCGCCTGGTGATCGAAATAGACGGCCAGCACCACTACGCCGAAGGCGACCGCCCGAGCCCACGGCTGTACGCAGACATGATGCGCGAGGACCGTGCGCTCCGCATGGACGGCTACGAGGTCTACCGGTTCGGCGGACACGAGTTCCGCGACGCACGACAGGCCCGGACCGAGATACAGGCATTCTTCGGGCGCATTCTCACCAGCCACGGCTACCTCGACGAAGCCACCGTTTAATGACCCTGGAGGCTCTGCAACCGGTCCCGCCTGCACGGGTGGCCCGACTGGCTCACGGTCTGCTGGTACCGGCAGCATGATCATCGTCATCATCAGCTCGCTCGGCGTGGGCTGATTCATGCGTGCCGTCGATGCTGTCTGTGTCGGCGAGCCACGGTCGTAGCGACCTTTCCGGCGGTGTTCGCGGCGCACGATGCAATCACACCTGTGAGGTGCCCTCTCGAGCCGACTGGACGCTGGTCGCTGCCGTCGCTGCCGTCGTCGCGCTGTTCATCGCCTGACGGAGGAGGGGCCAGGCTTACCCGCCTGGCCCCTCCCGGTCTGAGGGCATGCCCGAGGTTCGTAGACGGTGGCCTGATCCGGTGCCGCCTTGGGGCTGATGGTGGTTCTTCACATCTGCTCGTCGAGCCGGCGGCGGTACCACAACGCAGCCAGGAACACCGCGAGAACACCGAGGACAGCGGAGCCGATCCCACCGGCCAGCCGAACATGCCCGCTGCCCATCCAGGAAGCGACCAGCGCGATCGTTGCCAGCGCCGCGCACACAGCCGCTGGGGCCAGCGCCCGATCGGGGCCAGCGGTCGCCGGCGTGGACTTAGCGGGCCGGCGCCGCACGAGTAGGAGGTGGGCGTCCTGCGGGTCAGGGTCGACCTGGTAGCCGGCCCGCTCCAGCAGTTCCCGGTAGCGGTGCAGCGGGTCGGAGTTGCTGGTGCCGCAGTAGGCGACGCTGAATTCCTCCGGCCCGTCCTGGCTGGTGTTGGCGCCCTCCACGGCGAACCCGTCGAGATGCTGCTCGCTAAAGTCACGGAAACCGGCACGGCGCAGCACTCGCCGGATGTCTTCGGCGGCGCGGTCACGCGGCGACCACAGCGGCCGTTCTCCTCTGCCATACCCATACCGCGGTTCATTCATGGCCGTCACCGTACCGATGTGGGCGCTGCCGCGCGGCCCGCGCGGAGGAACCGGCAGAAGGCCCGGTAGGGGCGAGGCTGCCTTGCCTGCCGACTGGTCGTCAGGTTGGCGACCTGGCAAGAACGAGCTAAGGCCCATCCCGCCGGTGATGCAGGCTCAGGGCACTAGCTCGTGAGTGCTTCCTAGAACGGGTGAACCATCGCGTCGGGGCTCGGTTGAACAGCACGCGCATCGTCCCGCACGTCGTAAACCAGGCGGTAGCGGTCGGTGAGTAGCTTCACGTCCTCGTTGGTAATGTTGACCATTGCGCTGCCACCTTTAAGGAGCATCCTGAGCTCTCGCCCGGGCCAGCCGATCTCATCGATGAACCGGCCGAACTTACGGCCACTTGAGGCCGCATACTCGAGAGACCGTTGCACCCACTCATCGCTTCCTACCCTACGAACCGCCTCAATGGCGAGATCGAGGTCGCCGAGCTGCTCCTTCTCCACGTCGAGGTAGCTGCCGAACACCACAAGACGGGTGACTGTTAGCAACTTACGGGGGTCGCAGTTGTACTCCTGGACTCGTTCGATCGTGGACGCGAGACGCTTCTCGGCGGTCGCCCGGCTGATCGGCTTCCGGAAGGAAGCCTGCGCGAGCGCGTTCCCGCGTACCGTCGTGATCCATCGCGTCTCGCCGCCTGAGTGCTCGCTACTGTCCAGGTAACCTGCGGCGCAGAGCCGTGCGAGGTGAGCAGTTGCGTCAGCCTCCGAAGCGTGAAGGATTTCCGCCGCCTGCCAGGCGCCAGTGTGATCCCGGTAGGCGCGCATCAGATCTCGCGCTGCTACCGCAGGCAGGCCCTCGATCATTTCGCTCTTGTTGACGCGCACGGACCTCACGCTCCTGTACTAACGCCGATCGACAGAGCCATCCTGTCACGCCATCGCGAATGATCGCTGGCCCAGGAACTGGCCTAGCGCCGAGCCCGAGCCCCTTAAGCGCTGTGGAGGCGGCCACGGGCGAAGGAAATGGGCGCTGCGTTCGACCTGGTTACAGGTACCACTCCTCGTTGCACAAGCTCTCGCCAGCGGGCCCGCGGCGGCACCCGCTCGCGCCTGTCGCGGCGTAAGCACGTACCGACCGCCGCCCGTCGATCAGGTCGACCTTGCCGCCGGATGCGTTTGCAGGTTGAGCCACCAGCCGGGCTCACGTGGCAGGGCCCGGACGTCCGGGCCCTGCCACGTTTCACGGTCTGTTGTTGACGGCAGTTCGCCGTGGCGACTTCCTCCAAGGCTTCCCCGTGTGCAAGCAGGCTCCGTGTCGCAGCGAGCTAAGGAGTGTGGCACCGCACCGAACCGATACGGCCGCAGCCGGTGATCCTTATGCCGTAAGCACGTCCGCGCCTGAGCCGACTCTGCCCCGGAATTGGATCATCGACACTCTCGATCAGCGAACTGTCGGTGTCCCTCGGCGGCTTCCGTCGCCTGTATGCCTTCCGGAGACGCCGGGCGATTCCACCGAGGCCTTCACACATAACAGTGGATCGTGGACACTGCGTACATGCTGGCAATGGGGAGTGCCGACAGTCCCACCTCTATCAATTTGGTGACACCGGGCCCGCAAGATCGGGAAGCTATCGACGCGGCCATCCAGCTCGGAAACGCTGCCCGCGCGACTCTCGGTCACATGCCGTTCTCCGCTTACGATGACGCCGCCGTCAAGGGCACCCTGCTGGTGGCCCACGCCGGCGAACGGGTCGTGGGTTACGCCCTCTTCGCTCTGGCACGTCGACGGGTGCGGCTCAGTCACCTATGCGTCGACCCCGATTGGCGCGGCAAGGGGATCGCCCGGCTGCTTGTCGAGCGGATCAGCGATCTCCACCATGATCACCTCGGCATCGCCGCTCGCTGCCGGCGCGACTACCGCCTTGGTGAGATGTGGATCCGTCTCGGCTTCGCGCAGCGCGGTGAACGCCCAGGCCGTGGAAGCAGCGGAGAACCGTTGATCGACTGGTGGCGGGACCACGACCACCCCAACCTGCTCTCCGCGGACGCTGACACCGTCCTGGTCCGAGCGGCGATCGACATGAACGTGGTGCGCGACCTCACCGAGGCCGGCCGCACCAACGCCGACGAGTCGCACGCGTTGCTCGCACCGCACCTGGTCGGGCTCCTGGAGATCGTCCGCACCGCGGCGCTGAACACCGAGATCGACCGGCTGGACAGCGATCTTCGCGCCCAATGCACCGACCGGGTGCAGACGTTCCCCTCGGTGCGCTCCGATCCCGCCGCGCGTGCCCACATCATCGACGAACTGCAGCGATACACGCGTCCGCTGGATCCCGCGAACCCGAGAGACACCCAAGACCTTCTGGACCTGCAGCACGTCGGTGATGCCATCGCCGCCAAACTGAACGTCCTCGTCACCAACGATCAGAACCTCACCAGGATCTACCGGGAGGTCGCCGAGCGGCACGGCCTGCGAATCATGCGACCCGCCGACGTGGTCATCCACATCGACGAGCTAGCGCACGCCGAGGCCTACCGTCCGGCCAGCCTCCTCGACACCGGCTACGTCGAGCGACGCCTGCGCAGCGGCGAGAACCAGACGATCGAAGCGCTGCGCAACCACCCTTCTGGGGAACGGCCACGCCAACTCCAAGGCGCCCTGAACAAGCTCGCCGTCAGCGGCGCCCAACGGCTGGGCATCTACCAACCCACGGGCGAACTCGCCGCCGCCTACGCCACCACCGAGTCGTCCGGCGTCCTACGAGTGCCGCTACTGCGCGTGGCGAACCAGCCACTCGCCGACACCCTCGCCCGGCAGCTGCTGTTCCGCCTACGGCAGTCAGCACGATACGCCGCGCTCCCCATGATCCAGATAACTGATCCGCACATGTCACCCCAGGCGCGACTCGCTGCGGTCGACGACGGTTTCCAGGAAACCGACGGCACCCTCTACGGCTACGCAATCGCCGCAGTGGGCCCCGCCGCGGAGGTCGAACGGGCCGCGATCTCCGCGGCGAAGATAGCCGGACTGCCCGCACCCGCACCGCTACGATCTGGTATGCCCGCCGTCACCGCCGCCGAACTCGAACGCATCTGGTGGCCGATCAAGATCGTCGACAGTGAGCTGCCGACCTACCTCATCCCCATCCAGCAACCCTTCTCAAGCCAGTTGCTCGGCGTGCCCGCCAGCATCTTCCCCCGACACGACGCCCTAGGCATCAGCCGGGAACACGTCTACTACCGCAGCCCCGGCGGCACCAGGCCCCAGGCTCCCGCACGACTGCTCTGGTACATGAGCAAGGGCGGCACCACCACCCAACAACCAGCGGCCATCATCGCCTGCTCCCAACTCGACGCCGTCGTCACCGACCCACCGGACGACCTCTACGACCGCTTCCAGCACCTCGGCGTCTGGGACAGAAACACCGTGCACCGAGTCGCCCGCAACGGCCACGCACAAGCCCTACGGTTCACCAACACCGAGATCTTCCCGCGGCCGATCTCCCGGCAAACGTTCCGCCGACTCGCCGCCACACGCGGCGGCCCGGCCACCGCGCCGCAACAACCAACGCGGATCACCGCCGCGCTGTTCGCCGCCCTCTACCAGGAAGGCCGAGCCCGATGAACCATCAGCGCACACTGCTGCTCTCGCTTCGCCCCCGCTTCGCCACCGCCATCCTGAACGGAACCAAGAACATCGAGATCCGACGACGCCCGGTGAACGCCGCCCCAGGCACACCGATCATCCTCTACGCCAGCTCCCCACAGATGGCCGTCGTCGGCACCGCCCGACTCGGCGCCACCACCGTCTGCGCCCCCGACGACGGATGGCGACGCTTCCACCAGCAGTTCGGCCTCAACCGCGACGAATACGACACCTACCTCGACGGCGCTGCGAACGCACACCTCCTGCACCTCACCACCGTCAACCGCCTCAACGAGCCGCTACCGCTGCACCACCTACGCGAGCAGGCACCCTTCCGCCCTCCACAGAGCTTCCGCTACATTGCGGCAGGCGACCCCGCCGGCCTACGGGACCTCGTCACCACCTGAGCACACCGGTCGACGCATGCGTCCGCCTCCCGGGAGGCCAGCCGCTACTTGCCAGCGGCGACATCGACAGCGAGCGCGACGAGGGCCGTGACCGCCTGGAGCACGCCGAAGCCCAAAGCCCACAACGCGATACGGGCTTCGAGCGCCATGCGCCTGCCAGGCGTCTGGGTCACCACCTGCGACGCGACACCCTGGACGGTTGGCGGCGTCGGAGGCGACGGCACAGGCGCGAACGACGGCGGAACGATGTGCAACCGGTGAAGCCAAGGATCCAGCCAATTAGCAGCGCCGAGATGGCGAACCCAGGCCACCACCTTCTGCCGCTTGTGCTTTGGGCAGCCCACGAGAACCTTGCCGACCTTGATGCAGGGCTTGCGGGTGGTCTTGGTGAGGACGAGACACTTGGCATCGATCCTGAAGCCGAAGTAGTAGCAGACGTACAGCACGCCTATCGACGAGAAGAACAGAATGCAGACGACGTTCTCCCAGAACGTGGGCTGCGCGACGGGCTCCGGATTCGCTGCCACGAGAAGCACGACACCGCAATCTACAGCAGGCAACCAACTAGCCTCGGAACGTGAGCAACTCACGAAGGCTCGTTGACTGCTGTCGTCCAGCGGTCGGTATGCGCAAGCAGCGACTACCAGCAAGTAACCTTCGCGCCGGTGGTTACCAGCCGTGATGGTGCTCCGTTGGTGCTCGGATGTTCGGCGCATGACCAGCACAACCGGAACAGGACCAGCACCGCACGCCCTGCACGGCCGATCGCCGCACCCTGCGATGTTGCACCTCGGCCGCTGCATCGCCCTGACCAGCAGACATTCGGCCGACCGTCTTGGCATGCGTAGGCATGCAGCAGCACGCGCGAAGCTGCCGTTACGCAGCGTAGAGAGCATCTGACGGGTTCGGACTACGGATCAGAAGGTTAGGGGTTCGAGTCCCTTCGGGCGCGCAAGATCATAAAGGGTCTGACCTGCCGTAACGGTAGTCAGACCCTTCATGCTGTCTGTCCTGCTCGGACGGTGGGTGTCCGGCTGGTGTCTGTTGGGTGCGGGCGCCGCCCGTTGGCTCTGTGTCGGTGCTGGCCTGGTGGCCTGCTTCTTTGCTTCCTGTGTCGGCGTGGTCGGGGCAGGGGCACCTGTTCTTCGTCGGCTGGCGGGTCGGTTCTTCCGTCCCTGTTTCGTGATCTTCTTGCGGGCGCGGCGGGCGGCGGCGAGGACCAGGGTGGCGGTGGCGTCGGCGCAGCGGCGCTGCGCCTCGGGTAGGACGCTGGTGTAGGTGTCGGCGGTGACCAGGATGCTGGAGTGCCCGAGCAGGTCTTGCAGGGTCTTGAGGTCAGCGCCGGCTTGGTGGGCGAGGGACGCGGTGCCGTGGCGCAGGTCGTGCAGGCGCACCGGCGGTAGTCCGGCCCGGTCGGTGAGTTTCCGGAAGCGGGTTATGGCGTAGTTCGGGTTGATCGGCAGTCCGTCGGGGCGGGTGAACACGTACCCGGAGTCCGTCCAGGGTTTACCGGCGGCGTGCTGGCGGTCGCGTTGGTCGAGCTGGTGGCGGCGGTGGGCGCGCAGCACCGCGATGGTGTGCTTGTCGAGGGCGACCGGGCGGCGGCCCGCGGCGGTCTTGGGTTCGCCTTCGAAGATCTGGTAGCCGGCGGTGGTGCGGTTGCGTTCGACGAACAGCACCCCGTGGTTGAGATCGACGGCGGCCCAGCGCAGTCCGCACAGCTCGCTGCGGCGCAGGCCGCGCAGCCCGGCCAGCCACCACAGGGCGAACAGCGGATCGCTGGCGACGGTGTCGAGGAAACAGGTGAGCTGCTCGGCCGTCCACACCGCGACGGCGGGGTGTTCGCCGGTGGCCTGCCAGTGTTCGACACGACCGTCGGTCCACACCTGCGCGTGCGGCGCGCGGTAGCCGACGATCTCGATGTGCCGGGCCGGGTTGGTGTCGAGCAGGCCCTCGCGGACGGCGAGGTTCAGCGCGGCGCGCAGGGTGGTGCGCAGATGCTGCATCGCCGACGGCGACTGCGGCTTGCCCTTGCTGTTCAGCGTGGCCGCGATCCTCGTGAAGACGGTGCGCAGGAGCTGCGCGTCCAGGTCGGCCAGCCGGTAATGCCCGAGGTGCGGTACCAGGACCAGGTCGAGGTCCCGGCTGTAGTGCAGCCGGGTGGTGGGCCGGATGTGGGTGCGTGACTCTAGCCAGTGCCGCAGCCACCGCTCCATGGTCCAGCCATGCGCGGTGCGACGTGCCTCGCTGGCGGTGAGCCATCCGTCCCGGGCCTGGCGGGCGGCGGCCTTCGAGACGAAGCCGCCACGGCGGACCCGCTCGGCCCGGCCCAGCAGATCGGTGGCGTAGCAGTGGAAGTACCAGCTTTCGTGCCCGCGCTTTCCGAGCCGAGGGCAGGATCCCTCCCGCCGCCTGCCCGCGTTGTCGCGGCACCCGCACCGCTTGAAGATCGAACCTGTGCTCGCCATGACCGTCGCCTCCTATCGAGCGCCTCCGTCTCCAGCGTGACCCTTGGGCCCGCACTTCACGGTCACCCGCAGAGGAACTGTCGGTCGTCGTTGCGCCAGTGCGGGGATGAGAGCCGAGAGTCTGAACGACCAGGGCCGAGGCGTGCCCGAGCTGCTCGGGATCGCACCTCCTGTGTGCAGAGTCGGCGTTTGGGTGGGGCCGCGTTCGGTTCGTCGCGGTCCGCGCCGTTCGATCAGGCGATCTGCATGCTGTAGACGAGCGGGTAGTGGTCGGAGAAGGCGGTGGGGGTGACCGCGCACCAGCGCCATGGTCGGCTGCTGAAGACGTAGTCGATTTTCTCTCCCCGGGTGTTCGTTGGGCGGCCGCCGCCCGCCGGGTTCGTCTGGTCGCACTCGCGGTACCTCGGATACGGATTGCCATCTTTGGCGTCCCAGATCCAGCCGCGGTCCGGGTTGTTCTCGTCGTTCACGGGGTAGACGTGGTCTGGCGGGAGGATGTTGAAGTCGCCCCCGAACGCTACGTTCGGGTAGCCGTCGACCACTTTCTTGATCTCCCCGAGTTGGTCGTCGGAGTACTCCCAGCTGCTGTCGCGGGTGTCGCTGCCCGGCGGTGACAGGTGCACGTTGCAGAGGCGGATGTCGTTGAAGTAGGTGGCGGTCGCGCAGTGGAAAGGGCGCTGCTGGCCGTCCCACGGCTGGGTCGTCGCGATGGTCTGGGCGTTCGACGAGCCCGCCTTGATCACAATGGCGGTGCCGATGCGGTCACCGCGTGGGCTGTTGTCCTCGCCGCACCGGTTATTGGTCAACACGCCCTTACTGGCCCATTGGTACGGAGCGAAGCTGCGGGTCCAGCCCGAGCCAAGCGTCGTCATCAGGCTTGCGAGATCGTTCTCGCAGATCTCCTGAAGAAGCATGGCCTGAACGTAGTTGTCCTGGATCTGTGCCTGGATCACGGCGTTCTTGTCCGCCCAGGTCCCGAAGCTGCTGCATCCCCAGTTCGCCCGCTGGGAACCGCAGATGTTCCAGGTCAGGAGCTGAAGGTTGGTACCGGGCGGCGCGGCCGCTTCGGCGGCCGTCGTCGGCAGCAGCACGGTGAGTGCGAGGAAGGCACCGAGCAGTCCGGCGCGAGGCTTCTGCATGACTGAGAACTGTAGATCAAATGAAACGCCTGGTATGCCCGCACGGGCATGTCGGAATAGCAGAATCTCGACGATTATTGACATAGGTCGTAGAGGGCGTGATCGAGCGGCAAGACCGCCCTCTGTGCATGGTCTACCCGGTGAACTGGCTTCGCTGCTCAAACCAACCGGGCTACCACAGCGCCAGCCGCGTCGCGGCCGACGATGCTGACCTCGGTAAGATCCATCCCGTTTCGCTCAGCACCGCTATGGGGAAGCCAGACAGCGTAGGCGCCGACCTGGCTACTACCAGGCGTTGGCAACGAATGCACGGCCGCTGTACTGGTGCTGTCGAACATAGTCACCGAAACGGTCGCGATAGCTCCTCGAGTGACGCCGACGAGGATAATCTCTCGGGACTGCGGATCCTGGGGCACATTATAGGGCAGCGGCTTGGCAGGCAGCAGCGGCGGACCTGCGACGCGCAGAGCCGAGGGTGCTGGATCGCAGAAAACGAACTCGTTCTCCTTGTCCTCGCGTTTTCCGTCGCTGCGTGCGACCCGAACGCAGAAAGAAGCCTCAGTTAACCAAGCCGCAGTTTCCCAGCCAGGCAGCCGCGAATCTATGACCACCGGCTGCCCTCTGGACGACGGCTCGACGGCGGACGGCTCGGGAGAACACCCCTGGACGCTGAGTATCCCTACAACCAAGATCGGGAATATGCGAGAGCGCATACCTGAAGTATCCCTGTTCCGGGTCCTCGCGGAGACTACGGTCGCCACGAGGACCTCGAGAACCCCTGGAACGATCAACAGAAGCAGGAGTATCCCCAGCCGATCAGGTAGTTCAGCTGCACGCTTGGAGTGCTCCACGGCAGCCGTACCGTGTTAGCACCCGAGGCGCTGCGGCTATCGGAGGGGCCGCCGGCACTCTCTCCATGCCATTCCACCTTGTGGAGCGCACGGTCCCACGTCACGTTCCAGCCGTCGTCACACAGCGGCGTCTCATAGGAGAGTCCGATGTAGTGGGCAAGCGAGATGGTGAAGCTGCCGCAGTTGTTCCCACGTTGGTTAGCAGCCGGAGATGCCTCAATGAGCCTTTTTCATCCTGTGTAGCGGTTGGATTCGGTGTGGTGCAGGACGAGGATGGCCTGCACGATCGCGGTGGCTCGGCGTGGGCAGCAGCGCAGCTTGGCGAGGATCTTCCAGGTCTTGAGCGTGGCAATCGCTCGCTCACCGCGGGCGCGGATCTTCGCGTGGGCGCGGTTCACGGCTTTCTGCCTGCGTGACAGCTTCGGCCGGAAGCGGCGCCGCTTGAACGGGGTACGCACGCTGCCGTGGGCGCCCTGATAGCCCTTGTCCGCGAAGGTCATCACGTGTGCACTGGTCAGCGCGTCGATGATGCCGTGCGTGCGGGCAGCGGTCAGGTCGTGAGCCGATCCGGGTAGCGCGGGCGATGCCCAGACGAGGCGGCCCGCTGCGTCGGCGATGACCTGCACGTTCACGCCGTGGCGTTTGTGTTTTCCCGAGTAGTAGGGCTTCTGGTCGGCGATCCGGTCGATCGGGATCAGGGTGCCGTCCAGGATCGCGTACGCCAGCATGCGGATGCGTTTCATCGCGGTGGCCAGGTCGTCGGCGGATGCCGCGAGCAGGGCGGTCGCTTCCTGCACGTAGCGCCAGGCGGTGGCGACGCCGATCGCGAACCCGCAGGCCAGCCGGGTGTATGTGTCGCCGTTACGTAGATGGGCAAGGGCGAGTAGTGCCTGGCGTCCCGCGTCGAGGCGCCGCCACCTGGATCGTTGCTGGTTACGGTGCTGGCGGATGCGGTCGGCGAGGTGGTTGAGGGTCCGGCTGGACAACGAGATCGTGGACGGGTAAGACAGCACAGGCGAGGCTCCCGGTCGGGGCATCGGGTTTTGGTCGATTTGCTGTCTTACCTGGAGCCTCGCCCTCATCGATCCCGGGGCTACGCACACCTCCTCTGACCTGCAGGGTCAGGATGAAAAGGGCTCAATGATCTCGGCGCCACTACCCGTCCAGGAGATCTGGGTATAACCCTTCGTAAGCGTCTTGCCGCCGAGAACGCCGGTGCCCCAGCCGTGCGCGGTACCAGAACGTCTTCGCCACGAAGTCCGAGCTGGCCGCCGACATGATCACCGCAGCCCTCGACGCTGGCGTTCCGGCCGGCTGGGCGGCTGCGGACGAGGCCTACGGCAACAGCAGCGCCTTCCGCGCTCACCTGCGCGAACACCGCCTGGGCTATGTCCTGGCCGTGTCCCGTAGCCACCTCGTCCCCCTCGACGGCGGCAAGACCCGCCTGCGGGCTGACCAGGTCGCCGCCGACCTGCCCGCCTCGGCGTGGCAACGCCGCAGCGCAGGCGCCGGATCCAAGGGCCCACGCTTCTACGACTGGACCTGGCTGGATGACGTCTGCACCGATGCCGACCCCGACGACGGCGGCCACCACAGCCTCCTGATCCGCCGCAACACCACCACCGGTGAACTGGCCTTCTACCGCTGCTGGACACCCAGACCGGCCACCCTGGCCCAGCTCGTGAGGGTCGCCGGCATCCGCTGGACGGTCGAGGAAAGCTTCCAAGCCGCCAAGGGCCAGGTCGGCCTCGACCAGCACCAGGTCCGCCGCCGGGACTCCTGGCACCGGTTCACCACCCTGGCCCTGGCCGCCGTCGCCGTCCTGGCGATCTGCGCCGCCGACGCCGCCGACGCCGCCGACGACTCCACCGACACCGGTCTGATCAAGCTGACCGTCAACGAGACCCGCCGGCTGATCAACACCCTCGTACTCCGCCCGATCCGCGACCCCGCCCACCGTCTGCGCTGGTCAGACTGGCGACGCCGCCATCAAACCCGAGCCCGACGAGCCCACTACACCCGACGCCTCAACCTCGAACTCCAGCCATGATCCCGAACGGCGGCTGCCGTACCAGTCCGAGGCAGCGCTGTTCCAGACGCCGGCCGCTGTCGTCGCGGCATCCGCACCGTTTGAAGATCACACCTGACGTCGCCATGACGGCACCCTTCTCGTAGAGGTCACCCAGTACATCGACGTCCGTCGGCCCGCTGGTACCGGGCTGTCCGCCGATACTCACTAGCTGTGCCTTCCGACCATCAGCGCGTGCTGTCTGGGGGTGAGCCGTTGCTCGGCCGGCAGGGCGGCGGATCTAGCCTTCTCTGGCGGTGCTGCCTTCTGTCGCTCCGTAGCGTTGCGTTGCAGCGGTCATCAGTGAGGACCGGGGCGTCCTACTCCTCGCTGGCCATGACATCGGCAGCACACATCCAGACGGTTACCCGAGTCTCCGGGTCCAGCCCAACAAACGACGTGAGCCGATTTCCGGTCGCACTGCGGGTTCGAATGGCGAGGCCGGCAGCGGGGCGCCTGGACTGCCCTCACACCGACTGTCGCGCCTCGGGTTTGACCAGATGATCAATGCCTTCGGGCCACTCTGACGGGCCTGCCCAAGACTGCTCTGCACAAACCCACTTCTCAGGTGGGTGTTTCGGGACAGTGAACGCTTCCGGAAGACCGTTGACCGGCTGCAGGATCCGCAGTCAGCATGGGTGCATGTCGCGGCGGGATGAGCTTCTCCTCACCGCTCGCGTGCACGTCGACCTGGTCCGGCACGCGAGCGCGCTCTGTTGAGCTGACCTCGACCTCACCACCGCAGCCGGCCGGCCGCCGTAACTGACCGGCCACACCGTAGCCGCTGCTTCCACCACCGCACCGGGAATACGTCCGGTGCCGGTGCCACACACTCACGGCTTGTCCGCTCACCGCGGAGCGGCCTGCCCACACACCTGCCCGGGTGCCTCACCACCCACTGTGGACAGACCCAGGAGATCCGCCATGTCCTCATCCCGTCGTATTGTCCTGCGTACGCTCACCGCCGCCGCGAGTGCGCTCGCCCTCGCCGCCGTCACCGGCTGCGGCGGGGGCGCCGAAGCCAGCTCCGACCAGGCCAAGGAGCTGCGCTACCAGGGTTCCGTCGGGCAGGTCACCCTGCCCGAACTCGCCGCCGACCTCGGCTACCTCGGCGATGTCGAACTCGACTGGATCGGCAACGTCACCGGCGGCCCCGCCGACATCCAGGCCACCGCGACCGGCCAGAGCGACTTCGGTGGGGCGTTCAACGGCGCGATCGTCAAGCTCGCCGTCGCGAACGCTCCGATCACTGCGGTGGTCAGCTACTACGGCTCCGACGCCCAGACCTTCCAGGGCTACTACGTGCTCGACGACAGTCCGGTCCGCGGCCCGCGCGACCTGATCGGCCGGAAGGTCGGCATGAACACCCTCGGCGCGCACGCCGAGGCGGTACTCAAGACGTGGCTCGCGCGCGGCGGGCTCACCCCGGCCGAGATCAGACAGGTCGAGTTGGTCGCGCTGCCACCGGTCAGCACCGAGCAGTCGCTGCGGCAGAAGCAGATCGACGTGGCCGTGCTCGGCGGCGTGATCCGGGACAAGGCCGTCGCCAGCGGCGGCATCCGCACCATCTTCACCGACTACGAGTTGCTCGGCGTGTTCAGCGGCGGCACGTACGTCTTCCGTGACGACTTCATCCGGAAGAACCCGGACACTGTCCGGGCGTTCGTCGCGGGAGTTGCCAAGGCCATCGAATGGGCGCGCAACCAGCCCCGGGAGACGGTGGTCGCCCGGATGGAGTCGATCATCGCCAAGCGGGGCCGCAACGAGGACACGTCGCTGGTGAGGTATTGGAAGAGCAGCGGCGTCGCCGGCACCGGCGGCGTGATCAGCGACCAGGAGTTCGGCACCTGGATCGACTGGCTCGCCGCCGAGGGTGAGCTCAAGGGCGACAAGCCGAAACCCGGCGACATCTACACCAACCAGTTCAACCCGTTCGCCACCGACGGCGGTGCCGCGTGAGCACCAACAAGATTCTCTTTGATCGGGTGTCGAAGATCTTCCCGGTCCGCGCCACGCGGCGTTCGCAGGCCGGCGCGGTCACCGCGCTGGACCGGGTGACCCTGGGTGTACGCGACGGCGAGTTCCTGGTCGTCGTCGGCCCCAGCGGCTGCGGCAAGTCCACTCTGCTCGACCTGCTCGGCGGGCTGTCGAAGCCCAGCGGTGGGCAGGTGCTCGTCGACGGTGAGCCGGTAGCCGGGCCCGGTCTGGACCGGGGAATCGTCTTTCAGCAGTACGCGCTGCTGCCCTGGCGCACCGCCGCGGGTAACGTCGCGTTCGGGCTGGAGGCCAAGGGCGTGCCCCGTGCCGAGCGCGCCGACCTGGTCGCGTACCACCTGGAGCTGGTGGGGCTCTCCGGCTTCGCCGACCGGCACCCGCACGAGCTGTCCGGCGGGATGAAGCAGCGGGTGGCGATCGCCCGCAGCCTCGCGTACGACCCGGACATCCTGTTGATGGACGAGCCGTTCGCCGCGTTGGACGCGCAGACCCGCGACTCGCTGCAGGACGAGTTGGTGCGGATCTGGCAGGCCACCGGCAAGACCATCGTGTTCATCACCCACGGTATCGACGAGGCCGTCCACCTCGGCCAACGGGTCGCGGTGATGACCTCCCGGCCCGGCCGGATCAAGCAGGTCATCGACATCGACCTGGGCGACCGGGCGGTGGAGGACGTCCGCTCCACCGACGCGTTCCGCCACCACCGGCACCAGATCTGGACGCTGCTGCGCGACGAGGTGCGAGCCGCCCAGTCCGCCGAGCGACCACCCGCTCCCGCTCCCGCGCCCGGTCGTCCCCGCCGGTGGGCTCGGCCCGGCGCCTCGGCAGCCGGTTGCATCGCCGGCACCGGATCCGACGTCGGTCGTACCCCTGCTGCTGTGCGCGACGCCGACGCGGACCGCGCGGCGCCGGCGGCGGCCCGTCACGAGGAGGCCCGCGTTGGTTGACATCGCCGAACGACCCCGACTGGCGGCCACCGCCGCCACGACACCCATGGCGGCCACCGACGCCGCGCCCCGGCTTCCCCGGCGGCTGTTCGGCCTCGGCGGGCGGGTGCTGCACCGCACCGCCGCGCTGCTCACGCTGGCCCTGGTCTGGGAGGCCGCGCCCCGGCTGGGCGTGGTCGACCGGGTCTTCCTGCCGCCGCTGTCGGAGGTGCTGGTCGGGTGGACGGCGCTGCTGCGCAGCGGGCAACTCGCCGAGCACGTGGGCGCCAGCCTCACCCGATCGCTGACCGGGTTGGGCCTGGCCGTGCTCACCGCGATCCCGCTCGGGCTGCTGATCGGCTGGTACCGGCCCCTCGCCGAGTTGCTCAGCCCGCTGCTGGAGGTGTTCCGCAACACCGCCGCCCTGGCCCTGCTGCCCGTCTTCGTCCTCATCCTCGGCCTGGGCGAGACCTCCAAGATCGCCCTGGTGCTGTACGCCTGCTCCTGGCCCATCCTGCTCAACACCATCGCCGGGGTGAAGGGCGTCGACCCGCTGCTGATCCGCTCGGCCCGCTCGATGGGCCTGAACCACCTGCGGCTGTTCCAGAAGGTGATCCTGCCGGCCGCGGTGCCGACGATCTTCACCGGCGTGCGGCTGGCCGGGGCGTACTCGATCCTCGTGCTCGTCGCGGCCGAGATGGTCGGCGCGAAGGCCGGGCTGGGCTACCTCATCAACTACGCGCAGTACAACTTCGCGATCCCCGAGATGTACGCCGGGATCATCACGATCTCCGCGATCGGCCTGGTGGTCAACCAGCTCCTCGTCGCCGTCGAACGCCGCTTCTCCACCTGGCGCGTCGACGTCTCCGCCTCCTGAAAGGACCTGCCGTGTCCCGTACCCTGCACCTGAACGCGTTCCTGATGGGCGTCGGCCACCACGAGGCCGCCTGGCGGCACCCGCGCACCGACCCGCACCGGGTCGCAGACGTGCGGCACTTCGTCGAGCTGGCCCGCACCGCCGAACGCGGCACCCTCGACTCGGTGTTCCTCGCCGACGGCCTCGCCGTCGGGCCGGCCGTGCGGCACAACATCCAGGCAGTCTTCGAACCGTTGACCCTGCTCGCCGCGCTGGCCACGGCCACCGAGCACATCGGTCTGATCGCCACCGCGTCCACCACCTACAACGAACCGTTCAACCTGGCCCGCAAGTTCGCCTCGCTGGACCACCTCAGCGGCGGCCGGGCGGGATGGAACATCGTCACCTCGGCCCAGGCCCGCGAGGCCCGCAACTTCAGCCTCGACGACCATCCCGCGCACGCCGAGCGGTACCGCCGGGCCGCCGAGTTCGTCGACGTGGCGATCAAGCTCTGGGACAGCTGGGAGGACGACGCCCTGGTCCTGGACACCGCCGCCGGGATCTTCGCCGACTCCGACCGGGTGCACGAGATCAACCACGCCGGCGAGCGGTTCCGGGTGCACGGCCCACTGAACACCCCGCGCTCACCGCAGGGCCGGCCGCTGCTGGTGCAGGCCGGGTCGTCGGCCGACGGCATCGCCTTCGCCGCCCGGTACGCCGAGGCCGTCTTCACCGCCCAGCAGACCCTCGCCGACGGGCAGCGGTTCTACGCCGCCCTCAAGCAGGCCACCGCCGCGGCCGGCCGCGACCCGGAACTGGTGAAGGTGCTACCCGGGATCGCCCCGGTGCTCGGCGGCACCGAGGCCGAGGCACGGGCCCTCGCCGACGAACTGGAGGCGCTGATCGTCCCGGAGCACGCTCTGGCCCAGCTCTCCGGCATGACCGGCCTCGACCTCACCGGCCTGCCACTGGACGGCCCCCTGCCCGAGCTGCCCGACGTCACCGCCGTGCAGTCCCACCAGAGCCGCTACCAGCTCGTCGTCGACCTGGCACGCCGGGAGCGGCTCACCATCCGGCAGCTCATCGGCCGGCTCGGCGGCGGCCGGGGTCACCGGGTGGTGGCCGGCACCCCCGAGCAGGTCGCCGACCAGATCGAGCTGTGGTTCACCTCCGGCGCCGCCGACGGCTTCAACGTCATGCCGCCGCTGCTGCCCTCGGGGCTGGCGGATTTCGTCGACCACGTGGTGCCGCTGCTGCGGGCGCGAGGGCTGTTCCGGCACGAGTACACCGGCCGCACGCTGCGCGAGCACTACGGGCTGCCCCGCCCGGCCAGCGCGTACGCCACGTCGGCCCTGGTGCCGGCGTGACCACCGTCGACCGACCCCGGACGCACGCGCCCACCGAGTTGCTGCCGGTGGATCGGGACCTGTTCCGCGCGGTGCTGCGCCGGCAGGCCGCCACGGTGGTCGTGGTCACCGCCGTGGCACCGGGCACCAGAGGCCCGGCCTGCCTGGGCGGGCTGGGGGAACTGGTCCGCGCCGGCTTCACCGCGACCTCGTTCACGTCGGTGTCGCTGGACCCGCCGCTGGTCTCGTTCTGCCTCGGCCACGCCTCGTCGAGCTGGCCGGTGCTGGCCCGCGCCGACCATGTCGCCGTGCACCTGCTCGGCGCCGGTCAACGCGACGCGGCCCGGGTCTTCGCCACCAGCGGCATCGACCGGTTCGCCGCGTACCCGGACTGGTCGCCCGGTCCGTTCGGGGTGCCGCTGCTGGATGGGGTGCTGGCCCTGATGCTCTGCCGCGTCGTGCACCGCGTGCCGGCCGGCGACCACACCGTCGTGATCGCCGAACCCCTCGCGCTCGGCCCGGGCGCGGACGGGGACCCGCTGGTCTACCACCGCGGCGCGTACACGACGGCCGAGCCGACGGTGCCCGCGTGAGCGTCGTCGCCGCCGACCTGCTCGCGCTCGACCGGGCCGCCCAGGACCTGCTGTTCCGGGCGGCCCGCACCGCGAACACGTTCACCAACGAGCCGGTCACCGACGCTCAGGTCGCCGCGATCCACGACCTCGTCCGGTACGGGCCGACCGCGCTCAACGGCCAACCTCTGCGGGTGTTGCTGCTGCGCTCGGCGCAGGCACGCGCCCGGCTGCTGCCGCACGTGGCCGGCGGCAACCGGGCCAAGACCCAGAGCGCTCCGCTGACCGCGGTGCTCGCCGCCGACATCGACTTCCACGAGCGGCTACCGGAGCTGTTCCCGCACCGGCCGCAGGCGAAGGACTGGCTGACCGACCGGAACCAGCGGGCGGCGCAGGCCCGGTTCAACGCCGCCCTGCAGATCGGCTACCTGATCGTCGGCGTCCGGGCGGCGGGGCTGGCCGCCGGCCCGATGGCCGGCTTCGACGCCGCAGCAGTCGGGCAGGAGTTCTTCCCGGACGGCCGTCACGAGGTGCTGCTGCTGCTCAACATCGGCCGGCCCGGCCCGGACGCGTGGCGTGACCGGCTGCCGCGCCTGCCTACTGATCAGGTGGTTTGGGCGCTCTAGGCTCCACCTCGCGGACCGTCGTTGTCCGGGGAACACCTCCTGACCGGATCTGCTGGTGGTCAGGTGCGCGCCGTGGTGCCGCCGCCGGTCAGCGTGGCGATGGTGTCGTCGGCGGGGCAGCGGTGGCGGGCGACGTAGCGTTCGATGAAATCGGCGACCGCGCCGCGTACCGCTGGCGGGGCACCGGTGCGGGCCAGGGCCGCGTACGCGATGTGGAAGCAGTCCGGCGCCGCGGCGGCGAGGTGGGGGTCTCGCAGGCCGTGCCGGGCGGCGCGGACCCACGGACCGCGCTGGTAGGGCTCACGATGGACGTGCAGCCGCTCGGTGGCGGCCAGCGCCTCGTCGCCGGCCTGGGCGTCGGCGAAGAGTCCGGCGGTCACGGCGAGCGGCACGGGCCAGCCGTCGGCCGGCTGTCCGTCGATCATCGCGAGTTCCAGGTGGCCACGTGGGCGCACCGGGGGCAGCAGCGTATCCAGGTGTCGGTTGAGGTCGTCGAGAGTTGGCCGACGCGGATGGCCGGCACGGAGCCATTGCCGGAAGGTCAGCCCGACCGGAACCGTGCCGGGACCGGCGAGAGGGGCCACCGGGGCATCCAGCGCGTAGCGGGACCAGGACTCGCGGGGATCGCCGCCGGGCGGTGGCGCGGTGCGGCGGGGGTCAAGTCGTAGCAGCATGGCCTGCCGGATGGAGCGCCACCCGCCGCCTGCGGTCGTCGGCGAGTTGGCGAACGCGGCCAGCAACACCGGACCGACGGCGTGGGCGAGGGCCCACCGGCGGCGAAACCCGAGCGGGCCGGACCCGGCGTGGCCGACGTCGAGGCGTACCCGCACCGCCGCGGCGGCCGTCGTCGCGCCGCGCGGGTCGACCGCGCGGGGCAGGGGAGCCAGGCCGCCGCTGGCGAGTCCCGCGCGTATCGCGGCCAGGTCTTCGGCGGTACGGCGAACACACTCGCCCAGGTCGCGGTATGGCGGGCTGATCACTGTGATTGCACCGGAAGGGGCGACCTCGTGCCGTCCGTGCCGAGGTGCGCCGTGCGCGGCGAGCGCCGACTCCACCCGTGGCGCCGGCACGGCGCGCCCTGGGCCGGTCGAGTCACGCAGCAGCCACTCGACGCGCAGTCCGACGAGCCGGGGGGCGCCGGTGTGGAAGGCGTGCCGGGCCAGGTACGCCTCGGCGTCCTGCTCGGTCAGCGGCGGTCCGGCGGTGGCGTGCATGCGACGGCCTCCTGGGTGGGGCGCACCAGCCTCAAGCCACTTGTCCGGTGGGGAGTCGCCCACACGGCGGGGCGTTGCCCGGTGAGTGGCGGGACGGGTCTTGACGAGACCACCTTAGTCCACTATTCCTATATCTCAAGTAGGAAAACCGGAGAGCAGGGAGTGGGTCCTGTACGTCTCGGCGCGCACCGACTACGCCCTGCGGGCGATGCTCGTGCTGGCGTCGCGGCACCCGGAGTTGGTGAAGGGTGCCGCGCTGGCGTCGAGCCAGGAGATTCCGCATCCGTTCCTGAGCGGCATCCTGCTCGACCTGCGTCGGGCCGACCTGGTGGACAGCCTCCGCGGCACCGACGGCGGCTACCGGCTGACCCGTTCGCCTGAGGAGATCAGGGTCGGCGACGTGCTGCGGGCCACCGTCGGGGCGATCACCGCGGTCCGTGGGTTGCCCGTCGCCGCAACGTCGTACCAGGGCGTCGCCAGCGGGCTCAGCGAGGTGTGGCGGTCGGTCCACCGGGCCGTCGAGGAGGTCGTCGACCGGGCCAGCCTCGCCGACCTGCTGCGCGGAGGGTTTGCGGACGACGCAGAACAGCAGGTGTCACCTGCCACGACGCACCGCGCTCCCGCGCGGCGAAGGAGGATGGAAACCCCGTGAGAAACAGATATCGGCTCAGCACCGCGCTCGTTCTCGTCGCCGGTCTGGCGCTTTCGGCGTGCGGAAGTGGGCAGGCGGCCGGAGACGGCACGACACTCAACGTCGTCGGGTTCGCGGTACCCGAGGCGGCGAACAAGGCGATCGCGGCCGAGTGGACCAAGACCGACGCGGGCGAAGGCGTGGGATTCAAGACATCCTACGGCGCTTCGGGTGACCAGAGCCGTGCGGTGGTGGCCGGCTTGAAGGCCGACTACGTCCACTTCTCGGTGGCCAGCGACGTGACCCGGCTGGTCGATGAGGGGCTGGTCGACGAGAGTTGGGACGACGGCCCGAACAAGGGCATCGTGTCCTCGTCGGTGGTCGTGCTGGCGGTGCGAAAGGGGAACCCGAAGAACATCCAGGGCTGGGACGACCTGGTCAAGCCGGGGATCGGGATCGTCACACCGAACCCGGCCTCCTCGGGCTCCGCCCGCTGGAACGCCCTCGCCGCCTGGGGGCACATCACCGCCAACGGCGGAAACGAAGCCCAGGCCGAGGAGTACGTCAGCAAGCTCTTCGCGAACGTGGTGGCGTTGCCCAACAGCGGCCGGGACGCCACCACCGCGTTCCTCGGTGGCACCGGCGACGTCCTGCTCGCCTACGAGAACGAGACGATCCTGGCCCGTCAGAACGGCGAGGACCTCGACTGGGTGCTGCCGGCGACCACCATCCGGATCGAAAACCCCGGCGCGGTGCTCAAGGACGCGGACCCGAAGGCGAAGGAGTGGCTGGACTTCGTTCTGGGCAGGCAGGGCCAGCGCCAGTTCGCGCTGAAGGGGTTCCGCCCGATCATCGACGGCGTCGACACCAGCGGCGTCGAGGGCGCCCTCGACCCGAACAACCCGTTTCCGGCCCCGCAGAACCTGCTGACGGTGGAGAAGGATTTCGAGAGCTGGTCCGCGCTGTCGAAGAAGTTCTTTGACGAGAACGACGGCATCGTGTCGAAGATCATCGCGGCCTCCGGGAAGGCCCAGTGACCTCGGCCGTACTCGCTCCGGACGGGCCGGCGGTCACTCGCCGGCCCGCCCGGGGCGGCCTGCCGCTGACTCCTGTCTCCGGCCTGGGCCTGGGCGTGGCGATGCTCTGGTTCAGCCTGCTCGTGCTCATCCCGCTGGCCGCCGTGGTGGTGACCGCGTCCCAGGGGAGCTGGGCTGGTCTATGGCAGACGGTGACCAACGAGCAGACCGCCGCCGCGATCCGCCTCACCGTGGGCACCGCGGCACTCGTCACCCTGGTCAACATCGTCATGGGCACCCTGATCGCCTGGGTGCTGGTGCGGGACCGGTTCGCCGGCAAGCGGGTGCTGGAGATTCTCATCGACGTTCCGTTCGCGCTGCCGACGATCGTCGCCGGTCTGGTACTCCTGTCGCTCTACGGGCCGGACAGCCCCCTGGGGGTCAACGTCGCCAACACCCGCGCCGCGGTGTTCCTCGCCTTCCTGTTCGTCACGCTGCCGTTCATCGTGCGTACCGTGCAGCCGGTGCTGGCCGAACTCGACCCGGAGGCCGAGGATGCGGCGGCATCACTGGGCGCCAGCCGACTCACCACGTTCCGGCGAATCATCCTTCCGGGTCTCACCCCGGCCATCGCGGCCGGCGCGGCGCTGTCGTTCGCCCGGGGGGTCAGCGAGTACGGCTCGCTGGTCCTGCTCTCCGGCAACCTGCCGATGCGCACCGAGGTGGCCTCCGTACGCATCCTCAGCAGCATCGAGAACGACAACCCCGACAGCGCGGCGGCGGTCGCGGTCGTGCTACTAGCGATCTCGTTCGCCGTCATCGTCGTGCTCGACCTCATCCAACGCAGGATGGTGCGCCGTGGCTGACCACTCCACCACGACCCGCACGCGAACCGGCAGTCCAAAACCCGGCCGCTACCTGCTGCGGCTCGTGGTCACGACCTACCTGTTCCTCCTCGTGGCCTGGCCCCTGTACCTCGTCGGCCGCAACGCCTTCGCCGACGGATTCGTGGACCTCACCGCGATCCTCACCGACCCCGACGTGACCCACGCGCTGCGGCTCACCGTCGTCATCGCGGTGGTCGCGGTCGTGATCAACACGGTGTTCGGCGTCGGCATCTCGATCCTGCTCGTGCGCTACCAGTTTCCCGGAAAGCGGCTGCTCAACGCCATGCTCGACATGCCGCTGTCGGTCTCACCCATCGTCGTCGGGCTCGCCCTGGTACTTGTCTACGGCGGCCGGGAAGGCTGGTTCGGTCCGACACTCGAATCAACCGGACTGCAGATCATCTTCGCGGTGCCCGGCATGGTGCTGGCCACCGTCTTCGTGGCGCTGCCCCTGGTCATCCGGGAAGTCGTGCCGGTGCTGGAAGAACTCGGCGACGACCAGGAGCAGGCGGCCCGCAGCCTGGGCGCCAACGCGCTGCAGACGTTCCGCCGGATCACCCTGCCCTCGATCAAATGGGGCGTGATCTACGGGGTCGTGTTGAGCCTCGCCCGGTCGCTGGGCGAGTTCGGGGCGGTCAAGGTCGTCTCCGGCAATGTGCTCGGCCAGACCCGCACCGCCACGCTCGTGGTCGAGGAGAAGTACCTGAACTTCGACAAGGGCGGAGCCTACGCCACCGCCTTCCTCCTCGCTCTCGTCGCCGTGGCCAGCATCATCGTCGTATCCGCCCTCAGGCCGAAGGAAGACCGTTGAGTATCGAAATCGCCAACGTCGGCAAGCGTTTCGGAGGGTTCGTCGCGCTCGACAACGTGTCGGTGAGCATCCCTGCCGGCCAGCTCACGGCCCTGCTCGGCCCCTCCGGCGGAGGAAAGTCCACGCTGCTGCGCATCATCGCCGGACTGGAACGCGCCGACACCGGACGAGTCGAGATCGACGGCGTGGACGCGACCAGCCTCCCACCCCAGAAACGCAACGTCGGCTTCGTGTTCCAGCACTACGCGGCCTTCAAGCACCTGTCCGTACGCCGCAACGTGGCCTTCGGCCTGGAGATCCGCAAGCGCCCCAAGGCTGAGATCCGCACGCGCGTCGACGAACTGCTCGCCCTGGTCCACCTGGAACAGTTCGCCGACCGGCTACCGTCACAACTGTCCGGCGGCCAACGCCAACGCATGGCCCTGGCCCGCGCGCTCGCCGTCGAACCGACCGTGCTGCTGCTCGACGAACCCTTCGGCGCCCTCGACGCCAAGGTCCGCAAGGAACTCCGGGACTGGCTGCGCCGCCTGCACGACGAGGTACACGTCACCACCGTCTTCGTCACCCACGACCAGGAAGAGGCACTCGAAGTCGCCGACGAGATCGTCGTCATCCACGAGGGCCGGGTGGAACAGATCGGGCCGCCGGACGAGCTGTACGACCGCCCGGCCAACGACTTCGTCATGCGCTTCCTCGGCCCCGTCACCCAACTCGGCGACCACCTCGTCCGGCCACACGACCTGCAGATCCACACCGGCGATGGGCAGCCGGCAGCGGTGCCCGGACGAGTCACCCGAATCACCCGCGTCGGCTTCGAGATCCGCATCGAGGTCACCACCGTCACCGGCCAGGTCGTCACCGTGACCCTCACCCGCAACGAGTTCCTCGCCCTCGGCCTCCACGACAACGCTCTGGTTCACCTGACGGTCGCGCCGAACAGTCCCACCACCATCGCCACAAGCCCCGATCACCGCTCGTCGGTGTCGCCGAGCCTTGCGGCCTCCCACTGACAGACCCCGGCCGGGGGACAGTCTCTCTTCTCGGGAAAGCCGGCCTCGGCAGGCCGCCCGGTCTGCCGAGGCCAGTGGGGGTTATTCGGCGGTGCCGTGGGCTGCTGCCGGATCGGACCGGCCCGGCGAACCGGCTTCCACCGGAAGGCCGCCGGCCTGCCATGCGGCGAAGCCGCCTACCACGTCGGTCGCCCGCTGCAGGCCCAGGTCATGCAGCGCCGCAGCGGCCAACGACGAGGTGTAGCCCTCCTGGCAGACCACCACCACGGCAAGGTCGTACCCGTCGGCGAAGCCGAGCCGGGCGTCACTGCGCGGGTCCAGACGCCACTCGAGTACGTTGCGTTCGATCACCACGGCACCAGGGATCTCCCCGTGCGTGGACCGCTGCGTGGCGGGCCGGATGTCGACAATCACGGCGCCGGCCCGCTGCGCCGCGTGGGCGTCGATGGGGGACAGCCGGCGCAGCCGACTACGGGCCGCTGCGAGGATCTCGTCGATTCCTCGGGATCCGGCCGGCGGAAGAATGTTGCGCTTCACCAGTCCACCCCGGCCCGGTCCAAGGCGGTCACGACGAGCCGGTTGTCCGTGAGGTGGTAGCGGGTCATCTCCCGCAGCGCGGGACGGTAGACGTGCAGGCTCACCGCTGGTTGGGCCTCCGTGTTGATGACCTGGTGGATGTGGCGGGCGCCGAAGGCCCGACCCTGGTCGGCACCGATCCGGCCCTGACGCAGCCCCCACGCCCCGCCATCTCGGTCGAGTACCGGGGTGCGTTCGGTCAACGTTCCCGCAACCACCAGGAACGCCCCTGCCGAGCCGCCATGATCGTGCAGATCGGTGCCCTGCCCTGGCAACCAGCTCAACAGCCACACCTCAGTCTCCGACCCCGCGGCGAGGCGCTGGTACCAGCGCCGACGCCGGTCGAACCGCACCTGCGGCCAGTCGGCGCGACGAGCGGCGTACCAGCGGGCAACGGCCAGCGGGTCGCCACCCGTACCAGGCGGAGCGAACCCCGTGCGAGATACAGCCGTGCTCATGCCGCCCTCCGCCGTAAGTGACCCGAGAGCGGACCGGTGGGCGCGACGGAAACCTTTGCGCCATCAAAACCGTGGTACAGGGCGCGCACCAACACGACGGGCGCATCGGCCGCGAGCCGGTAACCCACACCATGCACCGTGGTGATCAACGGCGGTTGGACACCGAGCTTGTGTCGCAGCCGCCGAATGTGGACATCAACGGTGCGAGGCCCCGTGAATGGCTGGTTCCACACCACGTCCAGGATTTGAGTGCGGGTGAACACCCGGCCGGGATGCTCGGCGAAGAACAGCAACAGGTCGTACTCCCGCCGGCACAGCTCGACCGGAACGCCACCGCGAGTGACGGTTCGGGCATCAGGATCGATACGAACCACATCCGGACCATCCGGGACGTCGGGACGGACATGGCCGAACCAGCCCGGCCGGCCGGTAGCACTCACCGCCGACAGTCGTTCCACCAACTGCCGCAACAGGTCCTTTTCGTGAGGGGCAGCAGCATCAAGCCTGAGGTGGACCGTGATCGTCAGATGGAGCTCGCGCTCGGGTAGATTCGCCCGCTGACTCGGCAGGCGCAGAACATCAGGCACAACTGTCATCGTGGACTCCAGCATGGGCGTAAGAAGCGGGCGATGATCAACCGTTTATGGCTCTGCTCCGATGCGCGCCACTCGGAGAGGCCTCGCCTAGCGACAGAGAGCGCTGTGGGTGCGCTGGAAGTCGACATGCCGCCGAACGACAAGCATCCCAGCAGCTGCGGCGCCGGCCGGGCCAGTCATGCGAGCGGTCATGCCAGGAGAATAACATACTGATCCGATAGGAGAAGAGTGGAAATTCGCTGACATCGAAGCGGCTCACAGGGTTTCATCGAGCAGGTCATGCCGCGTTCCACCTCCCTCCGCAGGTTCCGAGCGCTGGCGAGCCCCGGCGGCCAGGTCCACCGGGTGATCCGCTGACCTCTCTACCCGCCAGGGCGACGCCGTGGTCGTCACGGTTCCGGCTCGTAGCGGTCATCGTCCTGCTACGGCTGGTCGCTAAGGGTTACCGGTTGTGATGGTGCTCCGTCGGTGCTCGGATGTTCAGCAACGGATCAGAAGGTTAGGGGTTCGAGTCCCTTCGGGCGCGCAAGATCATAAGGGGCCTGACCTGCCGTAACGCGGGTCAGACCCTTTGCTGTCTGACCTGCGTGGACGGTGGGTGTCACGTGGGTGCCACTCGGGTGTTGTCACTTTCCGTGACGATAGGTTTCGCCGTGAAGTGTTGATCTGCGGCTTCTTGTGCTTGTCGGGTGCCTTGCGGGCTGGAGTATGTGCCGCCGCTCGGGGTTGGTGGCGGTTGCGGCGGCCGTTCTTACGGATCTTGGCGCGGGTGCGGTGGGCGGCGGCGAGGACGAGGTGGGCGGTGGCGTCGGCGCAGCGGCGCTGCGAGTGGGGTAGGACGCTGGTGTAGGTGTCGGCGGTGACGACGATGCTGGAGTGTCCGAGCATGTCCTGCAGGGTCTTGAGATCGGCGCCGGCTTCGTGTGCGAGGGACGCGGCGCCGTGGCGCAGGTCGTGCAGCCGTACCGGTGGGATGCCGGCGCGTTTGACCAGGAGCCGGAATCGGCCGCTGGCGTAGCCGGGGTGGATGGGGCTGCCATCCTTGCGGACGAAGACATAGCCGGAGTCGGTCCACGTCTTTCCGGTCGCCTTTCGGTGAGATTGTTGATCTCGTTGGCGGCGTCGGTGGTCGCGCAGTACCTGGATGGTGCGCTTGTCCAGGGCGACTGGGCGGCGTCCGGCGGCGGTTTTGGGGTCGCCTTCGATGACCTGGTAGCCGGCGTCGGCAGGCCGATAGTGCGGTGGAGAAGATCTCGGCCCGCCGCCCGTGTCCGTCTCGAGGAGTTCGGCCTACCGAACAGTTCGGCATCCTTCGCCGGAGCCGTCCCGCTCGAAAGCATGGGTGCCCTGGCGCCGGGTACCCGCCGGGCATGGGTAGCCACAAGCGCAACAAGCATGACAGCGGCGGCGAGTCGGCGCGGGGCCGCCGGCATCCGGGCAGCGGAGCGCGAGGCCGGCAGGGGGCCACCGTGGAGCATTCGCCGGATCAGCGACACGAGCGCACCGCGACCGGATCGGCCGGGACCGAGCGCGACCATGGCCGGTCGAAGGCGGCCCGAGAGGGAAGGGTCAACCGGCAGGGTATGGCCTGACCTGCGGTTACCCCTCCGCGTTCGAGGGTGGCGGACCGTCGATTCGCCGCCCTCGAAACAGCCCGATCCGGTGGAACTGGACCCGGCATGAGACGTCGGTGGTCGGCGAGACCCGGCTCCACGTCGACCACACCCCCGACCTGGACGACCTCCGTGCCGTGACGAGCCGGATCGTCGAATCGTCACCACTGTGGGACCGGCAGCAGTGGGTGCTGCAGATGGTGGACGCGACGCCCCAGACCGTCGTCATTCAGGTCCAGGCATCGGCGGACGACGGGCCGAGTGCGTGGGACCTCCGGTGCGACGTCCGCGAGGGCCTCATCCGGTACCTGCGCGACCACCACCCCGAGTGGCTGCCCCGCACCCGCGGCGAGTACCACCCCTGAGCCCGCACACCGCCGGCTCACTCCTGTTCCCGGTTATCGTCCGCGTCGGTGGGTAGGCACCGGCCGTGAACAGGCCAACCGACGACCTCGGTACCCGGTCGGACACCAGTCGTGCCGTGGCGTTCAGCGACGCCGTCTTGGCCATCATCATCACGCTGCTGGTGGTGGATCTCCGGGTGCCGGACGTACCGCCCGGTCGCCTGCTGTCGGGGCTGTTGGAGCAGTGGCCGGGTTACGCCGCCTATCTCGCCTCATACGCCTACGTGGCCGTCGTCTGGCTGAACCACAAGAGCGCGTTCAATCGCATCAAGGAGAGCGATCGGGGGCTGCACTGGGTGAATCTCTTCATCCTGTTCAGCACCGCGCTGCTGCCGTTCCCGACCGCCGTCGTCTCGGCCGCGTTGCAGGAGCACAACCAGCAGGACCAACGCGTGGCCGTCGCCTTCTACGCGCTGGTCGGCGCGCTGCTCTGCGCGAGCTGGCTGGCGTTCTTCCACTACCTGGCCCGGCGCAAGGACCTACTCAGGGAAGAGGTGAGTGAACGGCACTTCCCCGTCGAGCGGGTGCGGGCATTCGTCGGGATCATCCTCTACGTCGCCGCAGGGCTCATCGGTTATCTGCTCGCGCCGCTCGCCGGCCTGGCGATCTTCGTCGTGCTGCCGGTGTTCTACGCGGTCACCAGCGCCGGTCTGCACCAGGTGCCTCTCACCCGCCGGATCACTCACCGCCCTCCGCCACCCCACTGAGGGCGGGCGGACGGTCCTTTCACCCCGGGTGGGTGCGATTCCAACCGTGGCCTAGAAGCGGTAGGCGTCGTGCCGGTGGCGGATCGAGTGGATCTCCACGAAGCGGTTGGCTACGTTGATCCGGTAGATGATTCGGTACGTGCAGCGGCGGGCGGAGTGGACGCCGTCGAAGGGCTCGTCGAGTGGTTTTCCAGTTCGATAGGGGTTTACCGCGATCGTGTGCTGGATGGTCTCCCCCCGGCCTGCGGCTTCGCTGCTCGTGGACCCCTCCGTTTGGGTATCCGTTTCGAGTGGGCCGCCCGGGACTCGAACCCAGTCACCACAGGCGACGGCTCGCCGTTGTTCAGGCCGGCCGCGGTGACCGCCACGCCCGTTCGGACTCAGGCACGGTGGGAGGCCGCGCTGACCACCGCTGACCTCCCGCAGGCGGGCGGGGCTGTCGATTGCCTGCGCCGGGCTGCCCTACCTTTGTCGTGGCTTCCCGCCTCGGTCCCGAACAACCTTCTCAGGGACCCCACCCTACGGAACCCCGACTTGCGGTCGCGGCGCGTGCTGGGGTGAGCAGGAGACGTGTCCGCAGCACTTGTGGCATCTCGGCGTGGGTGGAATGGGACTCGGCGATAATGCAAACGTCTACCCTCCCGCGGAGGTTCGCCGTGACCACGCCAAGCCGACGCCCCACCCCGGCCGACCCGACGCCGGGTCTCACGCCGAACGAGCGGATCCCCAGCCGGACCGTCCGCAAGCTGCCACCGGATCTGGGTCCGGCCACCGTCGCGGTGCTCGACGGGCTCACCTTCATGTTCTCCAACGCCGCTGGTGACGTCCCCCGGAACTCAATCGGCGGGTTGATGCGCGCCGACACCAGGTTCCTCAACAGGTGGGAACTCACGGTCAACGGCTCGCCGTTGCTCGTCCTGAGTTCGGGCACCATCGAGCACTACTCCGCGGCGTTTTTCCTGACCAATCCGGATCTACCCGGCCTGCCCCCGAACATCCTCGGCGTCCGCCGACGTCGGGTCATCGGCGATGGCATGCGCGAACGGGTCGAGATGCTCTCCTTCGCCCAGAAACCGGTGTCGGTTCAGCTCCGCCTGGCGGTCGGCAACGACTTCGCGGACATCCTGGAGGTCAAGGAGGAGGTCCGCGACCGGTCCGCGCAGATCACCCGCAACCATGCGGCGGACGGCGCACATCTTGAATTCACGTACCGGAACGGGTCGTTCGAGGCCCGGACCGAAGTGCGGGCGGACCCGCCGGCCAGCCGGATCGAGGGCGATGATCTGATCTGGGATCTCACCCTCGATCCGGATCGAGGGTGGCACTGCGACATGCAGGTGCCGTTGCGGTTCGGGCCCAGCTACCTGCTGCCCGCCCATAGGGAACTCGGCGAGACCTTCGAGGACGACGCGGACGACCCCGCCTCGCGGTGGCGGGCCGCGTTGCCGGTCCTGCGGACGGACTCCGAGGCGCTGCGGGATGTGTACGAGAAGTCGATACGGGATTTGATCGCGTTGCGGATCGAGGTGCGGCCACGGGACGAGCCGCTCGTGCTGCCCGCGGCCGGGTTGCCCTGGTTCCTCGGCCTCTTCGGCAGGGACACGTTGATCACCGCGTACCAGACGGTGGCCTTCGGGCCGCACCTCGCGCATGGGGCGCTGAAGAAGCTGGCGATGCACCAGGGGACCATGGTCGACGACTTCACCGACGAGGAGCCGGGCAAGATCCTGCACGAGGTGCGCACCGGCGAGCTGACCAAGCTCGGCCTCAAGCCCTACGACCCGTACTACGGAACCGCCGACGCCACCCAACTGTGGCTGATCCTGCTGTCGGAGTACTGGCGCTTCACCCGCGACGATGACCTGGTCCGCGAGCTGCGCGACAATGCGTACGCGGCGCTGCGCTGGATCGACGAGTACGGTGACCAGGACCGGGACGGCTACGTCGAGTATTCCACGCGATCGGCGCAGGGGTTGGGCAACCAGTGCTGGCGTGATTCGTGGGACGGTATCCAGTTCGCCGACGGGTCCATTCCCGTGCTGCCGATCGCCACCTGCGAGATCCAGGGCTACACGTACGACGCAAAGCTTCGTCTGGCCGAACTGGCCTACGGCCCGCTCGACGACCCGATGCTGGCCCGGCGGCTGCATACCGAGGCGGGCCAGCTGTTCCAGAGCTTCAACCGGGACTTCTGGATCGAGGAGCGGGGCGGCTATTACGCGGTCGGGTTGGACGGGGACAAGCGTCGGATCGACTCGATGACATCGAATATGGGTCACCTGCTGTGGAGCGGGATAGTGCCGCCCGACCGGGCCGCGGTGGTGGCGCGCCAACTGATGTCGGATGGCCTCTACTCCGGCTGGGGGGTACGCACCACCTCGACGCAGGACCGTGGCTACAACCCGATCGCCTACCACATGGGCACCGTGTGGCCGCACGACAACTCGCTGATCGCCCACGGGCTCGCCCGGTACGGCTTCCGCCAGGAAGCGAACCGGATCATCCTGGGGTTGCTGAAGGCGGCCACCTACTCCGACTTCCGCCTGCCCGAGGCGTTCACCGGGTACGACCGGCCCTTCGGCCGGCTGCCCGTCCCGTACCCGACCGCCTGCAGCCCCCAAGCTTGGGCGAGTGGAGCACCCCTGCTCTTCCTGCGCACCATGCTCGGACTCGATGCCCGGGATGGTCAGCTCGTCCTCGACCCGCAGATTCCCGAGGAGATCGGTCGGGTCCGGCTGGCCGGCACAAACGCCTTCGGCAAGCGCTGGGACGTGGAGGCGATCGGGAGAAACTCGTACGTCCGGCTCGCCGCTGGCTAGCGCCCGGGAGCAGCCACGGGGTGGGCGGTCTGACCGCTGAGACGAGACGCTACAACATCTCCAGCGGTTGCGGGCCGGTCGGCGGCGGGAACGCGGTGTCGAGTGCCGCCACGTCCTCCGCGCTCAGTTGCAGGTCGCGCGTTTCCGCGTTCTGGCGGGTGTGTTCGGGGTTGGACGACCGGGGGATGGCCGCAACCCTCTCCTGCCGCAGCAGCCAGGCCAGCGCCACCTGAGCGGGCGTGACCTCGTGCCGGGCGGCGGTCTCGGCGACTTGGGGGTGGCCGAGTAGTCGGCCCTGCTCGATCGGCGAGTACGCCATCACCGGGATTCGGTGCTCGCGTAGCCACGGCAGCAGGTCGTACTCGGGACCGCGGCGGGTGAGGTTGTACAGGATCTGGTTGGTCGCGCAGGCGCTGCCACCCGCATCGAACAGGTCCGTCATGTCGGAAAGATCGAAGTTGCTCACGCCCCACTGCCCGATGTCGCCGGCGTCGACGAGTTCGGCGAACGCCTCGATCGTCTCCGCGAGTGGATGTGAGCCGCGCCAGTGCAGGAGGTAGAGGTCGATGTGATCGACGCCGAGTCGTTGCAGGCTGCGGCGACAGGCTTGCACGGTTCCCCGTCGGCTGGCGTTGGACGGGAGCACCTTGTCGACCAGAAAGACGTCAGCGCGTCGTCCGACGATCGCCTCGCCGACGAGTTCCTCGGAGGCGCCGTCACCGTACATCTCCGCAGTGTCAATCATGGTCATGCCCAGGTCGAGCCCGGTCCGTAAGGCGGCTATCTCGTCCTGCCGCCTCGCGGGGCGCTCGCCGAGGTACCAGGTTCCCTGGCCGAGCACGGGCATGGTCTGGCCGGACGGCAGTTCGATCGCTTCGGCAGCGAGGGTCATGTCGTGGCCTTTCTGGAGCTTTAGCACCAGTGGGTTGCCTGCGTTACCCGCTGCGAGGGGCAGCACACCTGGTAGCGGATCTTCTCCGCGCCGGCCATCGCTGTGCAGAGGGGCGGTGGTCGCATACGCGCCCTTGAGTGACGTTCGCTTGTCTGTTTGCCCGCGCCCGCACCGGGAAGGCGGCCGCGTTCGAGCGATGCGCCGCCTACGGGGCGGCGCCGCGAAGGGAAGGTCGCAGAGATGGCGCAGAGCCAGCAGCCACTGACCGGCAAGCGAGTCGCTTGCCTCGCCGCCGACGGGGTGGAGGATGTGGAGTACACCCAGTCCCGGACCGCCGCGGAGCAGGCGGGGGCCGAGGTCCACCTGATCTCGTTGAAGTCCGGCGAGATCCAGTCGATGAACCAGGACATCAATCCGGCCAACCGCTATCGGGTGGACCGGACCCTGGACGAGGCCGATCCGGCCGACTACGACGCCCTGTTGCTGCCGGGCGGAACGGTCAACCCCGACCGGCTCCGGATGAACCCACAGGCGATGGACTTCGTCCGGGCGTTCTTCCAGCAACAAAAGCCGGTGGCAGCGATCTGCCACGGACCCTGGTCGTTGGTCGAGACCGGAATGGTCAACGGCCGGACCGTCACCTCGTTCCCCAGCCTGCGCACCGACATCCAAAACGCCGGCGGAACCTGGGTCGACCAGCAGGTACAGATCGACAACGGATTGGTCACCAGCCGCAACCCCAGCGACCTTCCGGCCTTCTGCGCCAAGATGGTCGAGGAGTTCGTCCAGGGCGAAGACGTCCGCCAAATGGCGACGGCGTGACCCGGTGGGGCTCTGTGTCGAGGAAGCTAGGCCGGGCCTGAGCCCTGCGGCGGCCGTCCCGCCGGCCGCAGGGCCACCGCTCCGCCTGGCAGCGGCTGTTCGACCCAGACTCAACGCCCGCCGTACCGCGCCAACAGCGGCGGGCCGGGCTCGGGCGGCTGGCGCATCTGGTACGAGTGGACGGCGGGTACCTGATCGACGAGGTGTTCGCGTGGCTGGCCCCCGTACCAATCCTGGCGTCCGCGGCCGTGACATCGTGCTGAGCACCGGGACAGGGAAACCCATCCAACCGAGCATCGGTGAGCGGGTTGGGGTGGTTTGAAAGGGGTATTCCCGGCCCCTACGGGTCGCGCCCCGACCGTCGTGAAGCGGAATGCTTGCCCCGGGGTGCGACCGCATATGGAGGCTACCCGTGACTCAACTAGCAGCCCGAGAGGCAGCGCAGGCCAGACAGGACGATGTGCAGCGGCGGGGGCGCGGGCTCGGCTGGATGAGTCTCGGTCTGGGCGTGGCACAGCTAACGGCATCGGACACTGTGCGCCGGATCAGCGGCGTGGACGACTCCCCGACGTCCCGGGCGGTGGTGCAGCTGGTCGGGGCGCGGGAACTGTTACACGCGGCCGGGCTCCTGAAGAGCCGGAGAAAGGGCATCTGGGCGTGGACCCGGGTTATGGGCGATGCGATGGACCTGGCCGCGCTCGGAATTGCCATCGCCCACTGCAGCGGGCGACGCCGGCGACGCCTCATCGGTGTTACGGGCGCCATCATCGGGATCACGGTGGTCGACCTGCTGACGGCCGCCCAGGCAACCCGGTCGAAGGAAATCGGCTCGGTGCGGGCGGCACGGGGCTTGCGCGAAGGAGGATTCATGGAGCTGACAGCCACGACGACCATCCGCAAACCCCCACCGCAGGTGTACGCGTTCTGGCGCGATCTCGGCAACCTCCCGACGTTCATGGCACACCTGGAGGAGGTCCGCGCCACCGGTGACCGTACGAGCCATTGGTCCGCCAGCGCTCCGTTCGGCAAGAGCGTCGAGTGGGACGCGGAGATCGTCGACGATGCGACCGGCGAGAGGATCGGGTGGCGGTCGGCCGGCAACGCCGACGTGCCGAATTCCGGCACGGTTCGCTTTGTGCCGGCCCCGGACGGTGTCAGCACCGAGGTGCACGTCGTCATGTCGTACGACATTCCGGGCGGCGCGGTCGGCAAAGCGGTGGCCAAGTACTTCGGCGAGGAGCCACACCAGCAGCTCGACGACGATCTGCGCCGCCTCAAGCAGGTGCTGGAGACCAGCCAGGTGGTCCGATCCGAGGGCGCCCCGTGGGGCAAGCGGGCCCGCAAGGAGTTTCCGCAGCGGCCGGCGCAACCGCTGTCGGACTCCGACCTCGCGAAGGGAGCGGACGCGTGAGGGCGAACACCTGGGCGGGACGCAACAAGGTCAAGGTTCGTGACGTACCGGACCCCAGGCTTCTGAACGAGCGCGATGCCATCGTACGGATCACTTCCACCGCGATCTGTGGCTCGGACCTGCACCTGGTCGATGGGTATGTCCCCACGATGCAGGACGGCGACGTCATGGGTCACGAGTTCATGGGCGAAGTGATCGAGGTCGGCCGGGGCGTCGACCCAGGTCGGTTGCGCGTCGGAGACCGCGTTGTCGTTCCCTTCCCGATCGCCTGCGGCGCGTGCGGCGCCTGCGCCGCCGAGCTGTACTCCTGCTGCGAAAATTCCAACCCCAATGCCGGGATCGCGGAGAAGATGTTCGGCCACCCGGTCGCCGGGATCTTCGGCTATTCCCATCTGACCGGCGGCTTCGCCGGCGGTCAGGCACAGTACGCGCGGGTGCCGTTCGCCGACGTCGGTCCGCTGAAGATCGAGTCCGACCTGACCGACGAGCAGGTGCTGTTCCTCTCCGACATCCTGCCCACCGGCTACATGGGTGCCGAGATGTGTGACATCCAGCCCACCGACGTGGTGGCGGTGTGGGGCGCCGGCCCGGTCGGCCAGTTCGCCATGGACAGCGCCCGGGTGCTCGGCGCCGCAAAGGTCATCGCCATCGACAAGGAGCCGTACCGGCTGCAAATGGCCGAACGGGCGGGCCACACGCCGGTGAACTTCGAGGAAGTGGACGTGCGATCCCGGCTGCTGGAACTCACCGGTGGGCGGGGACCGGACAAGTGCATCGACGCGGTCGGCATGGAGGCCAGCCACGGCAGCATGCCCCTCTACGCCTACGACCGGGTCAAGCAGGCAGTCCGCTCGGAGACCGAGCGCCCGCACGCGCTACGGCAGGCGATCATGTCGTGCAGAAGCGGCGGCATCGTGTCGGTGATCGGCGTGTACGGCGGCTTCCTCGACAAGTTTCCCGCCGGCGCGTGGATGAACCGGGCGCTGACGCTGCGTACCGGTCAATGCCACGTTCAGCGCTACATGAAACCGCTGCTGCAGCGCATCGATCGTGGCGAGATCGATCCCACCCGGGTCATCACCCACACCCTGCCGCTCGACGAGGCGGAACGCGGCTTCGAGATCTTCAAGAACAAGCAGGACAACTGCGAGAAGATCGTCCTCAAACCCTGAAGACGCAGTGTTCCGAGTTCGGTCGTTGGTGTGGCTGAGCGTTTCCGGTGTGAGCGCCGGTGGAGACCACGAGTAGCCCATGGCAGGCTCATGCCGCATGAATGATGAGTTCGCGAAAGACAACCTGCACGGGAGACTGCGGCGGGACCGCGAGGCGCTGCTCTGGAAGCTCGACGGCTTGTCCGAGTACGACGCCCGTCGACCTTTGACAGCGACCGGGACCAACCTGATCGGTCTGGTCAAGCATGTGGCCACCGTCGAGACCAGGTACTTCGGCGAGGTTTTCGACCGCCCTTCTCCGGAACCGCTGCCCCGGTGGCAGGACTCCAACGGCAGCGATCTGTGGGCGGCTGAGGACGAGACCTGCGATCAGATCATCGCGTTCTACCGGCGCACGTGGGAACACTCGGACTCGACGATCAACGAGCTCCGTCTCGACGCCCCCGGCCACGTGCCGTGGTGGCCGGAGCCTTATGCCGACACGAACCTGTTCGCCATCATGGTCCATGTCCTCGGTGAGTCAATCCGGCATGCCGGGCACGCCGATATCCTGCGCGAGGGCCTCGACGGCCGGACCGGGTTGCGCGCCGAACACGAGCAGCAGATCGACGAGGAAGCCCGTGCAGCCTACTGCGCGAAGATCGAGCAGGCCGCCAGGTCGGCCGCACCAATCAAGGCTTAGCTGAGACATGGCCCGCGCCGCCCAGCGTTATTGAGCCTTTTTCATCCTGTGTAGCGGTTGGATTCGGTGTGGTGCAGGACGAGGATGGCCTGCACGATCGCGGTGGCTCGGCGTGGGCAGCAGCGCAGCTTGGCGAGGATCTTCCAGGTCTTGAGCGTGGCAATCGCTCGCTCACCGCGGGCGCGGATCTTCGCGTGGGCGCGGTTCACGGCTTTCTGCCTGCGTGACAGCTTCGGCCGGAAGCGGCGCCGCTTGAACGGGGTACGCACGCTGCCGTGGGCGCCCTGATAGCCCTTGTCCGCGAAGGTCATCACGTGTGCACTGGTCAGCGCGTCGATGATGCCGTGCGTGCGGGCAGCGGTCAGGTCGTGAGCCGATCCGGGTAGCGCGGGCGATGCCCAGACGAGGCGGCCCGCTGCGTCGGCGATGACCTGCACGTTCACGCCGTGGCGTTTGTGTTTTCCCGAGTAGTAGGGCTTCTGGTCGGCGATCCGGTCGATCGGGATCAGGGTGCCGTCCAGGATCGCGTACGCCAGCATGCGGATGCGTTTCATCGCGGTGGCCAGGTCGTCGGCGGATGCCGCGAGCAGGGCGGTCGCTTCCTGCACGTAGCGCCAGGCGGTGGCGACGCCGATCGCGAACCCGCAGGCCAGCCGGGTGTATGTGTCGCCGTTACGTAGATGGGCAAGGGCGAGTAGTGCCTGGCGTCCCGCGTCGAGGCGCCGCCACCTGGATCGTTGCTGGTTACGGTGCTGGCGGATGCGGTCGGCGAGGTGGTTGAGGGTCCGGCTGGACAACGAGATCGTGGACGGGTAAGACAGCACAGGCGAGGCTCCCGGTCGGGGCATCGGGTTTTGGTCGATTTGCTGTCTTACCTGGAGCCTCGCCCTCATCGATCCCGGGGCTACGCACACCTCCTCTGACCTGCAGGGTCAGGATGAAAAGGGCTCATTGACTATGGGCCAACCATAGTCACCTGTGGTGTGGGTGAGCTTCACCGAAGACAAGGCCACCCGCTCTTACCGGTCGAGCCGTCGCGAGGCGGGAGCCCGGCGCACCAGGCGACGGGTCCTTGAGGCTACGGGGCCGGTGTTTGTGGCGGCTGGGTACGCGGGCGCAACCATACGCGCGATCGCGGCGGAGGCAGGCAGATTTGCCGCGGACCGGGCGTCACGGAACGCAGCCGCTGCTCATGGGCAGGCGCGAGGACGCTCCTGAGCAGGGCGTCCATCGTTCAGTGTTGGTGTGGTCAGTGCGTTCGTTGCGCCACGAACACGTACTCCCGCCCAGGGCGGTCTGGGGCCTCGCGGACGTCGATGGTGGTGAAACCGTTGGTCACCAGGGTCTCCTCAACCTCTGCTCGACTGCGGAACCTGAGGGTGGAGTCCGACTCCACTGAGAAGCCGTCAGAGGCGAAGGTGTACGTGTACCGGAAGGAGACATATGGCAGCGCCACCCTGGTGACTTCCATGCGCCGTTCGACCTCACCGATGCCAGGAAGATTTCGGATGACGGGGTCAGTGTCGACGGCCCATTCCTCCCAGGCGCGGCGCTGCGGGCGTCTCGTTTCGAACACGAGGTGGCCGCCGTCGCGTAGCGCGCCATGGATGCCCTGGAGTGTCGCGATCCAGTCATCGTCGTCAAGGAAGACTTGAGCCACGTTGCCGGTCATCAGCGCGATGTCAACTGACAGCGCGGGGAGCGTCGTGGCATCCCCGTGGAGCCAGGTGACCGATGCGTCGCCGGTTTTGGATACCGCCGCGTCGAGGGAGGCGGCGGCGGGATCAACGCCGGTCACATGTCGTCCGCTTCTTGCCAGCAGGACGGCCAGGGATCCGGTACCGCATCCGATGTCGAGCACGTGTCGCGCGTCGAACTCGTCGACGATGCGAAGATATGCGTCGAGGTCTGCGCGGTCGCCATCGAACGCATCGTAGACAGGCGCGAGGCGCGGGTGGGCAAAGATCGCGTCGGGCATGGCACAGAACCGTAGCGATACGGAATGTCCGCGACCGGCAATAATCGAAGCGGTTGCGATACCGCTCGTGCCCCACCGAACGCGGCGGCCTGGTGTACTGCGTTACCGCTTCTGTGCTCGGTACTCGCGGAGCAGCGCGGTGATCTTGGCGTAGTCACGGGCGCCGTCGTTCAGCTCATTGAGCAACTCGTCTGGGCAGAGCTCATAAAGGTCGCTCCACCACCGGCGAGCCCGGTTGTCCAACTGGTGCTACGGGAAGCTTCGACCGGGCGGCGTCTGCCGTTGTCGGTGATCCCACCGCCGTACCCCAACAACGCAGTGTCCCGAGGCGCGTGTCTGACCGGGGCGTCCGGGTCGCACAGCCCTGCTGATCAGCACGGCGGTGAGTAGGCTCATGGCGGCGAGTCCGGCGTGAACGCCCCAGCCGACCTCCTGGGTGAGTCCGTCGATGCGGACCAGCACCAGGCCGTCGCGGACAATGTCGCCCACGCCGCGGGACTCGGCGCCAGCGGTGGACCAGGCCATGCCGGTGCCCTCGGTCAGCGGAGGGATGCGCAGCCACGTTACGGCGGTGACCGCGACGGCGGCCGTGGCGAGGCCTGCCGCACCCCAGCGCAGCATGGCCCCCGATTGCAGGTGAAGGCCGAGCAGCCCGGCGGCGGCGGCGAGCAGGCAGGCGGTCACCGCAGCGGCCCACCAGGTGGACGACGCCCACGCGGTCGCCGAGTTGGTGGCCCAACCGTCTCCGTCAGCCCATCTGGTGCGGAACCACGGCAGCAGGCTCGCGGCCAACACCAGCATCGCCCCGACGATGACCGGCCAGCCGCGCCGCATCAGATCCATACCTGTGGAATATCCAGGTTCGCGCTGAGAGTCAACCATAGAGATAAACCGTCTGGTCGTACTTCGGCCACTACCAGACCAGATTGACCCGCTCGTGGCGGGCCGGACCGCTGGCTGGCGGTGTTCTACACCAGCAGACTCTCCCGCATCCGCGCGCCCAGATTGATGCCGCCGACCACTTGAGGCCCGGTTGGATCGTGGACGTCGAGGGTGTTGTTGCGGCGCATCGCCTCGCGGACCGGAGGAGGCAGCCGGGGTGGGTCGTCGATGACCGCGAGAACCTGTCCGGCGGTCGAGATCAGTCGGTCGGCCAGGGCTGCGGCGTCGGTGTCCACCCGTACCTGGCCGTACTCGCAGCCGATGACGGTGAGATCGAGCACCTCGAACACGCGAACCAGGAGCAGGTCCGGGTCGGTCACCTGGCCGAGCCGGGACGCGCGGCTGCCGACCACTGCGACGGCGGCGCTCACCTGCGCGTACGGATGGAGGCCGCCCGGCAGCGCGAACAGTGGCCACCGCAGCGCCCGCCCGGCCTCCTTCCACAGCGGTCGGTAGCTCCGGCGGTGCACCAGGAGTCGCCGGCCCGTACGTCGGTGCACGTCGTGGGCTTGGGCCTGCAGGTCCGCGTGAGCCTCGTCGGCGACCTCGCTCACCATCTGGGCCGCCACCACCAGGCCGTCGTCGTCGTCCAGCATCCGGGTGATCGCTTCGACCTGCTCCGGAAACCGGACCGGCGAGCCGACGCCGTACCGGTGCCGGACATCCCGCAGCAGTGCCTGCTGCCGCCCTGGATCGAGCTGGACCCGCTTGCTACCGAGCAACTGCCGGAGCCAACGCATCTCGCCTCGTTTCAGCCGCTGGAACGCAGCAATGCTAGTGCGCCGGATGCCCCTCGTACCGCGTGGGGTGCTGAACCCCCCGTAATACGCAGCTGATGCGGTTCTGCGCCGTCCAGCTCTGGCATGCCGGTGCCGTCGAGGACGCGTTGCTGGTTCATCGAGCCCGCAGCACCAGCACGGCGAAGCCAACGTCCGCCCGCCACCGTCGCCAGCCCGCACGCTCCGGGAGGGGACGCGGTCGCGGACGACTGGGATCATGGGCCGATGATGCATTCGTTCCATCTCGCACTGCTTCCGCCGGCCTTGACCTTGCGCACCCTGCGTCGCGGGCCTCGGGCGGCTGGGCTGCGGCACGCCGAATGCCTCGCGCTCATGCGACTCGGTTCCCCGGCGTTGTCGGTGGAACGGATGCAGTTGCGACGCCTGGCGATGTTCGCCGAATGGGACGACGAATCGGCGTTGGACCGGTTCCTCGCAGACGACGATCTAGGGCGGCGGCTCGACGGCGGTTGGCATGTTCGATTGCAGTACCTACGGCGTTACGGCGGGGTGGCCGCGCTCGCTGGCCTGCCGGTGCAGGCGGGCCGGTGGGATCCGGAGGAGCCGATTGTGGCCGTCACCCTCGCCCGGCTCAAGCTTCTCGAACTACCCCGGTTCCTGAAGTGGGGGCGGCCGGTCGAACGCCTGGTCGCCCGCCACCCCGGCACCACCTTCGCCACCGCGGCGGTACGCCCGCCCCACACGTTCTCAACCTTCACGATCTGGCGCAGCGTCCGCGAGATGAGCGACATGGTGTACGGCCGCAGCGCCGTCCCAGAGGCACATACACACACCGTCGCCATGGCTGAACAGCATCGCCGGGACTTCCACCACGAATCCGCCTTCATGCGGTTCCGCCCGCTGTCAGAGCATGGAACCTGGGAGGGGCGCAGCCTTCTCCCCTGACGTTGGCGCTTGAGGCGACTGCGAGCCTGATGCGGGGTACTCCGCGAGCGAAGGTGAGGAGTGTGGCGGCAGGCCGCCGGTCAATGGCCTACCGGCTCGGGTCTGCGGCTGAGCCCTTGCTTCTTGACATGCTCGATCAGCGCTACGAGGACCTCTTTGGATGACTGCCGCTCTCGCGCGTCGCACAACATGACAGGCACGTCCGGGTCGAGGTCCAAGGCCAGTCGCACCTCGTCAAGGCTGTACCGGCGGGCATTCTCGAAGCAGTTGACGGCCACGATGAATGGCAGCCTCGCCCGCTCGAAGTAGTCGACGGAGGGAAAGCAGTCGGCGAGGCGCCGGGTGTCTGCCAGGACCACGGCACCCAGGGCGCCGATCGTGAGTTCGTCCCAGACGAACCAGAAGCGGTCTTGGCCTGGGGTGCCGAACAGGTAGAGAACGAGTTCCTCGCTGATGGTGATCCGGCCGAAGTCCATCGCCACGGTCGTTGTCGATTTCGTCTCGACGCCGGAGATGTCATCGACACCCACGCCCTGCTCGGAGAGAACCTCCTCGGTGCGTAGGGGCTTGGTCTCGCTGACGGATCCCACGAGGGTGGTCTTGCCTACGCCGAAGCCACCCGCGATGAGGATTTTGATGGCGGTGGGAAGGGTCACTTGGCCCGTCCGCTCAGAGTTGACGTAGTCCATTGATGAGCGCCTCGAATACGCTGTCGTCGGGAAGGGTGGCGGCTTGGCGAGGATCGTTGACCTGGACGAATCCCTGCGCGATCAGTCCGTCCAGCAGCACTCGGACGGTGCCGAGAGGCAGGCTGAGATGCGCGGCCACTTCTGCGAGTGCGAGTGGCCGTTGACAGAGGTGAATGATCCTCGCCTGTTCTGGTGCTATCCCCACCTCGGATGGCGGGGCCGATCGCGTCGACAGGACCAGAGCGACCACATTGAAGCTGTTGGCTGGCTTAGCTCGTCCGCCCGTAACGGCGTATGGCCGGACTACCGGCCCGGCTTCGTCATCTAACCAGACTGGTTCTTCGTCGGGCATCGTCATGGCGGCCCCTAGTTGTTGGTGTGCTGGCTCGGCCGGGTCGGAGAGGCGAGAAACTTGCCGGCTCGCGCAACGACCATTGCCATCTCGTACGCGACAAGTCCGACGTCGGTGTCTTCGGCCGCGAGGACGGCCAGGCATGCGTTGCTTCCGGCCGCGGTAACGAACAGGAACGACGACTTCATCTCGATGATGGTCTGTTGCACGGGTCCGCCGCCGAACCGCTTGCTGGCACCCTTCGCAAGGCTCTGGATGCCCGATGCCATCGCGGCCAGATGTTCCGCGTCGTCTCGGCTGAGCTGGGCGGAGGAAGCCATGAGCAGTCCGTCAGCGGAGAGCACGATGGCATGCTCAGCCTGCTTGACGCGCCCGACCAGGTCGTCGAGCAGCCAGGCCAAATCGCCCGTGGAATTCTGCTGCACTTGCCCGTTCCTCTTTCTTACCGGTCGGTTTCGGCCGCGGACGTGTTGTCGGCGGCGTTGCGTTGCTCGTCGTCGTCGGCGTCGACGAGACGTGCGGCGTCATCGCGCCCTCGGCGGGTGCCGGATTGGTACGAGGCCATCATCCGGCGAATGTCGTCGGGGGATCGCCCCGCCTCGTCGTCGTCCGGCGGCTGTGGTTGGCCTGGTGACGAGTCGCGTAGTTGTCGCGCGATGTTGGCCTGACGGACCCTCATTGGCAGCCCGTGCTCGGTGTGCTCGGTGTGTTCGGCAGCAGGTTCGGGCCGTTGCCGTACGTTGGGCGCGCTCTTGACCGGCCCTTCGGTGACGGTCGCGGCGGCGTCAGCGGCGGCACGCAGTGGGCGCACTGCGGGCAGTTCCATCGTTTCGCCGTGCACAGGCGTGGGCTCGGCGACGGCGAGAGAGGCAGGCCGCGGGGTGGGGACGCGCTGGGCGTCCCCGGCGGCAACCGCGTCTCTTGACATGCCTGCCGTCGGTGAGGAGGCCGCGCCGATCGGGTCGGCGGTCGTGACCAGGTCCTTGGGGAGGAGCACGACTGCCGTCGTCCCGCCGTACGGTGACGGCTTCAACCGCACTGCGAGGTGGTGTTTCGCGGCCAGCCGGCTGACGACGAACAGCCCCAGTTTCTTGGCGTCGGCGAGGTTGAATTCGGCGGCAGTGGCGAGGTCGGCGTTGGCGGCGGCCAGATCCTCCTCGGCCATGCCGAGACCTCTGTCCTCGATCTCGATGGCGAAGCCGTTGGCTACGAGTTGCCCACGCACCTCGACAGGGGTGCTCTTCGGCGAGAAGGTCAGGGCGTTCTCGATCAGCTCGGCGAGCAGATGGATGATGTCACCGGCGGCCCGGCCGGCGAGCGCGACCGACCCGAATGGCATCACCTTCACCCGCGTGTAGTCCTCCACCTCCTGCACGGCGGCGCGGGCGACGTCGACCATGGGCACGTTGCGCCGCCAGCCACGGCCGGGCGTCGCGCCCGAGAGAACGATGAGGTTCTCGGCGTTGCGCCGCATCCGGGTGGCGAGGTGGTCGACGCGGAAGAGGTCTTCGAGTTCGTCCGCATCCTCCTGACGACGCTCCATCTCGTCGAGGAGGGTCACCTGGCGGTGCACGAGGGCCTGGGTGCGCCGGGCCAGGTTCAGGAACACGTCGCGTACGTTGCGGCGTAGCTCCGCCTGCTCGACGGCCGTACGGACAGCCGTCTCCTGAACGGCGTTGAAAGCTTGGCCGACCTGCCCGATCTCGTCAGCGCCGAAGTCGAGCGGTGGTGCCTCGGCGGCGACGTCCACCTTCTCGCCGCGCTGAAGGCGTTCCACCACTGCGGGGAGTCGTTCGTCGGCGAGTTGGTGGGCCGCGTCACGGAGTCGCTGCAGTTGAGCTACGAGAGCACGCGCGGTGGTGATGGAGACGACGATCGACGCGATGACCGCCAGCAGACCGAGGCCGGCGGCGAGGACCAGCCGGGCGATCACCCCGACCGCGACAGGCACGGCGCGCTGCACCAGATTGTCACCGCTGCCGAGAACCATCTCCTGCAGATGGGTCAACGCCGCGGGTGCGACCTCGTTCCATTCCTCGGCGGTAATGTCCGGACGGGCCGACCCTCGAGTGCTGATCACCCGGTCCTCGAGCTGACGCAGGCTCCTGAACGCATCTCCGTTGAGGACCTGGTTGAAGGCGGCCTGGTCGGAGTCGTTCAGCTGGGTGCGATCCGCGACGAAGCGTTGCGCGATGACCAGCTCAGTGAACCGGACCTGTTCACCAGCGGTGATCCGTTCGGCGGCGAGAGCGCCGCTGAGCAGGGCGTCCTCCTGCGAGATGATCTCGCGCAGACGGTACAGCTCGATCAAATTCTGGGTGTCCTGCTGGATTTCGGGATCATCGAGCGTGCCGACGACATCGTAGACGGCGAACATCGACTCGACGAGGTCGCTGTAGGTGCCGATGGTGCTTGCCCGGTCGACTGACCGATCGTCGATGGACTCGCGGACTTCCGGCAGTCGATCGAGCTCGGCGATCGCCTCATTCACGCGTTGTTCGGCCTCGCTACTGGTGGCCATACGGGCTAGCCAGCTACGCGCGGTGGACTTGAAGGCGGTGGCGTTCTTGTCGACCGCCAGACGGGCGGCGTCGAGGGCGTTCTTCCGGTCGGCACTGGGACCACCGAGGTAGACGACGGCTAGGCGTCGTTCAACCTGGAGGTCCAGCAGCAGCGGCTCACTCGGGGAGACGATCTGGCTGTCGATCGCTTGGACGCCAAGGAGGTCCACACCGTCTCGGAGGGTAACCCAGGCGGCGAATGCCCAGAGAGCGACGAGTGAGGCGAGGAGCGCGATGACCTTGGTGCGCAGATTGGCGCTGCGAGACCGCATTGAACCGTCCGATGCCGAGCAGAGGAACTTGTCGGCAGAGGCATGCCGACCAAGCCGCCGGTGTAGGCAGACCGACGCACGCTAGCAGTTATCTGACTATTGACTCAAGACCATCACTAAGTGTCACGTCCATAAAGGACTCGTCTGTCCTGAGGCGAATGCCGTCAGTCGTGATCGTCGGACATCTACGCGCATTCGGACAGGTAGGTCAGCAGCCTCCCGGCACTGTGCTGGGCTGCCAGAACTGTGGCGCGGACGATCAGGGTGGGCTGGTACAGATCCTTGTCATGCCACAGCGCCGGCCCGGTGACGCCGTCGTCCTGACACAGGTAGGCGTGCCCGCGACCAACCGCGTCCATTACCTTGGGTGTCCGGGTGCCGCTGGCCAGCAAGATGTGCAATGCGTAAGCCGTTTCCTCGGCGGTAGCACTCCAGGTGCCCCAGCCGCCGTCGGTGTGTTGGGTGGCAAGTGTCCACTCGACCGCGCGATCCAGCGGTCTCGCCACTGTCGTCGGGTCCCCGAACTCTGCCAACGCCTGCACACAGCAGGAAGTCGCGTAGAAGTGCGAGGCGTGCCACCTGTCGGCCCAGTTCCCCTGGAGTTCCTGCCGATCCAGCAGGGCCGCCACCAGCCGTCGCACAGCAGCGCGATGGCGCGGCTGTGCGCCTCGCTGTTCCGCCAGCCGCTGGCCGAGAGCGTCGAGCACGTGGGCGTTGGTCGTGGTGCTGAAGCCGTCCTCACCGGGCCAGGTGGCGAAGCCCTCGGGGATCTCGTAAGGCCACAGGCAGTCGGTTGACGCCGAGACGCCAAGGCGGCCGAGAGCGGCCAGGGTCACGGCGGTGGTGTCAGCGTCGGTCGGCAGCCCAGGACCGGTCGGCGTTCCGGTTGCGCCCAGATCGGCGGTCAGGCTGTCCACCAACCCCGGAGACCCGGTCAGGTCGATGCCGGCGCGAGCCAGGATGGTGGTCACCCAGGCTCGTTCGAAGACGGTGATCGGGGCTGCGCACGGCACGGGACCGCCGTAGCGACGGACGGTGCCTTCCAGGTATGCCAACGCCCCGTGGCCGCCGGGGCGGGCGGGCCTGCCGAGCCACGCGGCGGTGGCTGCCGGCGAGGCGCCCACCGTGCCCGAGGCGTTTGCCGCGACGTCGCCCGCGGCGGGGGCGAGGTCGGCCACGACCTCCAACGCGTGCAGCAGCTTGTCGGGGAGAGGTGCGCCAGTGGCCACCAGGTGACGTACGGCGGTGAGTCGCTTTCGGGTCAGGCCGCGTGGCAGGCCGAGCGGGGTGGAGCGCTGCCACCGCTCCAGAACGGCTGGCGGCGGCATGGTCGGGCGGTGAAGGTGGTCGTTGATCCGGTCAGCGAGTGCGGGGACGATCATGTCGAGGGCCGGGGTGTCGGGTAACGGACCACCGTCGTTCACGAGCCCGGTCAGGGCGACCAGAGCACGGTCGACGGCGTGCACCAGACGCGCCAGGTCCGCCGGTGGATCGGCGTGCAGGACCGTCAGTAGTGCCTCTGTCGCGCTCAGGGTGGGGACGAGACCGTAACCCCCCGGGGGGCCCCAGCCGCCGTCGGGCCGCTGGGTGTCGAGCAGGTAGCGCACCCGGTCGCTGTGTCCGATCAACCACGGGGCGAGGCTCACCAGCCGGGCGGTCTCGTACGGTGAGGGCGATGTGCGGCCAGCTGGATCGCGCATCATCTCCGCGACGAGGTCGCGGACCTGCCCGCGTACGGCGGCGGTCTTGCTGGTCGGTCTCCGCCCGCTGACGGTTGTCACCGGGATGCCCAGAAGTCGGTCCCGTGGTAAAAGCCGGCCGTGAAGCCGAGTACCCGCCGCAGGTATGTCACCTGCTGCGGGCTGACCTCGGCCAGCGGGTCGAGCAGTTTCTGGCACCGGTCGGCCAGGTCTATCGCCTGCTGGCGCACCTCGTGTTCGTCGACGCCCAACATCAGGATGTTCAGATCGCCGGCCTTGACGTCCCGGTTGTAGCTGGCCAGGTCGTTGACCAGCCGCAGGACCTTCTCCACCTCGTAGCTGGCCCTAGCCAGGGTGGTCAGGTGCTCCTCGGTTTCCACAGCGCTCGTGGCGATCCAATGGGAGATGTTGACCCAGGTGGCGCCGTAGCCGGCGGCGTTGGCCAGGTAGTCACCGGCAGACGGCAGCTCGGTCACCTTGTTGTTTCGGTCTGTTCTCCACTGCCACTCCCGTAGCTCGGCGTCGAGCATGCGGCGCAACTCGTCCTGCCACAGGTGACCAAGGCGTGGAAACAGCGGTGTAGCTGCCAGGTCATCGCGGATATCGGCCAGGAACTGCGTGAGTTGGTCGCCGTCGGCTGGCGCGGAGCCTGCTGCTACCGCGATGCAGACGGTGGCGGTGGCGGTGGCCTCCTCCAGGGAGCTGATCTCCGAGTCGATCCGCCAATCCTCTGCCGTCACCCACAGCGATGTCCGGTTCGCGGTACGCAGTTCGGCGGCGGTGCACCACGGGGCGATGAACGCGGTGGACAGTGCCAGAGCGCTCAGCATGGCGGCATCGACGGGAGGGTCGGGAAAGAGAGCGGGATACGTGGCGACCCGGTCCTGCAGGTCGCGTTGCCCTCGCACGGCTACGGAACAGATTCGTCCCTGTTCGGCGCTCTGCTCAAGCGTGGCGGCCAGGGTGTCCGAGGGCATCAGTGGCTCCTGCTGGCGACGGAGTGCTCGCGACGCGACAGGGTCAGCTCGACTCGCCGTCGGGGGCGCAGTGAGGCGGCGACCCGTGGTGCGGGCACTGTGGGATCAGTCAGTGTGAAGCGGAACCTACTGATTAAGGTCGCCACGATCAACAGAGCCTCCACGTTGAAGAGGTGTTCGCCGAGGCATCGATGCATGCCGAGCCCGAAGGGGTAGTAGGCATGGCGGCGAGGTGTGTCCGCCTCGGCGCGGCCGGGTGCGAAGCGCTCCGGGTCGAAGGATTCGGCGGTGGAGCCCCAGTAGGCCTTCATCCGCTGGGTGGCGTACGGGGAGAGGATGACGGTCGCGCCCTGCTCGATCCGTACTCCGCCCAGCACGTCGGCTGCCGACGCACGCCGGGGGACGATCCAACCCGCCGGGTACAAGCGAAGGAGTTCGTTGAGCACCATCTGGGTGTAGGTGAGCTGAGGCAGATGCTCCGCCCGCACCGGCCCGGCACCGACAACCTGATCGACCTCTGCGTAGAGCCGGTCGGCGACGTCGGCGTGGTTGGCGAGGACCGGCCAGAGCCATGTCAACACGACGTAGCTCGTCTCGGTGGTGACCGCCACCATCGACACCAGGTCGTCGCGCATCTGCCGTTCGGACAACGGCTGGCCGTCACGTTGAGCACGTGCCAGCGTCGACAACACGTCGTCGCCGTCGCCGGGATGACGCACCGCAGCGCGGAGGACCGGCAGCAGGATTCCGTCGATGGTCTGCACGGAGCGGCGGAAGCGACGGTCACCCGGCATCGGAATCCACCACGGTGCGAAGGGGGCCAGCAGACGTGGTGCCATGGAGGTGACGATGTCCTCCTGCGCCGCCATGATGCGCAGCGCGTCGTCAACCGAGACCCGGGAGTCGAAGAACACCCGCATGATGGCGGCGCAGACGAGGCGGGACAGCTCCGCGCCGATGTCGACGACGCTGCCCGCTGCCGCGGCCGTGTCCAGCCGGTCGGTCGTCTCGTCGATGGCCCCCGCCATCGTGTCGATCAGTGGGTCGAGGCGGCCGCGCCGGAAAAGTGGGGCCAGTGTCCTACGTGATGCCAGCCAGGTGTCGCCCTCGGCGAGGATGCCGTCGCCGACCAGTTTGCGGACCGAGCGCCAGAGCGCGGTGTCATCGCCTCGGGGATAGTTGGCAGCCCGGTCCTGCAACACCTGCCGTACATGGTCGGGATGGGTCACGAGGTACGGACTGGAGACCCCGAGCCCGAGCCGTACGACCTCACCGCCGGCGGCCTCACCGGCGTCCACCAGGGACTGATGTGCGTCACGGAGGAAACTGGGCAGCGCCTTCCAGGCCGGCACAGACATGGGTTTGCCGGCGGCTCCTGCCTTCGGTGCCCCCATCGCGGACCCCTTCCTGCGGCTGGCCTCGAAGTTGCCGAACGCGCAACTTCCAGGACTTAATGCAGCCTCAGTGTGCAATTTGTGAAGGCGGTCTCGCAATGGGTGACCAGCTTTGTCACTCGGCCTTGCGCCATCACCGCCGGTCTGCAGGTCGCTGCCGCGAGTCCGGTCTGCCCGCAGCAACCACCACTGCGCGTCCGTCTCCACGTAGCCGCCGGACCGTCGCGCGCACCGGGAAGCCGTACCCACAGACGGCAGCCGTTGGGCCAGCAACCGCCTCAGCCTGGTCCACTCGACCTGTGTCTTTTGGTGCTCATCTGCCCTGAGGGCTGCGGCGGGCGTACTTGTTGCGGAACTTCGCTCACGAGCGCCGGCGACGCCTCGACCAGATCTGGCTGCGAAGGAGTGGGTCACGCGCAAGCCCGCCATCACGCCCTGGGCGTGCCCCGATCCCCACGCTCGCGGTGACCGTCGGGCACGGCGACGTCAGCGGGTGGCGGCGGTCGGTACGACGCTTGTCTGCCGGGTGTCGCCGTCGCGCAGGTAGGTCACTGACACCGGCTCGCCGGGCTCGACCGACCGCAACGCGCCGATGAACGCCTCCAGCGTGTCGGTACGCTCATCGGCCACCTGCGTGACGATGTCGCCCGGGCGCAGGCCGGCCGCGGCCGACGGACCGTCGCCGTCGACGTCGCGAACCAGGACCCCCCGGTCGGTGCCGGCATTCAGCGACTGAGCGATCTGCGGGGTCAGGCGTGCCACCGCCACCCCGAGATACGGCTGGGTGACCCGGCCGTCGTCGAGGAGGTCGTCGGCGATGTCCAGGGCGGTGGCGGCGGGGATCGCAAAGCCGATGGACACCGCGCCGGTCTGCGGCGGCAGGTAGGCATCGTTGATGCCGATCACCCGGCCCGAGTAATCGGCGAGCGCGCCGCCCGAGTTGCCCGGCGAGATCGCCGCATCGGTCTGGATCAGGTCGACGAGGGCGTTGCCCTGGCCCGCCGAACCGGGGATCTCCCGACCGACGCCGGAGACGATGCCGGCGGTGACGCTGTTGAGGAAGCCCAGCGGGCTGCCGAGAGCGAGTACGGGCTCGCCCGGAGCGGGGAGCTCGGTGTGGAACGGCGCGGGCGGTAGGTCGGCGCGCTCGGCGCGGAGCACGGCGAGGTCGGTGACGGCGTCGGCGGCGACCACCCGGGCCGGCACGCGCGTGCCGTCGGCGAGGGCGACCTCCACGTTCTCCCGGTCACCCACGACGTGCTCGTTGGTGAGGATCAGCCCGCCGTCCCGGAACACGACCCCGGAGCCGATGCCCTGCCCGACCCGAACGGTGACGACCGACGGTTGCAGTCGGGCGACGATCTGCGGCAGGTCGGCCGCAGCCGCCGGTACCGGCGCGGCCGTCGACGCGGCGGTCGGTGCCGTAGCCGCCCCTCCGCCGTCGGCAGTGCAGCTGGCGGTGGCGATCAACATTGCCCCGCTGCCCAGCAGTGCCATCCAGCGCGATCGGAGCGTCACGGTCAAGTCCTCCCGGTGGAGTGCAGCGGTCAGGTGCCTGGCTGGCCCGCTACCCGAACCTCCGGGCGACAAACCCCGGACTGCGACCAACGCCGGAACGTCACGGTCCTGGGCAGCAACCGTCATCCATTCGTCGTGTTGCCCGCCGCGCGATACTGGCTCAGCTACGCCGAACCTCCGGGCGACCCCGCCGGCACCGTCCGACCTAGCGACGAAGGAGTACCGATGAAGGCACGGCAAGCACTCCTTGCCCTGATGATGGTCGGCGTGCTGACGCTGGCTGGCTGCGCGAGCGACAGCGGTGACCAGGCGGCCTCGTCGCGAAGCTCGTCCGACGTGACCACCGACGGGGGAACCGACAGCTACGACTTCACCGTCCCGACGCTCGACGGCGGCAACTTCGACGGCCGCAGCCTGGCCGGCAAGCCGGCGCTGCTGTGGTTCTGGGCCCCGTGGTGCCCCACCTGCCTGGGGCAGGCCCAGCCGGTCACCGATCTCGCGACCAGGTACCAGGGCAGGGTCGCCGTGGTCGGGGTGGCTGGCCTGGACAAGGTCCCGGCGATGCACGACTTCGTGCGGATGGCCAAGCTCGCCGGCTTTCCGCAGCTGGCCGACGAACAGGGCGTCGTCTGGAAGCGGTTCAGAATGACCGAGCAGAGCACCTTCGTGGTGCTCGACAGCCAAGGAACGGTCGCGGCCCGCGGCCGTGTCGATGTCGACGAGCTGCCCGAACTGCTCGACCCGCTGCTGGTGGGTTGAGATGCTCGATGCGCCGCTGGGCCTGGCGGTCGCCGCCGGGATGCTCGCCGCGGTCAACCCGTGCGGGTTCGCGCTGCTGCCGGCGTACCTGTCGCTGCTGGTCGCGGGCGAAGCGGAGACCGATCGTGGGGCAGCCGTCGCCCGGGCCCTTGCCGCCACCGCCGCGATGACCGGCGGTTTCGTCGCCGTCTTCGGCCTGTTCGGTCTGGTCCTCTCTCCCGTAGCCGGCACGTTGCAGAGACACCTTCCCTGGGTGACCGTCGTTCTGGGTCTGCTGCTGCTCGCATCGGGCGGTTGGCTGCTGGCCGGCCGGCAACTGCCGGGCCTGCGGCTGGCGGTCTGGCGCGCCCCAACCGTGCGTCGGTCGCTGCCGTCCATGGTGGTGTTCGGCGCCGTCTACGCCGCGGCATCGCTGTCATGCACGATCGGCCCGTTCCTGGCCATCGTCGTGAGCAGCTTCCGCGCCGGCTCGATCGTCGCCGGGGTCGGGCTGTTCTGCGCGTACGCGGCCGGCATGGGCCTGACCGTCGCGGTGGCCGCTCTCGCCGTGGCCCTCGCCCGCGACGGCCTGCTCCGTCGGATCCGCCGCGCCGCACCACTGCTGTCCCGCCTCGGTGGCGTGCTGCTCGTGGTCGCCGGTGCCTACGTGGCCTGGTACGGCTGGTTCGAGATCCGGATCCTGCGCGATGCCACGACCGACGACCCGATCATTGCCGCCGCCGGCGCGGCGCAACGCTGGTTGGCCACCCAGCTCGACCGCACCGGCGCCACGACTCTGACGGTGATCCTGGCCGCCCTCCTGGCCGGCGCGGCAATCGGCTGGTGGCGCCAACGACGACGGCAGAACCACCCGACCCGGCAGCCCGCCGGGACGAGCATGGCGGAGCGACCGGACTGAGCAGTCCGCTCTCGCTTCGACGTGGTCGGGCGGGCTCGGCGTGCTGCCGGGCCCGCCCGATCAGTTGGTTGGTGGGGTGGTGGTTATGCGAGGGGTGCGAGTCGGAATTGTTGGTTGGTTTGTCCGTGGCAGTCGTAGAGCTGGATCTGGGCGCCGTTGTTGCTGCTCCAGACGTCGAGGCAGCGTCCGGATTGGACGCCGGTGATGGTGCCGTTGGAGTTGACGTTCCATTGCTGGTTGGTGCCGCTGTGGCAGCTGTAGATCTGGATGGCGGCGCCGTTGCCGGAGCCTGCGGCGTCGAGGCACATGTCGCCGTAGACGCGTAGCTGCTTGTTTGAGGTGTTGTAGGTCCAGGCCTGGTTGGTCTGCTTGTTGCAGTCGTAGAGCTGGACGCGGGTGCCGTTGTTGCGGGAGGCGTTGGGTACGTCGATGCAGCGGCCGGACTGGGTGCCGATGATCTCGTTGGCGGAGCCGGACGGCGGCGGCGTGGTCGGCGTCGGAGTCGGCGTCGGGGTTGAGGTCGGCGTCGGAGTCGGCGTGCCGGTCGGCGGCGGCGTGGTGGTGGGTGGGGTTGAACGGTCCAAGCCGAAGAACTGGATGGCGACCCGCGCCATACCGTTGGAGGGCAGGCTGTGCCCGGCGCCCTGGATGGCGTACGCCTCGACCTGAGTGCCGAAGCGGCGGCGGTTCCAGTTGGCCTGCGGGGTGTCCGTGGACGTGGGCGTCTGGCTCAGCCCGTGCACGTTGGTCCACTGCTCGATGGACTCCTGAAGCAGCGAGTACGGCACCAGGGTGTCGTTGGTGCCGTGCCACAGCTGGATCGGCGGGCGAGGGCCGGTGTAGCCGGGGTACGCCGCTCGGACCATGTCGCCCCACTGCTGCGGGGTCCGGTTCATCGAGCCGTTGGTGCACGGCCCACCGGGCGGGTAGGCGGCCGCGTTGGCGAAGCAGTTGAAGGGCACGCCCATGAAGGACGCACCCGCCTTGAACAGGTCGGGGTAGACCGCGAGCATGTGCTGGGTCATCATGCCGCCGGACGAACTGCCGGTGGCGTAGACCCGGTTGATGTCCCCGCCGTGCTGTGTCCGGGCGTAGTTCACCATCGACTCGATGGAGACCGGGTCGCTACCGCCACCACGCCGCTTGGACGCGTCCGACCAGGTGTCGAAGCACCTGCCGAACCCGGCCTCCTGCATGGCGCTCGGGTAGATGACGATGAACCCGTACTGGTTCGACAGCGAGGCGAATTCGCTGCCCGAGTAGAAGCCCGGCCCCGACCCGCCGCAGCCGTGCATGGCGACCACGATCGCCGGGTTGGCGGGTCGGTTGTCCGGCACGTAGATGTGCATTCGCATGCCGCCTGGGTTGTTGCCGAAGTTGGTCACCTCGACCAGCGACGCGGCGGACGCCGGCGACGACAGCGCCACAAAACCCAAGCTGAGGAGCAGGAAGCTGGCTAGGCCGGCCAGCGCCGCCCTGGTTTTTCTCATGGTACCTCCATCGATGGTGGTGGATACTCAACGTTAAGCACTTTCCTGACGACCGTCAATGAAGCGCCTAATGTCATCCGGGCTGGGAGATCGATGGAGGGGGCGTTGGTGTGGTTCGGGCGGGTCCGGCGTGATGCCGGACCCGCCCGTTTGGTGCCGATTCGCAGGAGCCTGGGGTTGCTCTACAGCCGGTAGAGCTCCCCAGCCTCGAACGGGTTGTTGGTTGGTGGGGTGGTGGTTATGCGAGGGGTGCGAGTCGGAATTGTTGGTTGGTTTGTCCGTGGCAGTCGTAGAGCTGGATCTGGGCGCCGTTGTTGCTGCTCCAGACGTCGAGGCAGCGTCCGGATTGGACGCCGGTGATGGTGCCGTTGGAGTTGACGTTCCATTGCTGGTTGGTGCCGCTGTGGCAGCTGTAGATCTGGATGGCGGCGCCGTTGCCGGAGCCTGCGGCGTCGAGGCACATGTCGCCGTAGACGCGTAGCTGCTTGTTTGAGGTGTTGTAGGTCCAGGCCTGGTTGGTCTGCTTGTTGCAGTCGTAGAGCTGGACGCGGGTGCCGTTGTTGCGGGAGGCGTTGGGTACGTCGATGCAGCGGCCGGACTGGGTGCCGATGATCTCGTTGGCGGAGCCGGACGGCGGCGGCGTGGTCGGCGTCGGAGTCGGCGTCGGGGTTGAGGTCGGCGTCGGAGTCGGCGTGCCGGTCGGCGGCGGCGTGGTCGGATCCGTCGGCAGCAACGGGCAGGTGCTGCGGTAGGTGACCACGCCGCTGCTGTCGAGCAGCGGGCAGAGGAACTGGCTGTACCGAGCGTCGTTGTCGACGAACATCTTCAGGAACGGCAGCATGGTCCGGATCAACACCGGGTTCGACCGCCCGACCATGAACCCGTGATCCCCACCGGCGACCTCCAGGTAGACGCTCTCTGTGGAGGCCGGAAGGCTGTTGTACAGGCCGAGGGCGTAGGACGGGGTGACCACCGTGTCCGCCTGCCCGGAGATGACCATCGTGGGTACCCGGTCGTTGGCCAGGTTCTGCGACGGCGAGTACGGCGTGATGCCGACCGCCGCCTTCAACGACGAGCGCCGGATGGCTGCGCTGAGCGCCCCGCCGCCGCCCATCGAGTGACCGGAGACGGCCAACCGGTTCGGGTCGACCCGGTCGCGTACCGGGCTCTGCTGCGTCAGGTAGTCGAGCGCGGCGAGCAACTGGGTACCTCGGGCCGTGTCGAAGTCGTTACGGCTGTTGGTCTCGATGCCGATCACGACGAACCCGTGCGATGCCAGCCACGGGCCCATCCAGGCCAGTTCCGCGGAGAACAACGCGGTGTAGCCCGGCGAAATGGCGATGGCACCGAAGGTGCCCTGACTGGTGTCGGTCGGGTAGTAGATCCTGCCGCCGTTGAAGCCGTACCCGGTCGGGACACTGACCGACGTGTTGGCGAAGGGGCCGTTGACGGCCGCGACGCTTGCCCGGGTGGGGTCCGGGCCCCGCTGGTACGGATTGTCGGCGGCTGACGCCGAGCTGGTGGCCACTGTCACGGTGAACATCCCGACGGCGGCTGCGATCCCGGCCGTGGCGAGCTTGAACAGTCGTCGCCGAATGCCGGGGGACACTCGGCCGTCATGGGCTTCCCCTGGGGGCGGGGGGTGGGGTGCGTGTCCTCGCACTGTCGATACCTCCTGGTGGTGGGGTGGGGTGTGCTGCGGGATGGGCGGGCTCGACGTACGCCGAGCCCGCCCGCGCCGGCTGTGCCCAAGCCGGACCTGCACGCCGTCAGCGCTGCAGGGTCAGTACTCCCGGCCGGTACGGCAGGAGGCCGTAGTCGCCGCCGGAGTTGGGTGAACGGCCCTGGTAGAGCAGTTGCAGGTTGCAGGGGTCCACGGTCATGGTCTGGTCGGCGTTCGACCGGATGAGCTCGCCGTGGCTGATGTCGTTGGTCCAGGTGGCGCCGCTGTTGGCCTTACCCGCGAACGGGTTGCTCTCGCTGGTGGCCTGCGGGGTCCAGCTGCCGCCCAGGCTGGTGGCGGTGAAGGAGCGGAAGTAACGGCCCTGCGAGCCGATCGCCTCGACGATCATCAGGTACCGCTGCTGTCCCTGGAGCTTGTACACCTGGACGCCTTCGAACAGGTTGTTCGTCGAGTCGGTCATGATCGTGGTGTAGTTCGACCCGAAGCTGCCGGGGAAGTTCCCGATCGGCATGCTGGCCCGGTAGATGCGGCCGTTGTCCCCGGCGAAGAACAGGTACATGTTCTGGTCGTCACCGATCAACGCCTGGTCGATCGGACCCGTACCCGAATTCGAGATCGAACCCGTGAACAACGTCTGGTGCGCCGACCAGCTGTTCACGTTCGTCGGGTTCGTCGACGTCCGGTAGGAGAACGCCGGTCCACCCCACTGGTACGCCAGCACCCAGACGTTACGCGGCGCGAAGTAGAACAGCGACGGCGCGACCGCCGAGAACGGCATCGCGTTCTGGCTCGCCGAACCCATCTGGTTCCAGTTCGAGAACAGCCCGAAGTTCATCGAACCCCACGACGTGCCCGTGTCGTGCGTGGTGGCGTAGACCAGGTGCTGACCGTTGTACGGCGCGTGGGTGAAGTCCTTCAACGACACCCAACCCGACCGCGGCTGCGCCAGCGCACCCGTCGACGACCACCGGTACGACGACGGCAGGTTGCAGGTACCGGTCGGGGGCGGTGTGGTCGGCGGCGTGGTGGTCGGTGGAGTTGTGGTCGGTGGGGTGGTGGTGGGTGGGGTGGTGGGGGTGACGCCGCCGGTGCAGGTCACGCCGTTGAGGGCGAAGGTGGTGGGAGCGGGATTGCTGCTGTTCCAGGAGCCGTTGAAGCCGAACGAGGCGGTGCCGTTGGTGGGGATGCCGCCGTTGTAGCTGACGTTCCTGGCGGTGACGGCGGCACCGTTCTGGGTCAGGGTGGTGTTCCATGACTGGGTGACGGTCTGCCCGGCGCCGAACGACCACGTCAGCGTCCAACTGGTCAACGGGTCACCGAGGTTGGTGATGGTGACGTTGGCGCCGAAGCCGCCCGGCCACTGCGAGGACACCGCGTAGTTCACCGAACAGCCAGCCGCCGCCGCGCTTGCCGGCATTGCCACGACGAGCGCCGTGGACGCCAGCAGCGCGGCGCCGAACGACGCCGCAACAGCATTGACTTGTCTGGATCTTGACATAAGGCGTCCTCCCGATGGGATGGCAAATACACATTGGCGGTCGTGGGTGTTAGGTGAGCGTTAACAGCTGCGTCGTGCATATTACGGGAGCGCTCCCACGCCCTCAAGCATCGATCGGAGGCAATCGATCGTTGAGTCCCGCTTGAGCTGGCAAACCTGATCACCCACCGCCGAGGCACGTACGCGGGCAGGCCGCGCAGGCCGGGTCAACCCGGCAGGTGAACGTTCTCAGCGAATGACGGCAGGCGACGTCGCCGACTCCACCCACACACCAATCGATCAGGTCACGTCCGAAGCAGACCACGATCGGCCATGTAGGTACGCAGTGTCTCCGCGTCCTCGACGGACATCAGTCGGCGCGGGATCACGGTCGCCGGCATCCGCCCCACGTACAGGATCCAGAACTCAGGGGTGGCCCGCACCTGGGTAACCCCGTCCCAGGCGATGCCGCCCGACTCCGCCCCGCTGCGCATCATGATGTTGTCCTCGGTGATGTCATAGCCGCCCTCGACGGCATAGCCGCTGGAGCGACGGCGGGCCCGCCACCGCAGCCAGGGCCAGTACAGCATCGCCAGCAGACCACCCAGGCCCAGCGTCATCCACACCGACAGAGTCTGCGCGCCCCACCCGGACCCCCGCGAGACGACAAAACCGATCACACCGACCGCTACCAGCACCGCGCCGATCAGGCGGTACCTCCGCGCCTGAGCACCGCTGAGCGCAGCGGCCACCCGGCCCGGATAGGCGGGATCGGCGGGTACGTCGAAACGGATCTGCACGCCAGCACGATAGTGCCTCCGCCGGCCCCGCACCGGTTCACTGGTAGCTGAGGGTCTCCCGGACGGTGAGCCGGGCCGCTCGGTGTGCCGCGACCAGCGACGCGGCGGCCGCCGCAACGATCGAGAGCAACAGCCAGCCGACGAGTCCGCCCGGTGAGAGTCGCAGCGGCAACGGCAGCCCGAAGGAGATCCGGCCGAGCAGTTCGCCCACCAGGATGGAGAGCGGCACTCCGAGGGAGACGGCCACGAGCGAGCCGAGCAGACCGGTGATGGTGCCTTCGAGTACGACCATGCGACGGATGACGGTGGGACGGGCACCGATGGCCTGCATGATGCCGTACTCGCGAGTGCGTTGGGTGACGGTGATGCTCATCGTGGCGGCCAACCCGAGGATGCCGACGGCCGCCATCAGCGCGGCGAGTGCGAGCAGGGTGCCGATGAAGATGGCCACGTGCTCGTCGATCGCCGTGCGCAGGTCCTCGGTGAGCATCGACTCGCCGACCATCAGCCCCGCGCTGGCGAGCGCCCCTTCCACCGCGCCGGTGACCGCCGCGGTGTCTCCGGTGGTGACGATGTGCAGCATGTTGGCGGTCCCCGGGTCCACGAACCGGGTGACGCTCTGCGGGCTCGTGTACGCGGTGGCGGGTCCACCGGCCTCCGCGACGGTGCCGACGAGCCGCCACCGCCCGACCACTCCCTCGACGGCCAGGTGCACCTCGTCGCCGACGCGCGGATCGCCGAGCCGCGATACGGCGCTCTGGTTCAGCACGACGCCGTCGGTGTCTGCTGGCTGTAGCCAGCGACCGGCGGTGACCTCGAAGTCGACCATGCGGGTGGGCACGGGCAACGCGGCGAGCAGGAACCGACCGTGTCCGTCGTCGGGGTAGGTGCGCTCCACCTCGATCTGCCCGTCCGCGCTGGCCGGCGTCGCCGGCAGTGACACGAACGGTTCGACCGCGATCACGCCGTCGACGACGCTCGCGGCCCTGGTGATGGTGTCGGCCGACGCCGGTGCGGCGAGTCGCAGTTGCGCGTCGTACGCACGGCGGGCCATGCCGTCGTCGACCCAGCTCCGCCAGGCGGCAGAACTGTTGAGCCCGCTGGTGAACATCGCCCCGCCGGCGGCCAGCAGTGCCAGGGTCAGCGCCAACCGGCCTCGGCGGCGCAGCAGATTGCGCAGGGCGAGGGCGCCGAGCCGGCCACCGCGCAGCCGGGTCAGCCACCGGTCGCCGCGCCGAGCTCCCACTCCCGTCCCGGCGCCATGCTCGTCGAGTGCGGACCGTACGGTGATCCGGGCCGCCCGGACGAGCGGTACGAGCGCGACCGCCAGCGGCACCAGGAGTCCGACGGCGAAAAACGCCGCCGGTACCCACCACGGCGTCGCCCGGTTGGCGATCTCGACGTTGAGCATCTCGGCGACCAGCCCGGTCAGCCCGTAACCGGCCAGCAGTGCCGGGCCGACGGCCAGCACGGTGGCGGTCGCGGCGATCGCGGCAACCGCCCCCAGGTAGACCCGCAGCAGCTGGCCGGTGGTGGCGCCGACGGTCTTCATGATGCCGATCTGACGGGTCTGTGCCGCCAGCATCGCGCCGAGTGTCGCCGCCACCAGGACTCCGGCGAGAACCAGGGCCGCGACGGCGAAGGCCAGGAACATGCCGGTGATCGTTTCTGACTGGCTGTGGTGCGGATGCTGGTACGGAGGTGCCTGGATCAGATGCACCTCGCGGCCCTGGGCGGTCAGCCACGCCGCGACTGCGGTCGCGGTCGCCGCCACAGTGGCCTCGTCCCGTTCGGCCGTGACGATACGCAGCTCGTCGGCCGACGCGGTGAAACCGAGGCGAGCCAGCCCGGCCGGGGTGAGGTAGCCGTAGCCGGTGCTCTCCTGCCCGGCCGGGGCCAACGCGGCGTCGTACACGGTGCCGGAGATCCGCACCTCCGTCGTCGCGCCGGAGGGGCCGGCGACCGCCAGGCGGTCGCCGGCTGTCGCGTCCAGGACCGGCCCCGCGGTACGTTCCATGAGCAGTTCACCGTCGGCGGGCGGCCAGGCACCGGGCTCCATGCGCAGCTTCGCCACCCGCATCGGGTCGTCCGGCGCGATGACGAACAGCAGCATGCGACGCCACTGGTCACCGACCCGGACCCGGGTCAGGACGGTCTGCCGCGCCACGGCGTCCGTGACACCGGGTCGGGCGCGAACCTGGGCGAGCAGGGCGGCATCCACGCCGCCTTCGACCTCCAGGGTCGCGCTCGCCGGGTTGGTGCCGGCATAGACCGCCTCGGCCTCACGGACGATCACGGTACGGGCGATGAGCAGCGCACCCACACCGGACATCGCCACCGTGATCGCCAGGATCATGACCGCTACCCGGCCCCGAGCAGCGGACAGATCCCGCCACATCTTGACCGTGCGTGGCCGTATCACGCTGAGACCGCCACGTCCTCGGCCACCCGTCCGTCGACCAGCGTGACCAGACGGTCGGCGTACCCGGAAAGGTCGCGCTCGTGGGTGACCATGACGACGGCCTTGCCCCCGCGAGCCAGATCCCGGAACAGTCCGAGCACGGCCTCGGCGGTGGAGCTGTCGAGATTGCCGGTCGGTTCATCGGCCAGGATGACCGGCGGGTCGTTGGCCAGAGCCCGGGCGATCGCGGCCCGCTGCTGCTGCCCGCCGGACAACCCGGCCGGCACCTTGTCGGCGTGTTCGGCGATGCCGACGCGGCCCAACAACTCCAGCGCGAGCGGCCGGCGGCGGCGCGCCGGAACCGTGCCGCAGAAGTCCATCGGCAACATCACGTTCTCCGCGACGGTCAGCGTCGGCAGCAGCTGGAAGAACTGAAACACCAACCCGACCGCGCGCCCCCGCCAGGCCGCCAACCGGGCCTCGGGTACCTCGTGCACCGCGATTCCGGCCACTCTGATCTCCCCGGCGGTCGGCCGGTCGATCCCGGCGAGCAGGTTCAACAGCGTCGTCTTGCCGCTGCCCGATCGACCTACCACCGCGACGAACTCGCCGGCGTCCACCGAGATGTCCACCCCGCTCAGCGCGGGAAACTCACCACCCGGCACGGGATACGTCTTCGCCACGTCGCGCACACGGATCACCGGTTCGTCCGCCTGCCGATCCCTGGTCGAGTTGTCCGTTCCGTGACGCGTCAAGGTCAACGCCCACCCTTCGCAGGTAGAGGCCAGCGTCCGCCACTCTGCCGGCCCCATCGGCGCGATACCGCTGCCTGACAGAACCGTGAAAGACTTCCGGCACCCGAGTGCCCCCACCCCACGGCCGGCCGCCGCTACGCTGATCGGTCGTGCCGAAGACCCGCCTGGACACTGCCCGGATCCGGGCGGCCCGCCGGACCATCGACCCGGTCTTTCTCGACACTCCGCTGTACCGGTGCGAGCCGTTGGAGCCCGAACTCGGGTGTGCCGTGAGCATCAAGCTCGAAACAGCGAACCCGGTCCGCAGCTTCAAGGCCCGCGGTACCGAACTGGTCGCGAGTCAGCTCGCAGACGACGGACAACACGCGGTGGTGTGCGCCAGCGCGGGCAACCTCGGCCAGGCCCTCGCCTGGTCCGGTCGCGGTCGAGGACTCGACGTCACCGTCGTGGCCACCCGCCAGGCGACCGTCGCCAAGCTCGATCGCATCCGGGCCCTGGGCGCCACCCTGGAGTTGGTCGACGGCGACCACGAGTTGGCCCGCGACCGCGCGGCAGCCATCGCCCAGCAGCGCGGCATCCGGCTCCTCGAAGACAGCCTGGACATCGAGACCTGCGACGGCGCGGGCACCATCGGCCTGGAACTGGTGGACACCGCGCCGTCCTTCGACGCGGTGCTGATCGCGCTCGGTGGTGGCGCGCTGGCCACGGGCGTGGGACACGTCCTGAAGGAGCAGGCCCCCCAGGTCGAGGTCCTCTGCGTCCAGCCGCTGGGCGCACCCGCGATGACCCGCTCCTGGCACCAGCGGGCGGTCGTCACCACCGAATCGGTCAACACCATCGCCGACGGCGTCGCCGGCCGGCGACCCATCCCGGCCGTCCTGGACGACCTGCTCCTGGTCGCCGACGACGCCATCCTCGTCCAGGAAACCTCGATCATCGCCGGTATGCGGATGCTTCTCGACCAGGCCGGCCTGGTAGCCGAACCCTCAGCCGCGCTCGGCGTCGCCGCGATCCTCGAAGACCCTGACCGGTTCGCCGGCCGCCACGTCGCCATCATCGTCTGCGGCAGCAACGTCGACGTGGCCGCTTATCACCGCTGGATCCACTCGACCCACGTCCGCCGGGCGTGACCGTCGACCGTCCGGTCCGGCTTCCCCGGCGGCCGGACCGGCTGCCGGCAAGCGCGTATGGTTGCTTATCACCAGATAGCGGGTGAAACTTCCCGACCAGCCGGCGGAGGGGTAGATGAAGCAGAATTACGTCCGGTTCGGGCTGGTCCTGGTGATCAGCCTGGCGGTCATGTTCGTCCTGACGCTGTCCCAGATTCGCGGCTGGTCGGATTTCTACCTGAACCTCAGCAATTTCTACATGTCGCTGATCATGGTGGCCACCATGGGGCTCATCATGATGGGCGTCATGCACCAGATGTTCGCCGTCCGGCGTCTCAACATCGCCCTCTACATCGCGCTGGGCGTGCTCTTCGTGGGCGGGTTCGCGGCCGTGCGTACGGAGCCGTTCGTGGGCAACGAAGCCTTCCTCAAATCCATGATCCCCCATCATTCCCGGGCCATCCTCGTGTGCCAGGAATCCCAGATCACCGACCCCGAGATCGTACGACTGTGCGATCAGATCGTCCGGTCGCAACAGGAGGAGATCAACCAGATGAAGGAGATCCTCGACGACCGGTACTGAACGCCTGGGAGGGACGGACTGACCGAAACGGGCGTGCACCCGCTGCTCACTTCTTAGTCTGCGGTGGGGCCGGTTCTGCTCGCACGATGATCGGCAGGTCCGTCGGTGCCCCGGCTCACCCTCGGACACAGGAGACGGCGTGGCGACTGATCGTCGGGGCCGATCCGGCCGGCAACGGCCGAGCCGCCGGATTGTCGTACGTTCGATGAGCAGGGCCCGTCGGCGTCTCGGAGCCGCAGCCCGGCTTTTGACCGCATTGGTGCTGGCCGGCGGGGTGTATGCGACTTTCGCGCCCGCCGCGCGAGCGCAGGAGGAGCCTCGGTTCAGCGGCGCCGCCGCGCAGGGTGAGGCGTTGTTCAACGTCGGTTGCATCACCTGCCACGGACGCAGCGCCGGTGGTGTCGAGGGGCGCGGGCCCAGCCTGGTGGGGGTGGGCGCGGCGTCGGTCGAGTTTCAGGTCGGTACCGGGCGGATGCCACTGGCGCGGCAGGAGGCGCAGGCGTTGCGCAAGCCACCGCAGTACAGCGACGAGGAGGTCCGTCAGCTGGCGGCCTACATCCAGGAGATCGGCGGAGGCCCGGTGGTGCCAGACAGCGTCGACGAACAGTTGAACGACGCCGATCTGGCCGGGGGCGGAGAATTGTTCCGGATCAACTGCTCGCAGTGTCACGCCTTCGGCGGCGGCGGGGGTGCCCTGTCCTCCGGCAAGTTCGCGCCGAGTCTGTACCCGGCGTCGGATCGGACGATCTACGCGGCGATGCTCAGCGGTCCACAGAACATGCCGGTGTTCGGCGACAGTCAGCTGACCCCTGAGCAGAAGGCCGACATCATCGCCTACATCCAGCAGGTCGTGCAGGACGATCGCGACCCGGGCGGTTTCAACCTCGGCCGCTACGGCCCGTCCACCGAAGGATTGGCGATCTTCCTTGTCGGCATCATCGCCCTGGTGTTCGCCAGTCTGTGGATCGCGGGTAAGTCGTGAACACCGGTACCGAACGACACGGCCGCGAGCCGACGGACGTCGACGACCCCGGCTTGGCTCGCTTCGAGGTGGTTCGCGAGGGTGCGCGCCGCGATGACATCGAGATCGTCCACTACGAACCGCAGGTGGCCGCCGGTTCCAGGGCCGAACGGCGACTGGTCCGCACCGTGGCCGCCCTCTTCCTGGTCACCGGGCTGTCCGCCACGGCCTTCCTCATCGTCTACATCTGGTGGCCCTGGCGGTATCGACTGGTGGGTGACATCGAGGAGTACTACACCCCGCTGCTCGGTCTGACCCTCGGCGTCGCGCTGCTCGCGCTGGGTTTCGGCATCCTGGTCTGGGGCAAGCGACTGCTGCCGAAAGAGGTGTCGATCCAGGACCGGCACGACGAGCCGGTACCCGCCGCCGATCGGCGCATCACCGGCCAGACCATGTTGTACATGGCCGACGAGCTGGGCGTGAAACGGCGCCCCGTGCTCGGGGTGTCCCTGCTCGCGGGTCTGGTTCCGGTCGGGGCGGTCGTCGCCGCTCCCCTGGTCGGCGGCCTCATCAGGGACCCGCACGACAACCGGGAACTGTTCCGCACCGGGTTCGCCCCCGCCGACGACAACGGCGCCGTCACCAGGATCCGGCTCGTTCGGGAAGACCTGCGGCCCGTCCGGCCGCTGGACGTGCTACCCGGCGGCCAGGTCACCGTGTTCCCAGGCATCCCACACGGCGTCAGCAACCAGTACGCCGACTCGGTCACGCTGCTCATCCGGCTGCGCGCCGAGGATGCCCTCGCCGCACGGGAAAACAACCGTCGGGCCGGCAAGCAGGACTGGATGTGGGGCGACTTCATCGCCTACTCCAAGATCTGCACCCATGCCGGCTGCCCCGCCAGCCTCTACGAGCAACAGACCAACCGGTTGCTCTGCCCGTGCCATCAGTCCCAGTTTCTGATCACCGACAACGCGCGACCCGTCTTCGGGCCGGCCAGCCGGCCGCTGCCGCAGCTGCCCATCGAGGTCGACGACGAGGGCTTCTTCGTCGCCAGTTCCGACTATCGCCAGCCCATCGGTCCGGACTTCTGGGAACGCCCCTGACGCCTGTCCCGGTCCGGCCGGCCACGTCGGATGCCGGCGGGTGGTGCCGCGATCGGCCCGGCCGATCGCGGCGAGGCTGGCGGTAGGCGAGCCACCTGGATCCGCGCACCGGCCCGGTCGAGCGGCATTAGGCTGGGTTTGTCGCCGCGGTCGCGAACGGAACGCGGAGCACCGAGACGGAGCGCGGAACCGCGAGGAGGCACCGTGACGCGACCGGCCAGAACGCTCCGGTGGGCGTCGCTGCCCGGCACGGCACTGGTCGTGTTGCTGTTCGGCGGATGCGGCGCGGGGCAGATCGCGGAGACGGCCGAGAAGGAGCCCTCCATCCAGGGCGTCAACCTCATGGCCGACAACGGCGAGTACGCGGTTCGCGGTCTGCTCATCGAGTTTCCGGGCGCTGATGGCTACCGCGCCGGCGAGAACGCGTTGCTCAGCGCCGTCATCTACAACGACTCGAAGGGGCCGGTCACGGTGACCGTCACCACGCAGGACGCCCGCGAGGTCGTCATCGTCGATGCTGACCGACCCATCCCTCCCCGGTCGGACGCAGCATCTCCGCGCCCCACCACCGCCAGCCCGAACGCCTCCCTCTCCCCCGACGGATCGCCGCAGAGCGGGGTGCCGCAACCAGCGACCGGGCCCGCTCGGATCGAACTCCCGCCGCTGAGCTTCGTGCGGTTCAACGAACAATCCGGCCGGTACTTTCAACTCCTCGATCTGGACGAGTCTCTCCGCTCCGGGCAGCACGCCTCTGTCACCTTCGACTTCGGCAATGGGCAACGCGTCACCGGCCCGGCACCGGTCGCCGCTGCCCTGACCCCCGTGCCACCGCCACCACCAGTCGTCGAGACCGAGGACGCCGAGATCCACGACGGAGCCGACCACAGCGATTGACGCCGCACCCCACCGGCACGGAAGGTGTGTCGCGCATTCCGCGAATCCCCCCGTCGGCGGCTGCCTAAGGTGAAGACGCGACGGACACACATCGGTCGGCCGCCGAGAACGATGGGCAACACCATGGCGCGGTTCCTGGAAATACTGTGGGACACGAGCAGCGTGAACGGTCGACTCGTGACCAGCGTCGTCCTGGCCCTGCTCGCTGTCGTCGTCGCCGCCCTGGCTGGTCGGCTGGCCACCGTGAAGGTGAAGGACACCACCAACCGGTACTACCTCCGCAAGGCGGTGCACTACCTGACCGTCGTAGCGCTGTTGTTCGCGCTGGCGCTGCTGTGGCGACCATTCGCCGGCCGGATCGGCGTGGTCGTCGGTCTTCTCGCCGCCGGGCTCGCGTTGGCCCTGCAGGAGGTCCTCGGCGCATTCGCCGGCTGGGTCAGCATCCTCACCGGCCGGCAGTTCCGCGTCGGTGACCGCATCCAGATGTGCGGCGTCCGCGGCGACGTCCTGGACATCACCCCACTACGTACCCGGATCCTGGAGAGCGGATCCTCTTCCGACCCGGAGTCCTGGATCCGCGGCCGCCAGTACACCGGGCGCGTGGTGTCCCTGTCGAATCGTTTCGTGTTCACCGCGCCGGTGTTCAACAGCAGCACCGTGCTGGACCATCTGTGGGAGGAACTGACCCTGCCGGTCCCCTACGAGGCGGACTGGCACCTGGCGGAGCGCATCCTGTGCGAGGAGGCGCAGAACATCTCCTCCACCGCCGAGGCGCAGCGCGCCATCGAGCAGATGCGCCACCGCTACCCGGTCGCCGACGCCGAGGTGGATCCTCGGGTCTTCATCCGTGCCACCCCCAACTGGATCGAGCTGTCCGCCCGGTTCGTGGTGCCGGTACGCGCAGCCCGACAGGTCAAGGACCAGGTCACCCGGCGAGTGCTCGATCGCTTCACCGAAAACGGCCTCCGGGTCGCCTCCGTCACCCAGGACATCACCGTCCATGCTCCGCCACCAGGAACTGCCCGGCCCGCCGCACCCGTACCCGGGCGGCCCTGACACCCGCCGCCACCCCGCGTACCCTCGGCCAGGCCACCGGACGGTTCTCCCGCCACCGAGGTCTGTGGTCTGATGTCGCCACCCTCAACGGAAGGAGACGCGAACATGGCCGTCGACCCGACCGGTCAGGATCTGAAAGAGTTCCTCGCCACCGATCCCGAGGCGCCTGTGGTGATGCTCAACCTGCTGCGCTTCGCCGACGGTGGACGGGAGTCGTACGAGCGGTACGCCGCCGAGCTGCGCGAGACCTTCCTGCCCCGCCACAGCGGCGAGGTGCTCTACGCCGGTGACGGTGGACCGGCCCTGGTCGCCGAGGAGGGCCAGGCGTGGGACGCGGTGCTGCTGGTGCGGTACCCGAGCCGGACGGCTTTCAGCCGGATGGTCGCCGACCCCGAATATCAGCAGGTCACAAGGTGGCGAACCGTCGCCCTGCAACAGGCGGTCCTGCAACCGACCACGCCCTGGGGCAACAGCTGACCGTCCTCAGCCGCTGCCCTTGACCTGGACAGCATGGGTCAGCGTCATCAGGAGCAGGCCGCCCAGGAGGTTCCCGGCACCGGAGAGGACGATGTTCAGCCCAAGATCCGGGTAGGAGACGGGGGCGCCCAGCCAGATACCGAACAGCAGATGCAGCCCGGAAACCACGACATGATCGAACGGGCCTAGGGCGAGGAAGAACCCCACCACGTACGCCAGGAGCATCCGACTGCCCACCGATCCGACGGCGTGCAGCAGGTAGGACAGCAGGGTCAACAGGGTTCCGGCGGCGATACCGCGGGTGAAGGTCGCCAGCCCGTCCTTGGCGGCGATCTCCTCGGCGACGAGGGCCAGGGTGTGGTGGGCGCGGCCCGGCAGCGTGCCGGGGACGGTGAACACGGCGGCCATCACCGCACCGCCGACGAAGTTCAGGACGAGCACCAGCAGCCACAACCGGGCCAGCGGCCACAGCGCCCCGAGGCGCCGACGGGTCACCGCGGCGGCGACCGGGTCGAAGAAGTTCTCGGTGAACAACTCGGTGCGGCCGACCACCACGAAGATCAGGCCGATGCCGAAGGCCAGCGCGCCGACCAACTGCCCCACACCGGAAGCGAAGTCGGGTGCGGCCAGTTCCCGGGCCACACCCAGCGCCACGATGCCGAAGACGATGGTGACCCCGGCGATGAATCCGGTGGAGGCTTGTTCCAGAGCGCCGCTGGACAGTCGCCGCTCGCCCTCGGCGCGGGCGCTGTCGTAGATCTCCTCCGGGGAGGGTGCTCGTGCCATCCCGACCGGGTACCCGCGCGGGTCACGACCGAATCACCCATCGAACGCCTCACGCCCGGCCAACGGGAGATGGCAGCGCTCGTCGCCGACGTGGGTACGCCGGAGGTTCGCCGCCGCCAGGTCAGAGATGCTGGTGGCGCCACTCGCTGGCCGCCACTTCGACCGCCCGTTCCTCCGCGTGGACCGAGGCCTTGATCCGCGTCCGCGCGTCGGCGGCGCTGAACCGCTGGATCACCACGAGGGCACCGCAGACCGACACCAGCACGGCCAGCGCGACGAGAGGGGTGAGCGCGGCCGCCGGCACCGCCAGCAGACCGACGACCACTGCGGCGATCAGCGTGGTGGCCCGCAGCCGGCGAAACGTCCGCGCCGCGACGGCCACACCGGCCAGCAGATAGAGGGCGACGCCACCGTACAGGGTGGTGACGGCCGGCCAGGGCAGCGGTTCGGCCTCGGGCATGGCAACCGCCTCAAGCACCAACTTCAGCCCGAGGGCGATCCCCACGATGCCGACGATGGTCACGAAGTGCAGGTAGGAGAAGACGTCCCGGGCGAGGGTGATCCGCTCCGGACCCCGGGTGCCGTGCATCGCCTGCTCGACGCTCGGCAGCAGCGTGTCGAAGTGCAGCCACCACAGCGTCGCCAGCAACGCGATACCGAGCACGGACCCGGTGACCACCGGCGCGGTCAGGGCGAGCCGGTCGAACCGGCCCGGACCGAGCCCGAGGGAGATGACCGCTTCGCCGAGGGCGATGATGACGATCAGCGAATGCCGCTCCGCCCAGTGCCCGGCCGAGGCGACGGCCCAGCGGGTGTACGGCAGGAACAGACCGACCGAATACTCGACCAGCAGGGCGGCAGCCCACAACCCGAGGCGTACGTCGAGGACGGCTTGCGCCGGCACCCACCGGCTCGCGGAGGCCGCCAACCCGACGAGCACTGCCGCCACCACTGCCGGCAGGCTGATCAGCATGAGTTGCCGGCGGCTGCGGCCGGCGGCGCTGAGCGCGTACAGGAACGCGACCAGGGTCAGGGCACGCAGGACCAGGTAGGCGACGGCGAACACCACCGGGCCGGTCAGGTCGTCGGGTTGATTGAGAAACGCCTGTGGGATGGCGATCGCCAGCACGAACGCGGCGGCCATCACCCCGAACCCGAACAGGGGTAGCAGTCCGTGGTCGGCGCGGACCAGGTTGCCCAGCGTGGCGAACGTCGTCCAGCACCACCAGAGCAGAGCCAGCACGACCGTGCCGGACAGCACGGCCTGCGTGGTCACCTCGACCGACACCAGGCCGGCCACGTTGAGAAACGCGAAGACGAAGATCAGGTCGAAGAACAGCTCCAGGCGGGTGACCCGAGAACCGGGCATGACCGGCCGGAGCCAACGGGAACGGCGCAACGGCGGTGGAGCACTCACCCGGCCAGTTTGGGCGAAGAGCGACGACAAGATCTGGTTTCCACCAATTGACCAAGTGCGACGTACGCTGTCGTCCCTTCTCCAGGTCGAGGCTGCTCCAGCCGGTGGAGACGGGCGCATGCTGCACACCGCGCCTCGACGCCGATACGGTCGGCGGGTGGCGTACGACAGTCAGGCCGAGAGCCTGCGTCTGATCAGATCGGGTCTGCCGGACCGCCCGCTGCGGTTGAGCCGGCGTCGCCGATTCGCACCGGTCGCGGTCGACGTGGACGGCGACATCGCCGCCACCCGGTTTCTCCGTCGCGGCGTCGGCTGCCACTGGGATGAGACACACCTGCTGGCCAGCGATGGTCGCGGCGCCTGGCGACAGCTCGGCGGCAGCGCGTCCTCGAGCGGCGACGACCTGACGGCAGACGAGTTCGCACTCGCCCGCGTCAGCCTCGCGCCGCATGACGTGGTGGTGGAGGGAAGCTCCGGTGCCCTCCGCGACACCCGGCGCCCGCTGCCGTGGGGCAGCCGGTGGGTGCACGCGGGGGAGATACTCGTCGGCTCTGGGATCACGGAACTACGGGTCGCCGACCGCCGCCTGCCCGTCCCGTACCACGGTCATCTGATCGTGGTGTGGGGCTCTCGCCGGCCGCCGACGGTCACCGCACACGACGACGCCGGGCGTACGGTCACCACCGCCGCCCTACCTCGTGCGCGATGACCGACAGCCAGGCCGCCGCCGGCCAGCCCGAGCGCGGTGCCGTTTTCGCGGCTCAGGCACGAGCGGACGCACGGCCGAAGGCGCGCATCGCCAGCGCGCCGACGAACGGGCCCGGGACGAGCAGCAGGAACGCCCAACGCCAGCCGACCGCGTCGGCCAGCACGGGGACGAGTTGAATGGTGACGACGGTCAGGGCGAACCCGATGGCCGTCTGCGCGGTGAGCGCGGTTCCGACGTACCGCTTGTCGGCGACCTCGCTCAGGGCGGTCGAGAAGACGCCGGAGTCCGCGATGACCGCGGCACCCCACACCACGCCCAGCAGCACGACGGCGCCGGGCGGCGCGGTGAAGAACAGCGGTGAGGCCAGGCAGCAGGCACCACTGACCACCAGGGCGGTGAACGCGGCCCGGGATCGCCCGAATCGGTCCGCGGCCCACCCGCCGGCCAGGCATCCGGCGACTCCGGCGAGGCCGACGGCCAGGAACACGAGCAGGCTGACGTTCACGCCGTCGCGGCCGGTCCGGGCGGCCGTACCCGCGATCAGGAAGCTGGGCAGCCAGGTCCAGAGCGCGTACAGCTCCCACATGTGTCCGAAGTAGCCCAGGTTCACCAACCGTGGACCGCGCTGAGCGAACATCGCCAGGGCGTACCGGGGGTACGGACGCGGTGGCGTGCCCGGAGCGAACTGCGGACCCTCCCGCACCAGGGTCACGGCCACCACCGCGCCGAGCAGCGCGCAGCCGGCCGCGCTGCCCATCACGCCACGCCACGGCAGGTCGCCCAGCCCTCCGATCAGGTGCGGCAGCGCCGAGCCGAGGGTCAGCGCGCCGATCATGACGCCGAACGCGAGCCCACGGCGGGCCGGCGGTGCCCAGGATCCGGTCAGCTTCATGCCGACCGGGTACACCCCGGCCAGGAAGACACCGGTGAGGAAGCGCAGCGGGACGGCCCCGGCCAGCCCGTCGACGGTGAGGGCGAAGACGCCGGTGCAGGCGGCGGCCAGCGTCGCGCAGCCGGCCATCAGCAGGTGCGGCCTGATCCGGTCGGCCAGGTTCAGCACGGTGGAGGTGACGGCACCGGCGACGAAGCCGAGTTGGACGGACGCGGTCAGCCAGACGGATGCGGCGGCGCTGATCTGCCACGACTCGCGTAGCGCCGGCACCACGGCGGAGGCCGAGAACCACACCGCCAGGCTGAGCACCTGGACGGCGGCGATCAGCGCACGCTGCACCCCGGGTCGTGACATCGTCCGCGCTCCTCGACCGCCACCGTAGATCATCTTGGTGCGCAGCGGGCCGGGCGATGCGCCACTGCCCGTTCGCAGCCGTCGCGGATGCCGGTTGCCGTGCCCCTGCACAACTTGGCGCAGGCGCCCGGGTCTCCGCTACCTGCCGTGACGCCCCCCACAACCGCCAGGCCGTCCTAGGATGATGGTGTCACCACTCCCCTGGGCCGCCTCGGAACGCTGGCGTCGACCGGTCATGGCCGCCGCCGGCCGACCGCCTGTATCTCGATCAGCAGGTGCGGGTGCGGCAACTGGTGTACGGCGACGGTGGTGCGGGTGGGTTGGTCCTCGACCGGGGCGTCCTGGAGCTGCACCACCGAACGGCGTGAAGACCGACCGGCGGGATGTCGCCTCCGACGGGGCCCTACGGAAACAGGACGATCTTTCCCACGTGCTGCCGACGGGCGAGTTCCGCCTGGGCGTCAGCAGCCTGGTGCAGCGGGAAGGTCGCCGCGATGACGGGTGCGATCTCGCCTCGCCGGGCCAGGTCCATCAGGAGTTCGAAGTGTGCCGGGCTGTGCATCGCGGAGCCGATCAACTGCGCGTTGTGCAGGTAGAGGCGGCGCACGTCGAAGGCCACCTGGTAGCCGCCGAGCGCACCGGCGATGACCCACCGGCCACCGTCGCGCAACAGGGGCAGCCCCTCGCCCACGAGGTCGCCGGCGACGACGTCGAGCCCCACGTCGATGCCCTCCGGGGCGATGGCGCGGACCTGCTCGACGACGTCCTTCGCGCGGTCCACCACGTCGTGCGCTCCCGCCTCGCGCACCGCGTCGATCTTCTCCCCGCTGCTGATGGCCAGCACCCGCGCGCCACGCGCCCGCGCGATCTGCACCAGCGCCAACCCCACGCCGCCGGAGGCTCCCGAGACCAGGACGGTTTCCCCTGACCGCAGCCGGCCCCGCTCGATCATGCCCAGCGCCGTGCCGTACGCCGTCGGCAACGCCGCGAGCTGATCGTCCGCCAGCGGCGACTCCGTCATGTCGTGCACCTGCCGCGCCGGTGCGGTCACGTACTCGGCGTATCCACCGTCGCGTTCGCTGCCCATCAGGCCGACCGGGTTCGCGTCCGGCCCGTCGGCGTCGTAGATCGCCGGATCGACCACCACCCTGCGGCCGACGAGGCCCACGTCCACCCCGGGCCCCACCGACACGACCCGGCCGACCACGTCGGCGCCCTGGATGCGGGGGAACTCGATCGGCCCCCGCCAGCCCGACCGCGCCTGCGGATCCCCCGGGCGACCGTAGGCACCCTCCCTGGTCCACAGGTCGGTGTTGTTCAGCGCCACCGCGCTGACCCGCACCAGCACCTCCCCCGCTGCCAGGGCGGGCACGGTCACCTCCGCCTCGGTCAGCACGTCCGGTCCACCGTGCCGGGTGATCCGCACGGCACGCATGGTCGTCGGCACCGCCATCAGCTGCCCCCTCCATAAGTACACTGATCTGTGAACCACCAGCGTACAGCGATCGGTGAGGGGGAGCCCCACATGCCGAAAACCCGGGTCCGCACCCCGGCTGGCCAGCGCATTCTCGCGGCCGCCGAGGAGCTTTTCTACGACCGCGGGATCACCGCAGTCGGCGTGGATCTCATCGCCGAGCACTCGGGTCTGACCAAACGGACCCTGTACAACCAGTTCGGCTCGAAAGACCACCTCGTCTCCGCGTACCTCACCGAGCGCGACCAACGCTGGCGGTCGCTCGTCCACGACACCGTCGACGCGTGCGACGATCCGGTCGCGGCGGTCACCGCACCGTTCGACGCGCTGCGGACCTGGAGCCGGACCAACACCCGCGGCTGCGCGTTCATCAACGCGCTGGCCGAACTCCCGGACCCGGCGCATCCCGCCCACCGCATCGCCGCGGACCAGAAGCACTGGCTGCTGAATCTCTTCAGGGAACTCGCCTCCGCGGCAGGCTGCGCACAACCCGCCCCGCTTGCCACCCGGCTCCTCGTGCTGCACGAGGGCGCTCTCGCCACCCAACCACTCGCCCTCGACACCCTCGCGGAAAGCACCGAGCTGGCACGCAGCCTCGTTCGCGCCAGCCTCCGAGCCGGCGGAACGGAAGGCGCACACCGATGAAGCGGACCGTCCCGCTTGCCCACGACGTCGATGGCGTTGGGCCACTCCTCGTCGCGATCCATGGGATGACCGAGGACCGCCACTCCTGGGCTCGGGCGCCGCTGGCCTCGCACTTCCGTACGGTCCGCGTCGACCTGCGCGGCCATGGCGTCTCGCCACGAGTGCCGCCGTACGACCCGCTGAGCATGGCCGGCGACCTCCACGAACTCGTCCGTGCCCTGGGCATCGAGCAAGATCCCCTGGTCGTGGGGCATTCTTACGGCGGGGTGGTGGCCACCGCCTACGCCGCCCGTTTCCCGGCGCGCGGTGTGGTCACCGTCGATCAGACACTCGACGTGAAACCGCTGCCGGCACGGGCGGCCAGGGCCCTGCGAGGGGATGGTTTCGCCGAGTTCATGACGTCGGCGTTGGCCAGGATGTACGGGCAGCTGGACACCGCCGTCGCCGAAGAGATCAGCAGAAGCCGGACGCTGCGCCAGGACGTACTGCTCGGAGCATGGGCGCCCCTGCTCGACCTCGAACCGCCGGAACTGGCCGCGTTCATGGCGAACGTGATGGCGATGCGGCAGCCCACACCCTTCCTGTCGCTACACGGCCTACCCGTGGCCGACGATTACCCAGCCTGGCTGGCCGGTCGAATTCCCGGTGCGGTCGTCGAGATGTCGCCCACCGTCACCCACTACCCCCACCTGGCCGACCCGTCCTGGTTCATGCGGCGGCTGACCGCCTTCGACAGCACCCTCGGCGCTGACGTCGACGTCAGTCGCCCCCGACGACCTTGACGTCCTTCCAGAACGCGACCCGGTCCCGGATCATCTCGGCCTCGGGCAGCGGCTGCGGGTAGTACCAGACCGCGTCCACACTGGTCTGCCCGTCGTGCTCCAGCGTGTAGTACGACGCAGTGCCCTTCCACGGGCAGACCGTCTGGGTGTCGGAGTCCCGCAGCAGGTCGTCGCGGAGCGCGGCACGGGGGAAATAGTGGTTGCCCTCGACCACGACGGTGTCCGGGCTCTCGGCGATGACCAGGTCGTTCCAGATGGCTTTCGGCATGCTCCCAGACTAGGCCGGCCCGCGTCCCGGCTACGGCTAGCGCGGCACCTCGTGCAGGGTGACGGCGTCGAGCCGACCGTCGGCCAGTTCGGCGGTGAGGTACGTCGCGTACGGCTGGCGGCGCCGGTCGGTCGGCGAGCCGGGATTGAGCAACCGCAGGCCACCGGGCGCCTCGCTGTCCCAGGGGATGTGGGAGTGGCCGAAGACGAGCAGGTCGCAGTCGGGGAAGCGCGCCGCGCACCGCCGCTCCCGGCCACTGGCCGGCCCGGTCTCGTGCACCACCGCGATCCGCATCCCGCCGATGTCCACGCGGGCGATCTCCGGCAGTCGGACACGCAGGTCGGGACCGTCGTTGTTGCCGTGGACGCCGATCAGCCGGGCGCTGCGCCGTTCCAGGTCGTCGAGCAGGGCGGCGTCGACCCAGTCGCCGGCATGGATGACAAGGTTTGCGGCGTCGACGGCGGCCCACAGCCCGGGCGGCAGGTCCCGGGCACGTTTCGGCAGGTGGGTGTCTGCCATGATGACCAGCCGCACCCGGTCAGCGTAGCCCCGCCCCGGCCCTGGCCGGCGCGCGTCGGCCCACCGTCGTGCGGGGGTCAGACGCGACCGCGGACGAGCGGTAGGAAGACCTCGTCGACGATTTCGATCAGGACCTCGTCGGGGACCGACGGTGTGCCGCGCATCGCGTACTCGGCTCTCAGCAGCATCATCGGCGCGGCCGCGACCCGCGGATGCACGGCCGTCGGCGCTGCCTCACCGCGGGCGACCGCGCGGTCGAGCATGGTCAGCCAGGCGCGGTCCATGGTGTCCGCGCCTGAACGTTCGCGCATCAGGTCGAGCAGCGCCGGATCGTCCGCCGCCGCGGCCAGCAGGCTGCGCAGGACCGCTCCGTGCGGCGAGGACCACGTCTCGTTCGCCTGCCGCAGCATCTCGAGCGCGTCGCCCCGCAGCGTACCGGTGTCGGGGTTCGGCATCGCGGCGTCGGAGAGGTGGCGGTACGCGGCGATGCCCAACGCCGCCCGATGCGGCCACCGGCGGTAGATGGCGTTCTTGTTGGTCCCGGCCCGGGCGGCGACCCGGTCCATGGTCATCCCCGGATAACCGGACCGGCCCAGTTCCTCCGCCGCCGCCTGCAGGATCGCCCGTTCCAGATCCTCGCCCCGGCGTCTGGTGCCCATGCCTTGCAGGGTACTAGACGTACCCTATAAGGTACGGTGCGTACCCTATGGGCAAGGAGATCTCCGTGCGTGTCTTCGGCATGAACTACGACACCGGCTTCGTCAGCGCCGGCTCCACCACCCACGAGCCGTTCGACCCCGAGACCGTCCGGCGCGACCTGCGCATCATCCGCGAGGAGTTGCACTGCGACGCGGTACGCCTCACCGGCGGTGTCCAGGATCGACTGGAGTTGGCCGCGCGATTCGCCGCCGAAGCGGGGCTCGAGGTGTGGTACTCCCCCTTCACCAACGGCCTCGACCGCAACGGGCTCAAAGCGTTCCTCCTCGACGGCGCCGAGCGGGCCGAGCGGCTCCGCCGCACCGGCGCCTCGGTCGTGTACCTCACCGGCTCCGAGATCTCCCTGTTCACCGACGGATTTCTGCCCGGTCGTGACCTCGTCGAGCGGCTGACACTGTTCGCCGATCCGATGCGGATGCGGGAGGCGGTCCCGGTTGCCCGAGCCGCGGTACGCGACTTTTTCGCCGAGGTCGTGCCCGCGGTGCGGCAGCGGTTCGACGGCCTCGTCGGTTACGCCGCGATCCCGCTGGAGGACGTCGACTGGGCCGCGTTCGACATCATCGCCAGCGACGCCGGCTACCGTGACGCGACGAACGCCGCGGCTTTTCCGCAGACCCTGGCCGCTGCCGTGGGGCAGGGCAAGCCGTACGCCGTGACCGAGTTCGGCTGCTGCACCTTCCGGGGCGCGCCCGCCGTCGCGGGCGCGACGGAGCCGGTGACCTACGACGAGCAGGGCCGCGCCGCGAAGCTCACCGCCAGCCTGGCACGTGACGAGGCGGGCCAGGCCCATTACCTGGTGGATCTGCTATGCGACTACGAGCGTGGCGGTGTGGAGGCGGCGTTCGTGTACACGTTCGCGAACCGGCACCTACCCACCACCGGCGACCCGGCGCACGACTACGACCTGGCCGCGCGCGGGATCGTGCGGGTACTGCCGGACGGCTCGTGGCAGCCGAAGGCCGCCTTCCACGCCCTGGCCGAGTACGGCCGCGCTCGCGCGCAGACGTTGGAGCGGGCCTGAGGAAGATCGGGCGGCGGCGAACCTTGTTCCTCACGCGGCGTGATGCCCGATAGTCGTGCCATGGCGGAGCACCTGACCGTGGGACGGGTGGCGGAGTTGGCCGGCGTCAGCGTCCGCACCCTGCACCACTACGACGAGATCGGCCTCCTCGAACCGTCCACCCGAACCGCGGCCGGACACCGGGCCTACTCCCCCGACGATGTGGAGCGCCTCCGGGAGGTACTCGCCTACCGGCGGCTCGGCTTCGGGCTGCGCGAGATCGCTGATCTGGTCGACGATCCGACCACGGACGCGGTCGCGCATCTGTGCCGGCTGCGGGGCCTGCTGATGGATCAGCGTGATCGCGCTGCCGCCATGGTGACGGCCATCGACCGGGAGCTGGAGGCACGGGCGAGGGGAATCAGGACGACACCGGAGGAGCAGTTGAGAGTGTTCGGGGCGCAGTTGTACGACGCCATTGGAGCCGACTATCCCGCGACCCGACGCACCGAGCCACGGATCGCCGCGCGCATCTGGGATGCGTTGGGTGACGCCCGGACGGTGCTGAACGTCGGAGCCGGCACCGGCTCGTACGAGCCGCCCGACCGCGACGTCACGGCGGTGGAGCCGTCGGCGGTCATGCGGGCGCTGCGTCCCCCGGGCGCGGCGCCGTGTGTGGCCGCCGCTGCGCAGAGTCTGCCGTTCGAGGACCAGTCGTTCGATGCGGCGATGGCGGTCAGCACGGTGCACCACTGGCCGGATCCGGTCGCCGGCCTGCGCGAGATGCGACGGGTGGCCCGCCGCGTGGTGGTGTTCACGTACGACGCCGACGACACCGGCTGGCGTCAACGATTCTGGCTCACCCGCGATTATCTGCCGGAGTTCGCGGACCTCCTCGTCGGATGGCCGTCGCTGGCCGATCTGGCCGGCGCGATCGGCGGACGCGCCGAGCCGGTGCTCGTGCCGTGGGACTGCGTCGACGGGTTCTTCGAGGCGTACTGGCGTCGACCTGAGGCGTACCTGGACGAACACGTACGCCGCGCGGTCTCGGTGTGGGCCCGGGTCGGACCGCAGGCCGAGCAGCGGGCCGTCAGCAGACTCCGCGAGGACCTGGCCTCGGGCCGGTGGGCCGAGCGCAACCGCGACCTGGTCGCCCTCGACGCGGCGGAGCTCGGTCTCCGCCTGCTCGTGGCCTGAGCCCCGGGACGCATCCGGGTTATCGGGCGGCCAGCCACTCGGCGGCGAGTTCGGTGATGATCGCGCCACCCCGATCGTTGAGGTCACACTGCAGTGACCACCTGCCACGGAGAGTCGGTGGACGAAGCTCGCGCGGTGCCCGGTCGCGTCACGGTGTGCGGCGGAGCCGGAACTGTCAGAATCGGACTCAAGGAGCCGGTACGGCACGGGTCGAGGGGAAGACATGAGCGACTGGAACGACAAGGTCATCGCCGAGTTTCGCGCCAACGGCGGGCAGGTGGGCGGTCACTTCGCTGGCGAGCCACTGCTGCTGTTGCACACGGTCGGCGCCAAGAGCGGCCAGCCCCGCGTACACCCGATGATGTACCAGAGGGTGGACGGCGGCTACGCCGTGTTCGCGTCCAAAGCCGGCGCGCCCACCAACCCCGACTGGTACCACAACCTGCTCGCCCATCCGCGCACTCAAGCGGAGATCGGGACGGACACGGTCGATCTGGTCGCCCGGGTCGCCACCGGGGACGAGCGGGAACGAATCTGGAGCGCGCAGAAGGCAGCGTATCCATTCTTCGCCGAGTACGAGCGGAAGACCACCCGCCAGATCCCCGTCGTCGTACTCGAACCCGCGCCGTAGCGGGCCAGGGGCGGGGCTCGGAAAGGTCGACACGTCCCGGTCACGATGCCGAGGTCAGAGGCCGGCCAGTTTCTCGAAGAGTTCGCTCGTCGTGTCGTAGTACCTCGTCGTCCGGCCGAGGCGCGCCATGCCGAGCCGCCGGCAGACGGCCTGGGAGGCATGGTTGTCCGGGTTCGTGACCGCGATGACCCTCGTCAGACCTCGGTCGAACGCGTCGTCCAGGACCGCCGCCGCTGCTTCGGTGGCGTAGCCGTGCCCCCAGACGTCCGGATGCAGATGCCAGCCGATCTCGACATCGGTCGGGCCCCCGGTGACTTCGCCGGCCGACAGGGGAATCGGCTTGAGCAGGACGTTGCCCACCAGCCGGCGGTCCGTCGCGGTGGTGACGGCCCAGATCCCGTGGATCGGATCGTCGATGGCGCGTCGACGTGCGATCGAGGCGAGGGCGTCCTCACGGCTGTTCATGAGGGTCGGCCGCGCGCCCAGGAACCGCACCACCTCCCAGCGCGACTCGAGATCCAGCAGGAAGTCGGCGTCCTCCTCGCGCCAGGGACGCAGCAGCAGGCGATCGCTCGCGATGGTGCGCATCTGTCCCAACCTAGTGCTCCGGCCGGGGCCGAGGGAGCGCCAGGGCGGGTATCACTGTTGCGGGCGAGGCTTGGTGACAGTGCTGGCCGATTCGGAGAGGATCTCGGCGAGGATGCGTCGCGCGCTCGCGAACTCTGCTGCGTCCTCCGGGGCGTCGAACGTGTAGGAGCAGGTGGCGAGGGTTTTCCAGAGGGCCCAGCCACGGCCACGCGCCCACGTCGCATCATCCACCGACAGCCGGGCGCGGAATGCCTGCCGGCCTTCGGCGGTCAGCAACGTCCAGGCGATCGCCAGGTCGCAGGCCGGGTCACCGACGCCGCAGGTCCCGAAGTCGATGACGGCCGCCAGCTGGCCGTCAGCAAGCAGAAGGTTGCCCTGGGCGATGTCCCCATGGAACCACCGGTCGACACCGTCCCAGCGGGCGTCGAGTGCTGCCGCCCAGATCTCGCGCACCAGCTCGACATCGACGTGGTCGTCCAACGCCGCAAGCGCCTGCTCCACAATCTTGTCGTAGGTGCGCAGGGTGCCGCCCCGGAACCAGTTGTGGACACCCGGCTGCGGACCCCCAGCGGCATCGACGGCCCGCAGGGCCGCCAGGAACTCGGCCAGGTCGACCGCGAATCGCGCCGAGTCGGCGATGCGGTCCAGGCTGGCCGGCTCGCCGCCGAGCCACCGGTAGATCGACCACGGGTAGGGATAGTCCACAGCTGGCTCGCCTCTCGCCACCGGGGTGGGAACGGGCAGCGGCAGCCGAGCAGCGAGGACCGGCAGCCACCGATGTTCCTTGTCGACCGCGAGGGCGTACTCGGCGGCGCTGGGCAGACGCACCAGCAGGTCGGGACCGAGGTGGAAGGTCCAGTTGTCCCAGCCACCGTTGGCCACCGGCTCGATCGGGAGGTCGGCCAGGTGCGGGAACTGGTCGGCGACGAGCCGACGCACCTGTTCCGCGTCGACGGTGATGCGCTGCGGCACGGGGCCGAGATCCGGAACTTCACTCACTGAGCCGTCCTCTTCCGACCATGGGGGTCTGAGCGCGATCTGGTACGCGAGCGACAGTAGCCCGCCGATCAGTCATCGAACGTGGCGTACCGTGCGATGGCACCCGGTCGTCGGTGGGGGCCGCCATGGATGAGCAGGATTTCTGGGTACGGCTGGAGTTCCGCATCTGCGCGGAGTTCCGGGGCTTCGAGGACCGGCACCTCCGGTGGTACTGGTGCGATGGTCTGGTGGCCGAGCAGTACGAGTTGCTGACCGCCGAACCGTGCATCCGCGGCCGGGCCTGGTGCGGGCCCAGCGGCCAGGAGCCGTGGCGGTTCGTGCTGCGCATCGGCCGAGGCGCGCGAACGCGTGCGGAGGTCCCTTGGGCGGTGCTGCTTCCCAGCGAGCAGGCAACGGGATGGCTGTCCGCCGACCCGGCGAGCAAGACCCTGCTGATGAGCCCGTTGGTCGACCATCCCGGATGAGCACAGGAGGCTGCCGCGAAACGCCCGCCATCCCGTTCTGTGCGACAGTGGTTCATGCCGTTGAGCAGGTACGACCTCAGAGCGTCGATCGCGGTGTCCGACATCCAACGGGCGATCGGATTCTACGAAGGCAAGCTCGGCCTTCAGGCATTGCAGTCCGGCCCGAGCGCCCAGATCGCCGACGGCAGCCGCATCTATGGTTGCGGTGGCAGGCCGGCGCTGAATGTCTACCAGTCGGTCACTGCCGGAAAGAGTCCGGCGACCCTGGCGACCTGGTACGTCGACGACATCGACCAGGTCGTCGACGAGCTCGTCTCGTCCGGCGTCGAGATGATCAGGTACGACCAGTTGGACCATGACGCCAGGGGCATCACCGCGCGGGCCGGCGGTGGACGCATCGCGTGGTTCCAGGATCCCGACGGCAACACCTTCGCCCTCGAAGCCGACACCTGACGGTCCGGCCATCGGCTGCCGGCATCCGGCGAGTTGGACCAGTGCGTGTCGGCACACCGACGGGGGCTACCGGTGGCGGTTGCGGGGGTGTTTCTTGGCCGTCCGCTCGTTGCCGTGTTTGTAGTTGCCGGTGATGCGCGCCATCAACTCCTGAGGATCTTCGGTGTTCACGTCGATCAGGAACCGGGCCGCAGCGGCACCCCGAAGCACGCCGGCCGGCCGGCCGTGATGGAGCAGTTCGACGTCACCGTTCTTGCGGAGGCGGTAGGTGAATCCCTCAGGTGCACCGGGCATCGCCGTATCGTCCCCGCCGGCCGCACCGCACGCGACCGAATTACGCTGCCGGGCAGGGCAGGGCAGGGCAGGGCAGGTCCGGGCTGGGCAGGTCGGTCGCAGCAGGCGAACGGCGGCGTACGGTCATGGCGACCGGTGCGTCGGCTCCCAGAGCAGGATCTGGCGGTGATGGCTGAAGCCGTTGCGCCTGTAGAAGTCGACCGCGCGGCGGCCGGAGTGGACGGTCACGTGCAGCAGCCGCCGGGCGCGGGCCTCGGCCAGGATCGCGGCCATCAGTGCACCGCCGACGCCGCGGTTGCGGTACTCCGCACGGACCTCGACCGACTGGATGTCGCCGTACCAGCGCTCAAGCGATCCGTTACCCGGCACCCGTTGCGCGACATGGAGCCAGGCGGCACCCACCACCAGTCCGTCGATCTCGGCGACGAACGGCAGGTGCGTCTGCGCGTGGGCGGCTACCCAGTCGGCGTACGCCCGGAGCGTGTTCCCGTCGATGCCACGTAGCTCCGCGAGCGCCGCCACGTCCGCCACGCCGGCCCTGCGCACGATCACCCGACGGAGTCTAAGGGCGATGTTGCCTCTGCTGAGTGACGGTCTGGGATGCTACGTCCATGCCTTCCTACCCACCCACCTTCGCCGACCAGGTCGTCGCACAGCCAGCCAAGGCCCAGTTCGAGGCGTTCATCGACGAGCACCGCAGGGCGCTCACCAACTGCCTGGACGGGCTGACCGAGGAACAGGCCCGCCGCTCGTTGGTGGTTTCCCGGACCACGCTGCTGGGTCTGGTGAAGCATGCGACCTTCGTGGAGAAGGTTTGGTTCGACGAAGCCCTCACGTGCCGGTCGCGCGCTGAGATCGGCATTCCGGCGACGCCGGACGAGTCGTTCGTCCTCGACGACGGCGACACGATCGCCAGCGTCCAGCAGGCGCACCGTGAGGCCTGCGCGGCGTCACGCCAGGCGACGTCGTCTCTGGATCTGGACGACACACTGCGCGGCAACCGCCGGGGCCCGCTGCCGCTGCGGTGGGTGTACCTGCACGTGCTGCGCGAACTCGCCCAGCACTGTGGGCACGCCGACATCCTCCGCGAGCAGCTGCTCAACGAGTAACACGGGAAGCCGGCTGGGTAGGAGTACTCAGCGGGGGACCGTGCACGGGCTCAGGTGTCGACGCTGCGGCGTCGACAGGATGTCGGCATGGCCGAACTGCCACACCCACACCCTGCTGTGCGTACCGCCGAATCTCCGTTGCCGGTCGTGGCCGCGCGTGCCCGGCAGGCCGTCCTGGCGGCCCTCGGCCGGCTGGTCGCCGCGCTGAGTCGGCTCGCCGGCCGCCACCCCGCCGGGTGGCGGTGGCTGGCGCGGCGGCACCACCCGTTCCTGGACCGGCTGGCCGCTGCGAACGCGGCGGCGATCTGCGTACGAGCCGCCCGGCAGGTACCCGCCTACCGGGCCTTCCTGCGTGCCCGCCCCGCCGGTGACCGCCGCCGACTCGACGACTTTCCGGAGACCGACAAGCTCCGTTACGTCACGGCCTACGACGCCGCCGCGCGCTGCTGGCGGGGACGGCTGCCCACCCGTGGGGTGGTGGTCGACGAGTCGGCCGGCTCGTCCGGGCAGCCGTTCAACTGGCCTCGCGCGGAGCGGGAACTGCGCGCGGTGCACCGCGACATCGCCGGATACACCGGGCTGGTGTTTCCGATGCGCCGACCGTTCGTCATCAACGCCTACTCGATGGGCGCCTGGGCGACCGGAACGACGACCGGCGCCGCGATGGCCCGCATCGCCGTGGTGAAGAACACCGGCCCGGACCTCGGAAAGATCGTCGACACGCTCCGGGAATTCGGCCCCGACTTCGACTACCTGGTGACCGCGTACCCGCCGTTCCTGAAACACCTGCGCGACCGGCTCGACGCCGAAGGATTCCCCTGGTCGCGGTACCGCATCTTCGCCAGCTGCGGCGGCGAGGGAATGACCGAGGCGCTGCGCGACTACCTGGAGCAACGGTTCGCGCTGGTGCGTTCGGCGTACGGTGCGTCAGACCTGACCATCGGTATCGGTGCGGAGACCCGGCTCACGGTGTGGCTGCGACGGCGGTTGCAGACCGATCGCGCCCTGCGGTCCACGCTGCTCGGCGCCGACGAGCAGCGGCTGCCGATGGTGTTCCAGTACAACCCGTTCAGCACCTACCTGGAGACCAACGAGCGACGGGAACTGGTCTGCACGGTCACCACCGACGTGCTGCAACCCCGGTTGCGCTACAACATCGGGGACGAGGCGCTGCTGGTGCCGTACCGGCGGATCGTCGAGCTGGCGCAGGCTGACCCGGTACGCGGAGCCGAGTTCCGCACCGCCGTCTCCGTCGAGCGGATGACCCTGCCCGTGCTGCTGCTGTTCGGACGGCGCGATTCCACCGTCTCCTACCTGGGAGCCAACCTCTACCCGCAGGACGTCGAGTACGGCCTCTACACCGGCAATCCGCACGCCGCCGAGATCAACCGTTTCTGTCTGGCGTTGGTCGAGGACGCGGCGCTGGAGACCCGGCCGGTGATCCACCTCGAACTGCGCCGCCCGCTGGCCGCCGCGCAACGCGACGCGCTCGCCGCCGCCTGCCGCAGCGGCGTACGCCGGCATCTCACCTCGGTCTCCCGCGACTTCGCCCAGTCGCTCGTGGAGGACCCGACCGCCGGTGACCTGCGAGTGGAGTTGCACGAACCCGGCAGTGGCCCGTTCGCCGGGCAGCAGAAGATCAAGAACGTCTACCTGGTGAGGTGACCATGCGTACTCGCGACTTCTCCCGCGCTCCCGCCCAGGCCCGCGCCGGTGCCATGTTCATCGGCGGGACCCGGTACGCCAATCCCCTGGTGCTGCTGCGGCTGGCACCGGCCTGGTTCCGGATGGTCCGGGACATGCGCCGGATGTCCGGCTACTGCTGGCACACGGTCTACTGGCAGTTTCCGTTGACCCTCGGCACCATCGCCTTCTTCACCGACCGCGACGCGATGCTGCGCTTCGCCCGTACCCGCCATCACCGCCGGCTGATGGTCTGGCTGACCGATGGCACCCGCAATGCCACCGCCGGGTTCATCCGGCTCTACAGCGCCGCTCCGGACGGGTACTCCAACGGCGCGTGGCGGGCCGAAAGCCCGGAGATGGGACACATCGCGACCTTCACCCCGCTGGGCGCGGAGACGACCGGGCCGGCGGTCCGGCGGTGAGCAGCCACCGGTTCGATCGCGTCACCAGCCGCCGGGACCTGCGGCAGTTCCTGGCGTTCACCGACCGGCTGTACGCCGACGAACCGCGTCACGTGCCCCTTCCCCGGCAGCAGATCCGGCGGTGGTGGCGCGACGGAGTACCGCTGTACCTGCTGCGCGACGCCGCCGGCACGGTGGTCGGACGCACCACCCTGCACACCGATCCGGCCTTCGACAGGAAGCTCGGCCGTCGGTGCCAACTGTTCGGGCTGACCGAGTTCACCGCGCCGGCCGCCGGGCCGCTGTTCGACGCGATGACCGCGCACACCGACGCCGACCGGGATCTGCTGTTCGGCCCGGTGGCGCTGCTGCCCAACCAGGCCGGCGGGGTGATCACCTCCGGCTACGCCGAGCGGGGCTTTGTCGACAGCGCCTGGAACCCGCCGCGCTACGTGGCCGCCTACGAGGCGTACGGGTTCCATCGCCGGTTCGAGTCCGACACCTGGATCTGCCCGGTGCCGGCCCCGGCGCAGCCGGCTCGCAGTGCGCCGGACGACGCCCGGCTGGAGCTGCACCGTGGTGATGTCCGGCGGCTCGACGACCAGCTCGACCTGCTGCGCGGGATGCTTAACGCCTCCTTCGCCCAGCTCGGCTACTACACGCCGATCTCCGCCGGCCAGCTGCGGCGACAGACCGACGGTCTGGCGTACCTGCTCGACGAGTCGCTGCTGCTCTACCTGACCCGCAACGGGCAGCCGGTGGCGTTCGTGCTCTGCGTACCGGACATCAGCGAGTTCCTGGTCGCCGTCCGCGGTGACCTGCACCCGGTCAACCAGGTGCGGTTGCTGGCCACGCGTCGCCGCTACCGGCGGGAGGCGGTGCTGATCGTCAAGGGCGTGCTGCCGCAGTACCAGGGGCGCGGCTACCAGCGGCTGCTCTCCACGCACCTGCACCACAACCTGCACGCCGCCGGCTACACGACGCTGCGCAGCACCTACGTCGGGCGGGACAACCCGGCGTCGGCCGCCCAGTACCGGCGGCTCGGCGGTCGCCCGCTGCACGGGTACACCTTCTACGCGAAGGAGAAGTAGGTGGACCTCGCCGCGTTCCGCGCGCTGGAGCCGTTGTGCTGGCGGGCGCCGAGCGCGCACAACACCCAGCCGTGGCGGCTGCGCTACGAAACCGGGGCGATCCAGGTCGGCTGGCACGCGGCCCACACGCTGCCGGCGGCCGACCCCACCGGCCGGGATCTGCGACTGTCCCTCGGCGCGTTCGTCGAGACCTGCCTGATCGTCGCCGCCGACGCCGGCCTACAACTGGAGTACGTCGCCGACCACGACGAACGGCACCGGCAGGTGGGCCGGCTGCGGCCGGCCCGGCACCGCTACCCGACGCCGTTCCGCACCACCGACGTGTGGCAGCGCCGCACCGACCGGGGCCGCTTCGCCGCCGGCCCGGAGCAGGAGACCCTCGACGCGGTCGACGCGATCGCCCGGCAGGCGGACGGCGGCCTCCACGCCGTGCCGTACCCGGATCGGCTCGGTGCCCTGCTACGCGCCGCCGACCGGCGGCTGTACGCGGACCCGGCGGTCGTCACCGAGCTGCGCCGCTGGCTACGGCTGGATCCGACGCATCCGAACTACCACGCCGACGGGCTCAACGACCGCTGCCTGGCGTTGTCGCGGACCGCCGCGACCGGGCTGCGCGCGGCACTGGCCGCGTACCCGGTGCTGCGGCCGCTGGGGTTACCGAGGCTGCTCGCCGCCGCCGACGATCCACTCGCGCGTGGCGGCGCGGTGCTGGTCCTCGTCGGCCCGGCGGACCTCGACCGGCCTGGTCAGGTCGAGTTCGGCAGGGTGCTGCTGCGGGTCTGGCTGGCCCTGCACACCGCCGGGCTGGCGGCGCATCCGCTGAGCCAGCTGATCGACGTCGACGCCACCCGGACGGCGCTCGGTGCGCTGCTGGACGTCGCACCGGACCGGCTGTTGCACGTCGCCCGGGTGGGCCGGCCGACGCGTCCGGCGCCCCGCTCGGCACGCCGGCTCGGCACTGTCTGACAGCGGCCGGGGTCCGCACGACCACGGGATCGATGCCGTCGCGGGCGACCGCATCTGCCCGTCGACGGGTGGCCGCCGGCCACCGGCTCACCGCAGCGACGCCGCGAGGTCGGCGGCGTTCTCGGCGTTGTGCACGACAAGAAGGCGACAACGTCGTCGATGGATGGACACGGCAGCAGGGGTACGGTCACAGCGGAGGTTTCTGATGCCGTTACCCCCGGACAGTCATGTGCACAGCGAGTGGTCGTGGGACACCCCGGTCGGCGACATGGAAGGGTCGTGCGTGCGAGCCATCGAACTCGGGTTGCCGGCGATCGCATTCACCGAACACCTGGACCACACCGCGTGGCGGGTCGCGACCGAGGGCCCGTACGTCTCGGACCACCACACCTCGCTCGCCGACGCGGACGGGATACTGACGCCGCCCGCGTTCGACGCCGCCGGATATCTGCAAGCGGTGGAACGCTGCCGGGAACGGTTCCCCCAGCTGCGCATCCTCAGCGGTCTGGAGCTGGGTGAGCCCCATCGCCACGCCGATCAGATCGCCCGGGTGCTGGCCACCGGCCGGTTCGACCGCCTCCTCGGTTCCCTGCACACCCTTGCCGATCAGGGAGGCTTCGCCGAACCTTGGGCGATCTACCCGCACCGGGATCCCTACGAGCTGGTCCGCGCGTACCTCGCCGACGTGGCGACCATGGTCACGACCAGCGACATGTTCTCCGTGGTGGCGCACATCGACTATCCGGTCCGCTCCTGGCCGACCGACCACGTCGGCCCCTTCGATCCCACAGTCGTCGAAGACGAGTTCCGCGAGACGTTGCGGGTGACCGCGCTGTCCGGTCGGGCACTGGAGGTCAACACCCGGCTGCCGTTGCACGCGACCGTGCTCAGCTGGTGGCACGAGGAAGGTGGCGACGCGATCACCTTCGGCAGCGACGCGCACCTGCCGGCCTTCGTCGGACACGGCTTCCGGGAGGCCGCGCAGCTGGCCCAGGCGCACGGCTTCCGACCCGGCAGGAGCCCCCACGACCTGTGGGGTCGGGCTTGAGCGGCATCCCGACACCGACCGAGATCGTGCTGGTCCGGCACGCCCGGTCCGTCCCGCCGACCGCCGACGGTCCGGACGACTTCACCCGCCCGCTGACCAGGGACGGGCTGCGGCAGGCGCAGGAGTTGGTGCCCGCGCTCACCGAGCCACGACCGGCGGCGGTCTGGTCCAGCCCGTACCGGCGCGCGATCCAGACCGTCCAACCGACCGCCGACGCGCTCGGCCTGCCCGTACGCACCCGGACCGAGCTGCGCGAGTGGGACGACGGCCTCGCCTTCACCGAGGTATGGGAGTCGCACTACGTCAGGAGTTGGACGGACCTCTCCTACGCACGCCCGGGCGGGGAGAGCCTCGAGCAGCTCAGCATCCGTGCCGTCGCCGCCCTGCGGGCACTCGCCCGGCACCACGCCGGCCGGGTGGTTCTCGTCGGCAGCCACGGCACCTTCATCTGCCGGGCGTTGGCCGGCTTCGGCGTGCCGGTCAGCTGGGCCACGGTGCGGCAGATGCCGATGCCCGCGGTCCACCGACTTCGCTTCACCGACCCGAGCACCGGTCCCGAGGTGTTCGGATGGAACTGATCGCCTCGGCCCGGAGTCACCCGGTCAGCGGCACGTCCGGCTCAGCCGGCCTCCGCCACGGGCGGGAGAAGGCCGGCTGAGCCGGACGGACGCGGTTTCCGCCGTTGGGCCGCGGGTCAGGGCAGCTCGATCGGAAGGGTGATGCCGTCCAGGCTGTGCGGACAGGGACAGTCCCGCTCGACCGGAAGCGCGGCGACCGCGTCGAGCAGCAGCCCGCGCAGCCGCTCGGTGTTCTCGCCGAAAACCCGGAACACCTCCTGCTGGGTCACCCCGTGGCCGCTCTCCACGCCGGCGTCCAGATCGGTCACCAGGGCGATCGAGCTGTAGCAGAGAGCCATCTCCCGGGCGAGAATCGCCTCCGGGTGGCCGGTCATGTTGATGACCGCGCCGCCGACCGTCGCGTACCACCGGGATTCGGCGCGGGTGGAGAATCGCGGCCCCTCGACCACCACCATGGTTCCACCGTCGTGCGCGGGCACCGACCGGCCGGTGGCAGCCGTCAGCAGGGTACGCCGACCGACCGGGCAGTACGGGTCGGCGAAGGAGACGTGCACCGCGCCCTGCTCGTAGTACGTCTGCACCCGGCCGCTGGTCCGGTCGATGAGCTGATCGGGTACCACGAACGTGCCGGGCCCGAGTTCCGGCCGCAGGCCACCGACGGCGCACGGCGCGAGTATCTGGCGTACCCCGAGCGACCGCAGCGCCCACAGGTTGGCCCGGTAGGGAATCCGGTGCGCAGGGTGCCGGTGGTCGCGGCCGTGTCGAGGGAGGAACGCCACCGCACGGCCGCCGACGTCGGCGATCGTCACCGCGTCGGATGGCGCACCGAACGGCGTCTGGACGACGTGTTCGGTGGCGCCGTCGAGCAGCGCGTAGAGACCCGAGCCACCAATGACGGCGAGTTCTGCGGATGGGGACACGCTCACCTCCAGTTTCTACCGGCCGGGTGCCGGCCTACCACGTCGTCAGGAGCAGGTGATTGATCGCGAGCGCCACCGCTGCCTGCACGGCGAGCCAGGTACGGCGGCCGCGGGCGGGAATCAGGGCAGCGCCCGCCATGAGCCACCAGGTGAAGGGCAGCCAGATCCGTTCGACCTCGGCCTTGCTGTAGCCGGACAGATCCGCGGCGACGATCGCCGCCGCCGCGGCAACGGGCAGCAGCCAGGCGGCGTACCCGACACTGCCCTGCTGCGGTCGCGGCAGACCGCTGCCCGGCCGCAGCGACGAGACCGCCTGCCATCCGGCGATCGCCGCGCGGCGGAGGATGACGGCAGCCGCCGGGCCGGCGGTGACGGTGAGGATCGCCAGGTTGGCCCAGACCCAGTAGCCGTAGGCGCGCCGACTGGCGATGCCCTGGTAGTAGCGCTCGATGACCAGGTGATAGCCGGTCAGCCAGTCGAAGCCGGCGGCCGTGAACGCGCCCACCACGAGTGCCGCACCCCCGAGCGCCCACCAGGCGGCGGGCCGGTGCCGGTGGCCCAGGATCACCACGGCCAGCACGATCGGGACCATCAGCACCAGCCCGTAGGAGAGGTAACAGCCGAAACCCAGCAGCGCGCCGCCGCCGAGCGCGCCGACCGCGCTGCCCCGGGTGAGGCCGTACGCCAGCAGGGCGACGCCGATGGCGGTCACCCCGGCGAACAGCCCGTCGGCGGACACTCCGGACCAGACCGCTCCCGGGAACAACGCCGCGAACGGCAGCACCGCCCGCGCCGCGTCGTCGGTGCCGAGCAGCCGCACGGTGTACGGCACGGCGACGGCGGTGAGCGCCGCCGTCAGGATGCACAGCGTCCCCGCCCAGCCGCCCCCGCCCAACCCGACCCGGTCCAGCCAGACGACCACCAGCCGCGCTCCCGGCGGGTGGCCGGACACATGGGTGGTCCAGGAGTCCGGCTGGAAGTCGAGGATCCGGGAGGTGAAGGCGCCCAGCATGGCGGGGATGTCGGTGACGCCGGGCACCTCGTGCAGATACTCGTGGTGGGTGGTCAGCCGGCCCGCGATGCCGCGTTGCCAGCCGTCGATCAGCGCCAGTGACAGCGTCCAGGCCACCGCGGTGGCGTAGGACAGGACGAGCAGCCGCCGCCACGGCAGCCGGGCCGCCAGGGCGGCTCCGCGCCAGCAGACCAGGACCGCCAACCCCACCGCCAGCGGGGTGCCGGGGCCGACGTGCGGCCGCCACTGCGCGAACAGCGGCGCCGCGCTGGCGTGCACCGGATGTCCCAGCAGGTGGAGCAGACCGCCGACACCGGCGGCGGCGACGAACAACCCGACGGCGACCCCGACGGCGATCAGGTCGGCGCGTGCGGTGGTGCGCCGCAGCCGGGCCAGGAGCGTCGTGCTCATCCGCGCAGTGGTGCCTGGGCGAACTGCCGGACTCCGTCGGCCAGGCGGACCGCCGCGCGGAATCCGAGTTCGGCCTGGGCACGGGCCGGTGAGGCGACCACGTGGCGCACGTCGCCGAGCCGGAACTCGCCGGTGACCACCGGCGTGGGACCGCCGGCGGCCCGGGCGAGTTCGGCGGCCATCTCCCCGATGCTGGCCGGATGGCCGGAGGCGACGTTGTAGGCCCGCCAGCCGGTGCGGTTCCCGGTGGCCGTCACCGCCGCGAGGTTGGCCGCCGCCACGTCGTCGACGTGGACGAAGTCGCGTCGCTGGCGGCCGTCCTCGAACACGCGCGGGGCCCGGCCCGCCGCCAACGCGGACCGGAAGATCGCCGCGACGCCGCTGTACGGCGTGTCGCGCGGCATGCCGGGCCCGTAGACGTTGTGGTACCGCAACGCCACCACGGTGCCACCGGTCTGCCGGCACCAGGCCGCCGTGAGGTGTTCCTGGGCGACCTTGGTGGCGGCGTACACGCTGCGCGGGTCCAGTGGCGCGTCCTCGTCGACGAGTCCCGGCTCCAGAGCGGTGCCGCAGTCGGAGCAGGCGGGCTCGAATCGCCGGGCGGCCAGGTCGGTGGCAGCGCGTGGAGCGGGGCGTACCGCACCGTGCCGGACGCAGGTGTAGGCGCCCTCGCCGTAGACGACCATCGAGCTGGCCAGCACGAGCCGGTGGATACCCGCGCGGGCCATCTCGGCCAGGAGCACGGCGGTGCCGAGATCGTTGCAGCCGACGTACTCGGGCAGGTCGTCGAGGTCCACGCCGAGCCCGACCATGGCCGCCTGGTGCACGACCACGTCGACGCCGCTCAGGGCGTCGGCGACGGCGGCCCGGTCACGCAGGTCGACCCGGCGCAGCGGGGCGCCGGCCACGGCGTCCGGTAGGGGCGCGCGGTGCGCACCCGGATGGCCGGCGTCCACGACGGACACCCGATGACCGACCCGGTGCAGCGCGGCGACGACATGGGTCCCGATGAAACCGGCTCCGCCGGTGACGAGTACGTGGGTCACGCGCCGACGCTAGAACCAGCCGGGCACCGTCGGCGGCCGTGACGGGCAGCCGTCAGCGTCTCGTAAGACTTCATCATCGGCTGGTAATACCTGCCCCGCTCGATCCTGATTAGCGTCCGCGACATGACCGATGTGGTTCTTCCCTGCCGGAACGAGGCACCGGCACTGCCCGGCCTGCTGGCCCGGATGCCGGCCGGCTACCGGCCGATCGTGGTGGACAACGGCTCGACCGACGACTCGGCCGAGGTGGCTCGCGCCCACGGCGCCGAGGTGATCAGCGTTGCCGAGCCCGGCTACGGCGCCGCCGTGCACGCCGGTGTCGTGGCGGCCCAGCCCGCCGACGGGGTGGTGTGCGTGATGGACGCCGACGGCTCCTTCGACCCGGCGCAACTGCCCCGGCTGGCCGCGTACGTGCGCTCCGGTCAGGCGCAGCTGGCCACCGGCCGACGCCGTCCGGTCGGACGGGGCGTGTGGCCGCTGCACGCCCGGGCCGCCAACGCCGTCCTCGCCCACCGGCTGCGCCGCACCACCGGCCTGGCCGTGCACGACATCGGCCCGATGCGGGCGGTACACCGCGACGACCTGCTGGCGCTGGGGCTGCGCGACCGACGGTTCGGCTACCCGTTGGAGCTGCTGATCTCGGCGGACCGGGCCGGTTGGCGGGTCGTCGAGATCGACGTCGACTACCGCCCGAGGGCGGCCGGCACCCGCTCGAAGGTGACCGGCACCGTGCTCGGCACCGCCCGTGCCATCCGCGACATGAGCGCGGTGCTGGCCCGGTGAGCGCCGCCCAGATCCTGGTGCTGGCCAAGGCGCCGACACCCGGGCGGGTCAAGACGCGGCTCTGCCCACCCTGCACCCCCGAGCAGGCTGCCCGGGTCGCCGCCGCCGCGCTGGCCGACACCCTCGACACCGTCACCACCGCCGCGGCCGGTTCCCGCGTTCTCGTCCTCGACGGCGACCACCCCGCCCCGCCGGGTTGGGCGACGCTCCCCCAACGCGGCGACTCGCTCGGCGACCGTCTCGCCAACGCGTTCGCCGACGCCCGCACACCCGGCACACCCGCCGTGCTGATCGGCATGGACACCCCACAACTCCTCGTCGATCACCTCGACGAGGCCGGAGAGCTGCTCGCCACAGCGGGCGGCCCGGACGCGGTGCTCGGCCCGGCCACCGACGGCGGATGGTGGACGTTGGGGCTGCGCGACCCCGGCCACGCCGTCGTGCTGCGTACCATCGCCACCTCCACGGCAACCACCGGCCGATCCACCGTGGTGGCGTTGCGTCGGCGCGGCCTGCGGGTACGCCTGCTGCCCTGCCTGTCCGACGTGGACACCGCCGCCGACGCCCGTGCCGTGGCGAGGGTGTGCCCGCCGGACAGCCGGTTCGCCCGCGCCGTCGCCGCCGAGGTGCCACGTCCGGCACCGGTCGCCCGGTGAACGCCGTCGCGGTCTTCGACACCGCGATCGACCGGGCCGCAGCGGGCATCCCGGCCGCCTTCACGGTCCGGCACGCCAGCGGCGGTGTCTACCGATTCGACCCGGCCACCTGGTGCCGGGACGTGATCGACGGAGACGACGCGCTGATCGAGTGCTGCACCGGCCACACCCTCGACGTCGGCTGCGGCCCCGGCCGGCTCACCAGCGCCCTCGTGCACGCCGGCCGGCCGGCCCTCGGCATCGACGTCAGCGCCAGCGCGGTTCGGCTGGCCCGCCGTCGTGGCGCGCCCGCCCTGCACCGCGACGTATTCGGTCCGGTGCCCGGTGCCGGGCGCTGGCGGCACCTGCTGCTGGCCGACGGCAACATCGGCATCGGCGGTGACCCGTACCGGCTGCTTCGCCGTTGCCGTCAACTGCTGGCCGCCGACGGACACCTCCATGCGGAGCTGGCACCGGCCGGCACACCGGCCTGGTCCGGGACCGCGACGGTGCAGACCCCGGACGACGCCGACCGCGTGCTGCCCTGGGCCTGCGTACCCGTCGACGAGCTTCCCGAGCTGGCCGACGCCACCGCGATGCGCGTGCTCGACACCTGGACGGAGGCAGGTCGGTGGTTCGCCACCCTGACACCCCGGTGACCGGCCGCGCGGCGGTGCTGCGCCGCCTCGCCCGGTGGTGCCTGACGCCGTTGCCGGCACCACCGGTGGCGCTGCGGCGCGGACCGCTGCGCCCCGGGCGGTTCCGGTCCCGGTTACGGTCGACCCGGCTGACCAGTCAGCTCGGCGTCACCCTCGGCGTGGCCTTCGGCATCTGCTTCGCCACCGGTCTGCTCAGCCACCTGATCCAGCACCCGCCGGGTTGGTTCTGGTGGCCGGCCCGCCCGGTCGGGCTCTACCGCTTCACGCAGGGTCTGCACGTGGCGACCGGGCTCGCCTCGATTCCGCTGCTCGGCGCCAAGCTGTGGTCGGTGTACCCGCGCCTGTTCAGCTGGCCGCCGGCCCGCTCGATCGCGCACGCCGCCGAACGCGCGGGCACTGGCCTGCTGGTCGCCGCAGCACTGTTCCTGCTGGTCAGCGGCGTACTCAACATCTCCCGCTGGTACGCGCCGATGCCGTTCTTCTTCACCGCCGGGCACTACTGGGTGGCCTGGCTGGCGGTCGGCGGGCTCCTGGTGCACATCGGCGTACACCTGCCGGCGGTCCGCGCCGCGCTCGCCCGCCCGATGGTCCCTGAGCCACGGCAGGACGGCCTGAACCGGCGTGCCCTGCTCGGCGGCGTCGCCGCCGCGTCCGGGCTGATCACCCTGACCACGGTCGGGCAGACGATCCGACCGTTGGCCGGTCTCGCGGTGCTCGCCCCACGTCACCCCGGTACGGGACCGCAGGGCCTTCCGGTGAACCGGACCGCGGCCGGCGCCGGAGTGCGGGGCGCCGCCCTCGACCCGGGGTACCGGCTGTGGGTTATCGGACCGGTCCGCAGCGTCAGCCTGGACCTCGCCGCCCTCTATCGACTTCCGCAGTACACCGCGGAACTGCCGATCGCCTGCGTGGAGGGCTGGAGCGCGGTCGGGACGTGGACCGGCGTACGGTTGGGCGATCTGGTCGCGCTCGTGGGTGCCGATCCTCGACGCGCGCCGGCCCTGGTCGAGTCACTGCAGGTGGGCGGGCGATACCGGGCCTGCACGGTGCCACCGGAACACGTTGAAGATCCGCTGACCCTGGTCGCGCTGCGGTTGGGCGGCGAGCCCCTGCACATCGACCACGGCTATCCGGCGCGGCTGATCGCACCCAACCGGCCCGGCGTGCTGCAGACCAAGTGGATCAGCCGGATCACCGTTGCGGGGACACCGTGAAGACCCGGACCGGGTTGGTCGTCGGCGGCTGCCTGCTCATGGCGTACGCCGTCGTCGGCGCCCTCACCGACGCCGACGTGACGCCGGGCGGGGTGCTGCTCTTCCTGACCGCCGTGCTGGTGGGCCACGACGTCGTCTGGATGGCGGCGGTGCTCGCCGTCGGCGTCGCGCTCACCCGCGTTCCGCCACGGTGCCGGACGACGGTCCGCACCGCGGCGATCACCGCCGCAGCGGTCAGCGTGGTGGGACTGCCCCTCGCCCTGGGATTCGGACGCTCGGCCGACAACACCTCGGTGCTGCCGCTGCCGTACGGCCGCAATCTGGTCGCCGTCCTGCTCGCCGTCGCCGGCACCACGCTGCTGGCCTGCGTGGTGCGGCGACGCGCGGCGGCGGACCGTAAGGAATCCGAAAGACCCGCCGAGGGTCGCCCGTGACCCCCGGTCGATAGCCTGGTCAGGATGGGACACCGGGTGCTGGTGGTCGACGACGACCCGACGGTCAGTGACGTCGTCCGACGTTACCTGGAGCAGGCCGGCTGCGAGGTCCAGCTGGCCGCCGACGGCGCCGACGGCCTTGCCGCGATCGCCGCCCAGCGACCCGACCTCGTCGTACTCGACCTCATGATGCCCGGCATCGACGGTCTCGAAGTCTGTCGCCGGATCCGGCGGCAGCTGCCCGACCTGCCGGTGGTCATGCTCACCGCGCTCGGTGAGGAGGCCGACCGGGTGCTCGGGCTCGAAGTCGGCGCCGACGACTATGTCACCAAGCCCTTCTCCCCCCGCGAACTCGTGCTGCGGATCCGCTCCGTGCTGCGCCGCACCGCCGCGCAGACCGCCCACCCCACCGTCTCGGCGAAGCTGACCGACGCGGCGCTGAGCGTGGACGCCGCCCGCCGCGTCGCCACCATGGGTGGAACACCGCTGTCGTTGACCGCCCGGGAAATAGATCTCCTGATCTTCTTCATGCGTCATCCGGGCCGAGCGTGGTCGCGCAGCGACCTGCTGGACAAGGTCTGGGGATGGCAGTTCGGCGACCAGTCGACGGTCACCGTCCACGTCCGTCGGTTGCGCGAGAAGATCGAGCACGACCCGGCCGACCCGCAGCGTATCCGCACCGTCTGGGGTGTCGGATACCGTTACGACCCACTCGACGAGGACGCCGGCCAGTGACCGACACGCTGCTCATCGGGCTCTACGCCCTCGCCGCCGGAGGCGTCGTCGGCCTGGCCGGTGCCGCAGCGCTCCGGCTGCTGCGCGGCCGATCGATTCTCGTGCACATCCTGGTGCTGCTCACGGTCACCGTCCTCGCGGTGGTCGCCGGAGTCGCCACGGTCGCGCAGGCGATGTTCCTGTCCGCGCACGACCTGTGGGTCGTTCTCGTCACGGTCAGCGCCTCCGCGGTGATCAGCCTCGCCGTCGGCGCCGTTTTCGGCAGCCGGCTGGCCGCTGCGGCGGTCTGGGCCCGCGCTGCCCGGGAACGCGAACGGCGGCTGGAGGCCGGCCGCCGCGAACTCGTCGCCTGGGTGTCACACGACCTGCGTACCCCGCTGGCCGGGCTGCGGGCCATGGCCGAAGCCCTTGAGGACGGCATCATCCACGACCCGGCCGTCGTCGACGAGTACCACCGGCGGATCCGGGTGGAGACCGACCGGATGGCTCAGCTCGTCGACGACCTGTTCGAGCTGTCCCGGATCAACGCCGGCGCGCTGCGGCTCATGCCCACCACCGTGCCGTTGCGTGACGTGGTGTCCGACGCGATCGCCGGGGTCGCGCCGCTGGCCGCCCGCCGCCGGATCCACCTGGTGGCTGCCGACAGCGGCTGGCCCAACGTGCGGGCCGGCGAACGCGAACTCGCCCGGATCGTCAGCAACCTGCTGATCAACTCCGTCCGTTACACACCGGAGGACGGCAGCGTGCACATCGCCGCCGGCCACGAGACCGACAACGTCTGGCTGGCCGTCTCCGACACCTGCGGCGGCATCCCCGGCGAGGACCTGGACCGGGTCTTCGACGTGGCGTTCCGAGGTGAACGAGCCCGCACCCCCGGTGCGGCCGACTCAGGCGGTGGCGGTGGACTCGGCCTGGCCATCGTGCGCGGACTCGTCGAGGCGCACGGTGGCCGGGTCAACGTACGCAACACCGACCGCGGCTGCCGGTTCGAGGTACGCCTGCCCGCCACCTGAGGCGAGCCCGCGCCACGGTCCGACCGCCCGCCGATCGACGGACCCACCTACCACCGGGCCGGCTGCGGGATCCCGAACAGCGGCACCAGCCGGTCGACGTCGAGGTACGTGACGATATCGGTGATCAGCCCGTCGGCCACATCGAGCAGCACGAGCGCGAACGGCCGGTGGTCCCCGGCCGGGTCCGGGCGCGTCTGCCAGAACGCCGGTGATCCGTTCGCCTGCACCGGCCACAGCCGGGCGCCCGAGCAGGACGCCTGCGGGTCCAGCAACGCCAGATGGATATCGTCTCGGCCGCGCAGCCACCACGCGAACGGCGGCATCGACATCGTGGCGTCCTTGTGCAGCAGCGACACCAGCGTGGCGACGTCATGGCGTTCGAACGCGGTGCAGTAGCGGTCGAGCAGATCCCGGTGGGCCGGGTCGGCGGGTCGCCACGGATCGCCGGGTGTGGGTCCGTTCTCCCGCAGCGTCGCCCGGGCCCGTTGCAGCGAGCTGTTCACCGCGGCCATGGTGGTCTCCAGCAGCTGTGCAACCTCCCCTACCGGCCAGCACAACACGTCGCGCAGGATCAGTACGGCGCGTTGCCGGGGCGGCAGGTGTTGGAGCACCGCGACGAACGCCAGCCGGATGGTCTCGCGCTGGACGGCCAGTTCCTCCGGGCTGTCGGTCGCCGGTAGGGCACGGCCGTCCGGAATCGGCTGGATCCACCGCTGATCCGCCACCGGCGGGCCCAGGGCGGCGCCGGCCTGGGCAGCGGGGCCCAGGTCGATGGCCAGAACCCGGCGCTGCGCGCTGCGGAGCATGTCGAGGCAGACGTTCGTGGCGATGCGGTACAGCCAGGTGCGCAGCGATGCTCGTCGCTCGTCGTAACGGTCGTAGGACCGCCACGCCCGCACCAGCGTCTCCTGCACCGCGTCCTCGGCCTCGAAACCGGAGCCGAGCATCCGGTAGCAGTAGCCGGTGAGTTCCGTGCGGAACCGCTCCAGCTCGGCACCCTCGTCGGTCGACGTCTCGAACATCCTCCCGACCCTACGCATCGGGAACGACACGGACCGACCGATGAGATTCCCGCGCTCCGTCCGTATGTCATGCAGCACGTCCCTTTGCAGACGGACCGCGACGATGAAGGGCTGACAGTGACTGAAGAAGACATCCGAGCGGCGGTGACCGCAGAACGGAGCGAGCAGGTGGAGCTGCTCGCCACCCTTCGACCAGACCAGTGGGACGCGCCGACCCTGTGCGCCGGCTGGCGGGTACGCGAGGTCGTCGCCCACACGACGATGCCGTTCCGCACCTCACTCGGCCGGACGCTCGTGGAGCTGGTGAAGGCAGGCGGCCGTGTCAACCGGATGGCCGATCGGTGCGCACGGCGTGACGCGACCCGCATGACCAGCGCAGAACTCCTGGCGACGCTCCGCGACAACGTCGCCCATCCCTGGAAGCCGCCGGGCGGTGGTGCGCTCGGAGCCCTGTCCCACGACGTCATCCACGGGCTCGACATCACCGTCAGCCTCGGGTTGGACCGGCGGATTCCGCCGGACCGGATGGCTATGGTCCTCGCTGGGCTGGCACCCAGGAACATCGCGTTCTTCGGCACCGACCTGACCGGGGTGGCGCTGCGGGCAACCGACCTCGACTGGTGCCACGGCAGCGGAACGCCGGTGCGCGGGCTGGCCCAGGATCTCCTGCTCGTGATCTGCGGACGCCGCCTCCCACCAGGCCATCTGGAAGGCGAGGCCGCCAACCGGTTCACCCGATGACCAGCCGGGCTGGGCCGAGCGTGGGTAGCTCGGCCCGGCCCGACCGGGTCACCGACTCCGCGCCGGTCGGGGTACCTCCGCCGCACCTGACCCCGACACCTGCCGCCAGGTCTCGGCGAGCAGGGCGTACGTGTAGCCGTCCACCCAGCCCAGCTCGGCGTGCCAGGAGTCACCGACACCGTGCTGCTCACGACGCATGCCGATCCTCTCGAGGATCCGCACGGAGGCGAGGTTGTCCGCGAAGCAGCCGGCGGTGATCCTTCGCACGCCCAGCCGCTCGAACGCGTACGCCACCATCGCGGTGACCGCCTCGGTCGCGTAACCCTGACCGCCGTACGCCGGGTCGAAAACGTAGCCGAGCTGGGCTTCGGTCCGCGCCGGCATGCCGGGTTGCCCCATGCCGTCGATCACGTCGAGCGAGACGGTCCCGATCACCACCCCGCCGAGCACCACCGCCCTGCTGTGGTCGTCAGGATCCTCCGCCGCGCGCTGCCACGCCGCCCGGAAGGACGCCGGGTCGACCTCGGTGCGCACGAGCCAGCGGGTGACCTCCGGCAGGTTGCGGAACTCCAGGATGCGATCGATGTCCTCGTCCCGTACGGAACGAAGCTCAAGACGCTCGGTGCGGAGATTCGGGCTGCCCACGAGGTGGCACGCTAGCGTCGCACACCGCCGCGACGCCTTCGAATTATCGGGTCGCCGGTCGGCCGCCCGGCAACCGCCGTAGATCACGGCTTGCGACGTAGTTCGCGCAGCACGCCGTGTCGGCGCAGGGCCCAGGCAAGACGCCGTACGCTCGAGTGCCGCACGAACAGCAGCGCCGTTTGCCGGATCAGTCCGAGCCGGTCGTGGCTGACCTGGCTGTCGATCGCCTGCCAGATCAGCTCGCGCACCCGGGCGCTGTCCAGCACCGCCCGCACCTCGCGTCGTACCGCAGGATCCTCGGCCGCCGAGGCGATGGCCGCAGCCTGACCCGGCCGGTCCACCAGCGGCTCCACCGCCGCGACGAGCGGCCGGCGTACCTCGTCCCGCTCCAGCAGCAGCAACACCGCCTCACGCACCTCAACCGCCTCCAGACCGGACCGCAGCAGCAGCAACGCACCGCGCTCCACCTCGCGGTCAGGTTCTGGAACGGACAGCGTGGCCAGCAGCACCGACACCTCGTCGAGATCGATGAGGTGTCGCAACCCGCCGCGAAACTCCGGCAGATCCCACGCAACCTGCAGACCCTTCGCGAGATTGCGATTCATGCGCCCTCCGCTACCCGGATGCGACGGTCGGCGAAACCTACGGTCTGTCCGGTCCGGTGAGGTCGAGTGGTCAGTCGGTGCCGTCGGCCAGCAGGCGTTCCGGTAGCCCGAGCCGCGGGAACTGGTCGTCGTGGAACGTGATGATCTCGCTGATCGCCCCGCCGGTGACCCGTAGCACGTCGATCGTCAGCGGTAGGTACGTGCCCTCGCGCTCCCGCCAGTGGTAGAAGGCGACTGCGGGCTGCCGGTTCACCCGGGTCTCGACGGCACGCAGGCCCGTCATGCCCACGAAGCCGCTGTTGACCCAGTCGGTCACCACCGCCTCGCGGCCGACGTGCAGGCCCGGGGTGGGCGGCATCGAGCAGCGGACGTCGTCGCGCAGCAGCGCGGCGAGCCGGTCGATGTCCGTGGCCACGCTGGCGTCGGTGTAGCGGCGCACCAGCTCCCGTGTCCCGGCGTCCTCCTCGCCGCCGGTCCAGTCCTGCCGCTCGGCGGGCAGATGCTCCCGCATGCCCGCGCGGGCCCGCTGCAACGCGCTGTTCACGGAGTTGACCGAGTCGCCGAGCAGCTCCGCGACGTCCTTCGCCGGCCAACCGAGGACGTCCCGCAGGATCAGCACCGCCCGTGGGCGCGGCGCCAGGTGCTGGACCGCGACCAGGTACGCCAACTCGATCGTCTCCCGCGCGACGGCGACGACCTCCGGCTCGTCCGCGACGCCCGCGGCCAACTCGTCGAGCAGCCGGTCCGGGTAGGGCTGCAACCACCGCGCCTCCCCGCCGGTCGCCGGCTCCGGGCGGCACTTGGCCAGCAGGTCCAGGCAGGCGTTGGTGGCGATCCGATACAACCAGGCCCGGAACGACGAGCGCCCCGCGAAGGTCTCCCGCCGCCGCCAGGCACGCAGGAACGTCTCCTGGACGGTGTCCTCGGCATCCTCGAACGACCCGAGCATCCGGTAACAATGCACGTGCAGCTCGCGCCGGTGCCGCTGCGCCAGCCCCGTGAACGCCGACTCGTCGATCTCATCCAGACCGCCCACACCCAGCTCCTTCGGCCGCGTGTCCGCACCCATCACGTCATCCTTCCGTCTCGCGGTGTTCCGTCGTAGGTATGACGGATGCGGGCGCGACAACTCATCACCAGGGTCGGTCGGCGCCGCCGAGGCGGGTCAGCTTCCCAGCGTGCGTACCGCTGTCGAGGACAACCTGGTCAGTTCGGGTTGCGCAGGCAGAAACACCGTGGGGACACCGAGCGACTGGTTCATCGCGGCGAGTCGGTGCTCGGCCTGAAGGTCGCTGGTGTTCCGCACGCCGCGCACGATCACCGCCACGTCATGACTACGGCAGTATTCGGAGGTCAACCCGCTCCAGGCGACCACGGTGACGGAGGTCCACTCGACCGGCAGGGCAGCCCGGACGGCGGCGGCTCGCTCCTCCTCGCCGACGTCTGGACGCTTGTCGCTGTTGACGGCGACCAGCACGACCACTTCGTCGAAGAGGTCACGTGCACGCCGCACCACGTTCACATGCCCGGCGGTGAAGGGATGGAAGCTGCCGGGGTAGACGGCGCGTACGCGACCGGCGGCGGGTGCTGTCGTCCCGGGCCCGGCCGATGGCGCGGGTGTCACGACCGCGGCCGAGGGAACCGGAGCCGCGATCCTGCGTCGGTGCTCATGATCCGACTGTAGGCTGCCGGATCCGCCGGCCCCAGGGGTGGGACGGGCTTGACGCGCCAACCCCGGTGACGCATGGTCGATTGACCGTCTCGAATGCCTTTGCTACGGGGAGAACTGATGAAGGCCCTCGTCACCACCACACTCGCTGCGGCCCTGCTGCTCCTGACCCCCGGCAGCGCGCCCGCCGACCAGCCGGCAGCCGACCCAACCTGCACCGGCCAGATCCATCCCAACCCCGGGTTCGAGCGGGGCACCGATGGCTGGGAGGCCGGCCCCCGCATCGTCGTGCTCGGCGACACGACCCGGCCCGCGCGCACCGGCCGGGCGTACGCCACCTTCGCCGGGTTGGACGTGACCCGTACCGACCTGCTGCGCACCACCGTCACGGTCCCGGCCAACTGCGACCTGACGGTCCGCTTCTGGGTCCGGACCACCACCACCGAAACCCGCCGTGGCGATTACCTGAACGTCGGGCTGGCAGTCACCGGCATCCCCCCGAAGACCCGGTTCTCCCTGGCCTTCGACGGAGGAGCAGAGTGGCGGCAGTACACCATGTCGTCCGGGACCGCGGCGACCGAACGCACCGCGACGGTCAGCTTCCTCGGCAGCGAGACGGCCGGCAACGGCGTCACGACCTTCGACGTCGACAACGTCGCCTTCAGGTTGAGCTGACGCGTCCACCCCGACCCGCACCACCGCTCTCGGTCAGGAGCGCTTCGGCTCCCACCGGCCGGAAGCCAGCCGCCTGGAAAGCGCGGACGCTGCGTGCGTTGCCGGCGGCCTGCTGCGCCCAGACGGGCTGGCCGTCGGGCACCAGGTGCCGGGCGGCGGTCGCCAGTGCCCGCCCGAGGCCCCGGCTTCGATGACCTTCGTCGACCTCGATCGCCGTCTCCCAGCGACCTGCCACACCGCGGCCGAGGATGACGATTCCGCCGTCGGCCGCCCAGACGCGCAGCTCATCACGGCGCTTACCGGCCCTGATCCGACGTGGATGATCCGCGTTGCCCACCTCTGTCAGGTCCAGCGGAGGCTCACCGGCCAGCGGGCTCGCCACGGTCAGGAGGTCGATCGTGTCCATGGCGCGCCGGGTGCGGTCGAGCAGCGCGCATAGAAAGGCCGGATTCATCGCGGCCGCCAGGGGGTCGCAGTCGAGACTCGCCAGGATGCGGCGCACCCACACCGGGTCCTCGTCGGTGAAGACCACCGAGTGGGCGGTGAAGGCGACCACTCCGGCGTCACGACTGCTCGGCTGTGGCACCACGGTGACGCCCCCGTCCGGCGCCGGGAACTGCCCCTGGGCTGCCGCAGCCAGGATGTCCGCCAACTCGGTGCACATGATGGTCCCTTCCCGGCGCCCGGCGGTTCCCCCGATCAGTCCCGACACCTTCCAGAGCATGCCAGCTCGACAGTCACCGGGTGTCCGCCAACTCCCCCACCGCGGCGCCGACTGGGGGCCGATGCTCACCGCCGCCGGACTCACTGTCGACTGCTCCTGACCATGGCGACTCCGTCCCCGTCGGTCAGCGCGCCTGACCGCCCCGCCCGCTGCGTGCACCAGGGGCGGCGACAACGGCAGGAGCCCTGCCATAGCGAGAGAGAGCGATGGCAGGGCTCCTCGGACGAGCACGCTGAGTTCGTTCCTAACCGGTGATCACCGGCCAGGCGTAGGCCAGCAGGGCGCACGCCGCGCCGAGCAGCGCGAGCGAGACGCCCCGGGTAGGCAGGGGCAACGCGGCGAGCACGAGCAGGATGACCGCGACGACATAGAGGAACGCCTGCACCGACATGACCGTCTCCTTCGGGGGTTGGGTGACGAGCGGACGCTCTCTACCCCCGTCGTCGCAGTCGCCAAACCCCGCCTGCCTGGGCCTGACGTCGGCAGAAGCCGGCGCCCGGCCACCGTCACCCAAGCCGAGGAGTCGAACCCGGCAGCCGGCTTCGGACAGCCGTGCGTCGATCGGTTGACTCTCCTTCGTACCGCAGCGGGAGCCGGATCTCCCGCCTGAGCAGGATGTGACCAGGGACAGACCCGGTGAGTATGTCTGTATGTCACGTACATTTCGGACACTGAAGATCGTGGCGTCCAGCGTGGCGCTGGCAACCACGATCGCTGTCGTACCCGCCTCCGCCGCAGCGCAGCCGCGTCCGCCAGCCGGGCCATCCGCCGGTGGGCTGGACCGCGCCGAGCTGCGCACCGCACTCGCCGCGGTACCCGAAGCCGGCGCCCCAGGCGTCCTGGTCGCCGTGCGCGATGGCCGGCGCGACTGGCGTGACGCCGCCGGCCAGGCGTTCCTGACCAGACCTCGGCCGATGCAGCCGCAACTGCGGCACCGGATCGGCAGCGTCACCAAGACGTTCGTCGCCACCACCGTGCTCCAACTCGTTGACGAGGACCGGTTGAGCCTCGACGACCCGATCGGGCAGTGGCTACCCGACGTCGTGCCGGGTGAGCTCGGCGACCAGGTCACCGTCCGGATGCTGCTGAACCACACCAGCGGCATCGGCAACTACACCAACGCCCTGCTCGACTCGTACGCGGCGATCAACCAGATGCAGGTCACCACGTACGCTCCGGCGGACCTGGTCGCCATCGGCCTGGCCATGCCGCCGACCAACGCTCCCGGCGCCCGGTTCAGCTACTCGAACACCAACTACGTCCTGGCCGGCCTGCTGATCGAAAAGATCACCGGCAAGGACGCGGCGGCCGAGGTGCAGCGGCGCATCCTGCGGCCGCTGAAACTCACCGGAACGTCCTTCCCCGGCGCCGACCCGAGGATCCGCGGCCCGCACAGTGGTGCCTACTTCGCCCCGTTCGGCGTACGCGACCTCAGCGAGTTCAACATGAGCTGGGCCTGGACGGCCGGCGAGATGATCGCCACCACGGCAGACCTGAACACCTTCTTCCGGGCGCTGCTCAGCGGTGACCTGCTCAGCCCGACCACCCTCGACGAGATGCTCACCGGGGTGCCGATGCTGCCGGAGCAGCCCGACGCCGGCAGCTACGGTCTCGGCATCTACTCGCTACCCACCCCGTGCGGCGAATTCTGGGGCCATGACGGCGCGGTCATCGGTCACCTGACGTACTCGATGCACAGCCGGGACGGCGCCCGCCAGGTGTCCTCCGGGATCAACCTCAGCCACTACCAGATCGGCCTGCCCGATCCGCACCCGATCGACATTGCCTGGTACACGTTGCTGCAAACCGCGATCTGCCCGCCCGACGAGGCGACCAGCCGTGCGGCAGCTACCGATCCGCTGTTGCCCAGCGTGACCCGGATGCCGGGCAACAACGACGCGGCGGTGGCGGTGCCCTGACGTATCTGTTCCTCGGTGATCCCCTGACGGCCTGGCGATCCGTCAGGGGATCACGTCATTTCAGCGCCGCCGACCAGTCGGATGGCGGCGGCAGGAAGTGAGGTGAGCCACGGCTAGTCACACCTGTGGCGCTGCCGGTGTCTTGGTGGTTGAACCCGTCCGCGAAGGGAGTCAGACATGGCAGGGAACACCAGGGTGGTAGTGGTCGGCGGCGGATTCGCCGGCGTGATGGCGGCCAATCGCCTGACGCAGCGCGACGACGTCACCGTGACCATGGTGAATCCGCGGCCGGACTTCGTCATCCGGCTCCGGCTGCACCACGTGGTCGCCGGTGTCCACGACGCGGTCGTGCCGTACCGGCAGGTGCTGGCCGAAGACGTGCGGCTGGTCCAGGACACCGTCACCGCGATCGACGCGGCTCAGCGCAGTGTGACTCTGCTGGGCGCCGGCAGCCTCGGCTACGACTATCTGGTCTACGCGGTGGGCAGCGCGAGCGCCGCTTCACGCGTTCCCGGCGCCGCCGAGTTCGCCTACCCGATGGCCACCCTCGAGGCAGCGCAGCGGCTGCGCTCGATCCTCGACGACCAGGGCCCCGCGACCCCGGTGACGGTCGTCGGTGCCGGGCCGACCGGCATCGAAACCGCCGCCGAGCTGGCCGAGCGGGGGCACCGGGTCAGTCTGGCCTGCGGGGGTACGCTCGGCGCGTACCTGCACCCGCGGGCCCGACGCGCCGCCGGCAGGTCGCTCACCAGGATCGGCGTGGACGTCCTGGCCGGTCCCGGCACCGAGGTCACCGAGGTCACGCGGGACGCCGTGCGGCTCGGTGACAGTCGTACGCTGCCGAGCGCGATCACCATCTGGACCGCGGGCTTCGGGGTGCCGGATCTGGCCACGCGCAGCGGGTTGCGGACCGACGCCATCGGCCGCCTGATCACCGACGAGACGCTGACCAGCGTCGACGACGAGCGCATCATCGCGGCCGGGGACTCGGCGGCGCCGTCGGGCGTGCCGTACCGAATGAGCGCGTACACGGCGAGCTGCCTCGGCGCGCACGCCGCGGACACGGTACTGCGGCGCATCGCGGGTACGCCCCCCGAGCCGGCGAGTGTCTTCTTCGGCGCCATGTGTGTCGGCCTGGGCACACATGCCGGCATCTACCAACTGGCGGGCCGGGACGACACCGCGAACAGGATGTTCGTCGGAGGCCGCTTCGGCGCGCGACTCAAGGCTCTCACCTACCGGTTCGCCGTTGGTCACCTCACGAACGAGGCCCGCAAGCCCGGATCGCACCGGTGGCTCGGCAACAACAAGCGCCGGCAACTGCTGGAGGTGGAATCGGGCCCGGCACGGGCCGCCGCTGACCGCTCGTTGTAGCGCGACGAGGTCCGCCCGGTCGCTAACGGGGGCGGCCGGGCAGCGCGATCTCGAAGTGGACGGTCTGGTAGATGTCGTCGCCGCCGTCACGCGGGTCGTGGATCGGCGTGGCCAGGCTCCGCCAGAACGGTTCGGCACCGTCGATGCGCGGATCCGTGTGCAGGTAGAGCGCCCGGTAATGCGCTTGCTGAGTGACGAAATCGACGGCGAGGCCGACGAGTGCCCGGGCGAGGCCGTAGCGTCGGTGTTCCGGCCGGACGTAGACCCGGAACAGCTGCGCGGTGGTCTCGTCCGGGTAACGCTGGGCGAGGAAACGCGGGTGTGGTGGGCTCTTGGGCCCACCGGCCCGCACCGCGGTGGTGCCGACGACCTCGTCGCCCTTGGTCGCGACGAACAGGGCGTGATGCTGCGGCGTGAGGTAGGAGCCGTCGAGGTCGATGACGTCCCGGTGCCAGTCGGGCCGGTAGCCGTAGCCGAAGTCGCGGTAGAAGGTGTCGAGCATGACGCCGCGCGCTCCGTCGAGGTGCCGTTGGTCGGCCGGCTGGACGTCGTACGGGCCGACGTTGCGTCGGTACTGCTGCATGGTGCCTCCGGTCATGGGTTCGACGGTGCCGCGGCGGTCGCCGGGTCGGTGTTCAGAAGCGCGCGGGTCAGCGGGTGGTGTGCGTGGTTGAGCAGGGCGTCGGCCGGTCCGCTGTCGACGACGGTTCCGTCGTCGAGAACGACGACGTGGTCGGCGAGGTGAGCCACGACGTCCCGGTCGTGGCTGATCATGACCACGGTCAGTCCGAGAGTGCGTCGCAGCTCGTCGAGAAGCGTGAGGATGCCGTGCCGGGTGACGCTGTCGAGCCCGGCGGTCGTCTCGTCGCAGATGAGGACGCGGGGCTCGCTGGCGAGAGCACGAGCGAGCGCCGCGCGGTGCAGTTCGCCGCCGGAGAGCCGGTCAGGACGTTGGATCACGGTGTGTTCGGTGAGACCCACCCGTTCGAGCAGGTGCAGGGCGGTGTGACGGGCCTGGTCCGGCGCGGCGTCCCGCAGGCGTCGCGCCGGCCCGGCGATCTGGTCGAGGACCGGCCGGTAGGGGTTGAAGCTGGCACGGGCGTCCTGGAACACGTACTGGACCGCCCCGAGTTCGTGGGGCTGACGCTGGTCGAGGTGTGCCGCGAGGCGGTGCTCGGCGAGGATCACCTGGCCGGTGCGGGCGGGGTGCAGGCCGGCGATGCAGCGGGCGAGCGTGGTCTTGCCACTTCCGGACCGGCCGACCACCGCCAGGCACTCTCCGGCGGCGACGGTCAGGCTGACGTCGCGGAGCACGGCGCGGTGCCGACCGCCGTCGCGGTGAGCGGCGTTCAGGCCGGCGACACGCAGCAGCGGCCGGTCCTCGCCGACCACCGCCGGTGACCCGGCCGGCGGCGTCGCGAGCAGTTGCTGGGTGTGCCGGTGCCGTGACACGGCGAGCACTTCGGCGGCCGGACCGGATTCGACGGTGGCGCCTCGGTGCAGCACGAGGATCTGGTCGGCGACGGCTCGTACGAGGTGCAGGTCGTGGCTGAGCAGGATGACGGCGATACCGTCGCGGGCGAGTTTCGTCAGTTCCCGGGCGACAGCGTTTCGGGTGATCGCGTCCTGGCCGGTGGTGGGCTCGTCGGCGATGAGCAGTACCGCGTGGGCCAGCAGAGCGTGGGCGATGACGAGGCGTTGTTGCTGACCGCCGGAAAGCTGGTGCGGGAAGCGGCGCAGGAACCGCCTGTCGGTCGGCAGGCTGACGCGTTCGAGGGTCGCCGTCACCGCGCTCCGCTGGGCGCTACGGCTGTCGCCCGGTGCCTGGTGCCGGGCAATCTCATGGAGCACCGCGCCGATGCGGCGTACCGGGTTGAGGGCGGCGCCGGGTTGCTGGGGCACATAGCCGACGGTGCCGGGCCTGGGCGGGTTGGCGGTCGTGACCGGCCGGCCGGCCAGGGTGATGGTGCCGGTGAGGGTGACGCCGGGGGCGACCTCGCCGAGCAGGGCCCGGGCGGTGGTGGTCTTGCCACTGCCGGATGCGCCGATCACAGCGAGGATCTCGCCGGCCGACAGGCTGAACGAGACGCCGTCGACCAACGTCCGGTCGACGGTCGCGGCCGACAGCTCCCGCACCCGAAGAAGGGCGTTGGGCGGGTGCGGGCGGTCGCCGGTCGTGGCTGGTACGGGCGGTGGTGCGGGGCTGGGGACGGCAGGTGTGCTCAGCATCCGGTCGGTGACCAGGTTGAACCCGACAGCCAGGCAGATGATCAGCGCGGCCGGCACGGCGACCGCCCAGGGTTGGAGGAACAGGCCGGTGCGATTGCGGTCCACCATGACGGCCCAGTCCGCAGCGTCAGGTGCCACGCCGATGCCCAGGAAACTCGCGGTGGCCACCAGGTAGATGGCGCCGATGAACCGGACTCCGGCGTCGGCAAGCAGAATCCGCCGGATGCCGGTACCGATGTAGCCGGGACCGCGCCGCCACCACGTCTCGCGGTAGAGGCGCATCGCCTCCATCGCCGGACCGTGGGCCAGCGGCAGCGCGGCGGCCCGGGTGATCCGGGCGATCTCCGGCAACCCGATAAGCGCGACGATCCCGACCAGGGTGAGGGGCCCGGGCGGCGCGGTGGCCGCCAGCAGGATCAGCAGCAACAGCGACGGCACCGCCAGCATCAGGTCGAGAGGGCGCATGAGCAGCTCGTCGACCCACCGGCGGCGGGTGGCGGCGGCCAGCAGCCCGACCGGCACACCGACGAGGTACGCCAGCAGCGTCGCGCAGACGGCGACCACGACGACGGACCGGCCGCCGAGCAGGATCTGCCGCCCCACGTCGCGGCCGACGAAGTCGGTGCCCAGCAGACCGTCGTCGGAGAACGGGAACGTGCGGTCGCCCGGCTCGCCGGCCAGCAGCGGGCCGAAGACGGCCAGCGCGAGCGGCACCGCGAGCAGCAGCGCCCCGGTCAGGGCGCGCAGCCGCCTCACCTGACGACTCCGATCCGGGGTGCGAGACGGAACGCCACCAGGTCGGCGGCCAGGTTCACCACCACGGTGGTGACGGCTACCAGGACGCACAACGCCTGCACGGTCGGGATGTCCCGGGTGGACACGGCGTCGACCAGGGCGGTGCCGAGGCCCGGGATCACGAACACCGCCTCGACGACGATGACGCCGCCGAGCAGCCAGTCGGTGGTGCGGGCGAGTTGCTGCACCACGGGTGCCAGCGCGCCGGGCAGGGCGTGGCGGAGCCACAGCCGGCTGCCGGTGATGCCGAGCCGTCGGGCGTGGCGCACGTGCTCGCCGCGCAGGGCGTCGAGCATGCCGGCGCGGGTCAGCCGGCTGATGGTGCAGATCGGCCGAGCGAGCAGCACCAGCAACGGCAGCACGAGCACGGACGGCCGGGCGAGCAGGTCGGCGCCGAACGCGGTGGGTGGCAGCCAGCCGAGTTGGACGCCGAAGACGGCGATGAGCAGGATCGCCAGGGCGAATTCGGGTACCGCGTACAGCGCGACCGACACCGCGGACACCGTCCGGTCCAGTCGTCCCCCTTCCCGGCGGGCCGCCAGCATGCCCAGCGCGATGGCAAGCGGTACCAGCACGAGGAGGGTCACCGCCGCCAACAGCAGCGTTGCCGCCGCGCTGTCGGCGAGGCGTTCGACGATCGGCCGCTGCGAGATCAGCGAGACGCCGAGGTCACCGCGGATCAGGTCGGTCAGCCAGTCGAGGTAGCGCTGCCAGGCCGGTCGGTCGAGGTCCAGTTGTGCCCGGATCGCGGCGATGCGGGCCGGGTCGGGCTGGTCGCCGGCGATCACCACGGCGGCGTCACCGGGCAACGCCTCGGTGAGCACGAACACGATGGTGGTGATCCCGGCGACCTGCCCGAGGCCGAGCAGCAGCCGACCGGCCGCGTAACGGGGCAGACTCACCCCAGCCAGACCTTGTCGAAACGGGCCCAGTCGAGAGTGTTGGCCGGGGCGTCGGAGGAGACCCCACCGACGCGAGGCGCGGTGGCGACGAGGAAGTCCGCGAAGCCCCAGATCAGGAATCCGCCCTCGGCGTGCAGGGTGCGCTGCATGTCGCCGTACGCCTGCCGGCGGGTCGCCTCGTCGGCGCTGGAGACGGCCTTGGCGTAGCGGGCGTCGAACTCGGGGCGGGCCCATCGGGTGGCGTTGGTGGTGGAGTTGGTCAGCAGCCGCTGCGAGATGTGCGTTTCGATGGGCATGGCGCCGGAGCGGTACGAGGCCAGCACACCGGAGTTGAGGATGTCCTTCCAGTAGGTGTCCTTGTTGCCCATCGCGGTTTCGATGACGAGCCCGGCCTGCTTGGCCTGTTCGGCGAAGACGCTGGCGGCCTCGACGAAACCGCTGGCCACCGACGCGGTGTCGAGCGGGATCCGCAGCCCCTTGGCGCCGGCCTTGTCGATGAGGAACCGGGCCCGGTCGAGGTCGCGGGTGCGCTGGGCGATGTCGTCGGCGTAGTACTGGTAGCCCTTGCCGAACAGGTCGTTGCCGACCTGGCCGGAACCGGCCAGGACAGTGTCGACCAGCTGTTGGCGGTCGGTGAGCAGGAACATGGCTTCGCGCAGGTCGCGGTTGTCGAACGGCGGCCGGTCGACCTTCATGGCGAACGACTGCATGGTGCTGTTCGGCATCCGGGTGACGGTCATCCGGCCGCCGTCGGCGTGGGTACGGGCGGTGGTGGGGGTGATGTCGTGCGCGTAGTCGACCTGGCCGGCGAGCAGGGCGTTGACTCGGGCCGACTCCTCGTTGCTGATCAGATACTCCAACTCGTCGAGGTGCGCGGCGCCCTCCCAGTAGCCGTCGTACCGCTTGAGCAGCAGCGATCGGCCGGGCTGCCAGGAGTCGAAGGTGAACGGTCCGGAACCGACGGGCCGCTCGAAGCTGTCGGCGCCCTCGGGGACGATGTACGCGCCGAACGCGGCCAGGGCGTTGGGGAACTCGGCGAAGGGCTGCTTGAGAGCCAACTCCAGGGTGCGGTCGTCGACGGCCCGGCTGTTGGGCAGGTCGAGCAGGCCGAGACTGGCCTTGGCGCGGAACGCCTTCTTCGGGTCGGTGATCCTGGAATAGCTGTAGAGCACGTCGGCGGAGCGGACCGGCTTGCCGTCGTGGAAGGTGGCCTGGCGCAGGGTGATCCGCCAGCGGGTGAGGTCGCTGCTGGGCTCCCAGCGTTCGGCGAGGCGCAGCTGGATGGAGACGTCCGGACCGTAGTCGGCGAGCTTGTCGAACATCGCCTTGGCGCGCGATGCCTCGTTGAACAGGTTCGCCAGGTGGGGGTCCAACGTCTCGTTGACACCGCCGCCGGCGAACGCCACCCGCAGCCGGCCGCCACGCTGGGGCTGCCCGGACGAGGTGGCGGCCGAGTCCTGACCCGGGCCACAGCCGGTGAGCAGGGCGGCGGAGACGGCGGCGGCGCCGCCGAGCAGGCCACGGCGAGATACGCGTGGCGCGGTGACCGGAGGGTGAATCATGGGGATGTCCTTTCGATACACAGGTGCGAGTTAGGCCGCCTCGTTGCGGCGGCGGGCGACCAGGTGCAGGCGGTCGCCGGACAGGACGTCAGACAGCGCGGCTGCCGGATGCCAGGGCGGGTCGGTCCGCGGCCCGGGGGTGTCGAACAGGGCCACCACGTCGAAGCCGGCGGTGTCGAGCAGGTGCCGCAGTTCGGCGGGGAACAGCAGCCGCCACGCCGAGGTCTGCACCAGCGGTTGCGGGCAGTCCGGCCAGGTCCAGACACGTTCGCGGCGCAGCAGCTGCTCACGGTGGTCGATCCACAGCCGCGTCGCGGAGGTGTACGTGACGTCGTGCCAGGTCACGCTGCGGGTGTGGGCACCGTCGAGGAGTTCGGTGTTGCCGAGGAAGAAGGCGCCGTTGCGCATCTCCGCCAGCAGCAGCCCACCGGGGCGCAGGTGCCGGTGGCAGCGCTGCAGGAACGCGGTCAGGTCGGCGTTGTGGTGGCAGTACAGCAACGCGCTGTCCAGGCAGGTGATGACGTCGAAGTGGCCGGTCAGGTCGAAGGTGCGCAGGTCGGCGTACACGAACCGGACTCGGGGATGGCGACGCTGCGCGTAGGTCAGCATCGGCACCGACGTGTCCAGTCCGGTGGCGGTGTAACCGAGGGTGGCGAGGTGCCCGGCGTCGCGACCGGTGCCACAACCGACGTCGAGCAGCCGGGGCGCGGCGACGGTGCGGTCGGCGAATCGACGTACGAGGTCATCGACGAACCGGGCGGCGACGTGGCCCGGGTCAGGAAACTGTTGTTCGTACAGCTCCGGGTTGTCGGTGAGGAAATTCTCTCCGCTCATGACACGCCCGCCGGTGCCGGTGCCGGCGTGAGCAGGCCGCCACGACGCAGCAGCCACACCGCACCCGCCGATGCCAGCCCGACACCAGCGGTCAGCAGCCACGCCGCTGCGGGTACACCGGCACCCGCGGAGCTGCCCACCGCCGCGCCGACCGCGGCGGTGCACCCGGCGGCGAGAATCCCGGACACCAGGTAGAACAAACCGAAGTAGGTGCCGGTCAGTCCCGGCCCGGCGAAGGCGGGGATCAGCTCCAGAACGAACGGCTGGGTGATCATCACCCCGAGGGTGAGCAGGACAGCAGCGGACATTACCGGCAGCAGCCGCAGCGCCGGTGGCGCCGATTCCACCCGCAGCAGCGGCAGCAGGAAACCGGCTCCCATCACGGCCATACCTGCGGCGATGCTCGTGCCGCGGCTGACCCGGCGATGCAGCCAGCCGGTCAGGGGCAGTTGCAGGCTGAGCGTCACGACGGTGGAGACGACGAACAGCACCGCGACCGCCACGGGCTGCCCGGTGACGTGTTCCGCCTGCACCGGCAGGATCAGGTACAGCTGGGTCTGCAACGCGAACATGCCGGCCAGCGCCACACTGAACGCCAGGAACCGGCGGTCGGCGATGCCGGTGCGCCAGTCCTGCCAGACGGTTGCCGCGCTGGACGTGACCGATTGGGCGGGCAACCAGATCGCCTGCGCCACGGTGAGCCCGGTGAACACCGCCGCGGCGGTCAACGCGGCGACCCGGAAATCGACAAGCAACAGCGCCGAGCCCAGCAGTGGACCGAGCAGCGCGCCCGCGCTTGCGAACACGTTGAACAACGCGAACGCCTCGGCGCGCCGGTCGGCGGCGGCCTGCGCCACATAGCTGCGCACCGCCGGGTTGAACAGCGCCCCGGCCAGCCCGGACAGGATCGACGCGGCCAGCAGCAGCGGCAACGAGGTGCTGAGGGCGAACAGTCCGAAGCCGACGGCGCGCAGGGCGCAGCCGGTGATGATGACGCTGCGGGCACCGAGCCGGTCGGCGGCCGAGCCACCCAGCAGGAACAGGCCCTGCTGACTGAGGTTCCGCACACCGAGCACGACGCCGATCACGGCGGCGGACAGACCGACGTCGTCGGCCAGGTAGCCGGCGAGGTAGGGCAGCAGCAGGTAGAAGCCGATGTTGACGCCGAGCTGGTTGACCACCAGCAGTCGGATCGGCAGCGGGAAGCTGCGCAGGGTGGCCCACGTGCTCATCCGGCCGCCCGCACGCCGAGACCGGGTTCGTCGGTCAGCCGCAGGACACCGTCGTGGCCGTCGATACCGGTCCACGGATCGTCGGCGAGCAGCAGGTGCCCGTCCAGGTCGATCCAGCGGGCGTCGCCGGTGAGGTGCACCGCTGGTGCGATGCCCAGCGAGCTGGCCACCAGGCAGCCCAGCATCAGATCCATGCCGTACGCGCGGGCCGTGGCCGCGAGCTGCTGTGCGACGTGGATGCCGCCACACTTCGCGAGCTTGATGTTGATGCCGGCGACCGTGCCCGCGAGGGCGTCGAGGTGCGCCACCGTGGCGGCGTCCTCGTCGGCGATGACCGGCACGTCGGTGCGCGCGCTGATCCAGGCGAGCAGCTGCGGTGTTCCGGGCGCGATGGGTTGTTCGACGGCGTCGATGCGGTACGGGCGCATGGTGTCGAGCAGCCGCACGGTCTGCTCGGCGGTCCAGGCGCCGTTGGGGTCGAGGAGGAGCCGGGCCCGCGGCGCGGCAGCGCGTACGGCGGCGATGCGGGCCGGGTCAGCGGCGTCGCCGCACTTGACCTTGACGAACTGGAAGCCGCGCCGCCCCAGCGCCCGAGCGGCGGTGGCCGCGTCCTCGGGGGCGACCAGGCCGATGGTGTGAGCCGTGGGCACCGGGGAGAAACCCGGCCGGCCGAGCCACCGATGCACCGGCAATCCGGCGCGCCGGCCCACCAGATCGTGGACGGCGGCGTCCAGGGCCGCCAGCACTCCGGCGGGCAGCTCAGCGGCGAACGCGGGCAGGTCCGCCACCAGCGTCTCGGGTTCGCCGTAGCCGCGCACCCGGTCCCTGAGCCCGGCCAGCAGGTCGAGGATGGCGGCCAGGTCGAGGCCGTAGTAGACGCTCGTGACGACCTCGCCGTGGCCGGTGACGCCGTCGTGGGACAGCTCGACCTGGACGGCGTCGCGGCCCGGCATCGTCGAGCGGGAGATCCGCAGCGGCTCGCGGAGCCGCAGCGGATAGCTGCGCCAGCCGAGCCTCATGCCGGCACCGCCAGGCGGCGCAGCGGGTCGAGGACGGTCCGACAGCGACTCCACCGGGTGACCTCGACGGCATCCGGGTACGGGATCTCGATCGGGTGGCCCGGTGCGGGGGCGAACAGCCCGTGGGCGGCGCAGAACGCGTCGTCGAAGATCGAGTCGAGGTAACGGTGCGGACCGTCCGGAAAGATGGTGACCACCCGAGCGCCGGGCTGCATGCGGCTGATCCACGCGGCGACCCGGGCCACGGCGCCGGTGCTCCACCCGCCGGTCACGAACGCCGAGCGTGCCAGCCGGCGGCAGGTGTCCACCGCCTCCACCGGGCCGATCCAGTGCACCTCGTCGAAGGCGGTGTAGTCGACATTGCGGGGAAAGATGCTGCTGCCCAGACCGCGCATCAGCCGTGGCCGCGCGGGCTGACCGAAGATCGTCGAGCCGACGGTGTCGACGCCGACGAGCCGCATCCGGGGCCAGTGCCGCCGCAACGCCCGGGCCAGGCCGGCGCTGTGCCCACCGGTGCCGACGCTGCACACCAGCACGTCGACGGCCTCGACCTGCCCGGTCAGTTCGGCGGCGAGGGTGTGGTAGCCGGCGGCGTTGTCCGGGTTGTGGTACTGATCGGGCCAGTAGGCGTTCGGAGTGCGCGCCAAGACCTCGCGCAGTCGGTCCAGGCGGGCCTGCTGCCAACCGCCGACCGGGTGCGGCTGCTCGGCCACCTCGACCACCGCCCCGTACGCGGTCAGCAGCGCCCGCATCGGTCGTTCGATGTCGCGGTCCACCACCAGGATGACCGGGTGGCCGAGGGCCTGCCCGGCGAACGCCAGACCGATCCCGAGGGTGCCGCTTGTGGACTCCACCACGGTGGCTCCCGGCCGAAGGTCACCGCGCTGCCGGGCGGCCTGGAGCATGGCCACCGCGGCGCGTGCTTTCATGCCGCCGGGGTTCAGATACTCCACCTTGGCGTGGAAGCCGCCGTGCGGGTGCGGCAGCGGGGTGTCGACGTACGCCACCGGGGAGCGCCCCAGCAGGTCCAGCAGGTGTGGTGCGCACGTTCTCGGCGCGGCGCCGGTCAGCATGGCGACCCTGCGGCGGCACGATAGCGGTAGACAGTGGTCGGTCCGCCGTCGAGCCAGAAGAACGGGTACGGTTCGGCGGACACGGCGCTGAGCCCGGCCCCGAGAAAGCACGGCAGGACGGCGCTGCCGGTCTGCGCGAAGGCCACCATCGGTTTGCCGGTGGCGCGGGCGTGCCGCAGCAGTGGCTCGAAGGTGCCGTTGCCCAGCGTCATGCCGGACACCAGCAACGCGTCGCAGCGTTCCAGCAGGGCGGCGGCGTCCGGCAGGCACGGCTCGTCCCACTCGGTGCTGCCGCCCGCCAGATCGCAGGGCAGGTAGCCGATGCCGCGGCGGCGCAGTTGGCCGAGCAGGGAGTTGACCACGCCGACGACCAGGACGTGCTGCCCCCGCGCCACCGGCATCAGGTCCACCACCGCGGCGGCTCTGGCGGTCGACTTGGCCAGCGAGGTGCCGGCGGGGATGGTGACCGTGTCGTCGGCAGCGAGCGCGTGCGGACGGGCAGCGGCGAGGTAGGCGTCCAGGGCCGCGACGCGGACCGCCGGCACCGGGTGGGTGAGCAGTTCCGCGACGCTGCGCCCCACGCAGTCGTACGCGACGTCGTCGGTCAGTTCAGCCGGCTCCGTCGAACAGGAACCGACGGTGGCGCCCACCCGCAGACTCAACACGTGGTTGCGGTAGCGGCGACCGCGTCCAGCGTGCCGGGCACCCTGCCGGGTGGTGAACGCGACGCTTACCTGCTCGGTGGCCGGATCGGGACCGAATCGGGCCGCGCTGACGGCGTCGATCAGGTCCGTCACCGACATGAACGGCTCCCCGGTGTCGACCGGCATCGGTGTCGTCACGCCAGCGCTCCGGCCATCTCGTCGGCGTATCGCACACTCAGGCCCCCGACCAGTTCCTCGGCGCGGACGCGGGCGCCGAGGCCGGTGGTGTCCACCGTCATGACATGGCCGAGGTAGGTGTTGTTGCTCACCGCGTCGCCGGTGCGGTGCCCGGCCGGCTTCACCGCCCAGTCGACCACGTCGGGCGCTGCGGCCAGCGTGGCCGCGCCGTCGATTCCGGCGACGGTTCCGGCGCGGGGCGGCAGCAGGAACGAGATGGCCGCGCTGCGCACGCCGGTGTCGGTCACTGTGATGTCCGGTTGTTCACCGAGGGCGAGCTGCGCGTACACCATGGGCAGATCCACCCCGGTCGCCCGCCGCACCAACTCGGTGATCTGGTTGCCCGCCGGGCGCGGATTGATCTCCACCACCCGCGGCCCGGCGGCCGTCAGCCGCAGCTCGGTGTGCGCCACTCCCCGGTCGAACCCGACCGCGGCGAGGGCGGCGAGGCCCGTGTCGCACACCGCAGTGACCGTCGCGGCGTCGAGCGCGGCGGGGAACATGTGCCCCGTCTCGACGAACCACGGCTCGCCGGCCAGGCTCTTGTCCGTCACGCCGAGCACCGTCGTCGTGCCGTCGACGGTGACGGTCTCGACGCTGACCTCCGGCCCGACCAGCACCTCTTCCAGCAGCACCTGCGGTGAGCGCTGCTGGCCACGGGCGTTGACCGGGAACGCGTCGAGGGCGTCGAACGCCTCGCGCAGTTCGGTCCGGTCGGCCACCAGCCGGACGAACATTCCGGCACACAGGTCGACCGGCTTGATGACCAGCGGGAAGCCCAGCGTACGCGCGGCGGCCTCGGCACCCGGCCAGTCCTCGGTGATGGCGAACCCCGGGCCGGACAGGCCGGCCGCCTGCATCCGTTGCCGCGCCAGGTCCTTGCGGCAGGCGTACTCGACGGCTTGCGGCCGGGCACCCGGCAGACCCAGGTGTGCGGCCAGCCGGGCAACGGTGCCGAGGTAGTAGTCGCAGGAGGTGATGACACCGTCGAAGCGCAGTACCTCGTGCAGCCGCTGGACCTGGGGCAGCAGCAGGTCCGGGTCGTTGGTCTCGGCGGTGATCACGTTGTCCGCGGTGAGCAGCGGGTGCACTCCGTCGCCGCTGCCCCGGCCCAGGTAGTGGTGCAGGTTCCTGGTCAGGAAGGTGAACCGATGTCCGGCTTCCCGGATCGCCCGGGGCAGCAGGGTGCTCATCGCACCGACCCAGCTCTCGACCACCAGCAGATGTCCCACCGCGCACTCCCGATGTTCAGGGGATCCCCGACCACCAGACGATAACGGTTGTCATTTGCGATGGCTAGCCGGGGTCTCCTCGGTCAGCACCGAGAGCCCGCCCGCCGCGACCGGCGACGGTGGTCACCTGCCGTGGTACGCGGCTCGCATGAGGTGCTGCATGTCGTCGAGCATCGGCATCCGCGGGTTGGCCGGAGCGCACTGGTCCTCGTACGCGTTGAGCGCCTGTTGCGGCAGTGCCGCGAGGAAGGTCTCCTCGTCGACACCGACAGCCTGGAAGGACGGCTCGATGCCGACGGCGTCGCGCAGCCGCTCCACCGCGGCGGCGTACGACTCGACCCCCTCCTGCGCGGTGGCCGCCGGCAGGCCCAACATCCGGGCGATGTCCTGGAACCGCTCCGGCGCCCGGTAGTCCTCGTACTTGGGCCACCCGGTCAGCTTCGCCGGCATGGTGCCGTTGTAGCGGATGACGTGCGGCATCAGGATCGCGTTGGTGCGCCCGTGCGCCACGTGGAAGGTGGCACCGAGCGTGTGCGACATGGCGTGCACGATGCCCAGGAAGGCGCTGCCGAAGGCCATGCCGGCGATGGTTCCCGCGTTGTGCATCTTCTCCCGGGCCTCGGCGTCGGCCGCGCCGTCACGCACCGCGCGCTCCAGATAGGTGAAGATCAGCTTGATGGCCTGCAACGCGAGCCCGTCGGTGAAGTCGTTGGCGTAGACGGAGACGTACGACTCGGTGGCGTGGGTCAGCGCGTCGAAGCCGCTGTCGGCCGTGATGGTGGGCGGCAGGTCGGCGGCGAGCACCGGGTCGACGATGGCCACGCTCGGCGTCAGGGCGTAGTCGGCGAGGGGGAACTTCTTGCCGGTGGCGGTGTCGGTGATGACCGCGAACGGCGTCACCTCGGCGCCCGTGCCGGAGGTGGTGGGGATGCAGACCAGTCGGGCCCGCTCCCCCAGCGTCGGAAACTTGAACGCCCGCTTACGGATGTCGAAGAACTTCTCCCGCATGTCGGCGAAGACCACCTCCGGATGCTCGTAGCGCAGCCACATCACCTTGGCGGCGTCCATCGCCGAGCCGCCACCCAAGGCGATGATGGTGTCGGGTCGGAAGGACCGCATCAGCTCCGCGCCCCGGTCCACCGTGCCGACGCTCGGCTCCGGCTCGACGTCGTCGATGATCTGCAACGCCACCCGCTCGGGACGCCGCTGCAGGACGGTGATCAGCCGGTCGACGTACCCCAGCCGGGTCATGGTGTGGTCGGTGACCACGGTGACCCGGTGCAGGTCGGGCATGTCGGCCAGGTAGCGGATCGCGTTCGGCTCGAAGTAGATCTTCGGTGGAACCTTGAACCATTGCAGGTTGTTGCTCCGGCGGCCGATCCGCTTGACGTTGAGCAGGTCGACCGCGGTGACGTTGTTCGACACCGAGTTGCGCCCGTAGCTACCGCAGCCCAGGGTCAACGACGGCAGGAAAGCGTTGTACATGTCACCGATGCCGCCCTGCGACGCGGGAGCGTTCCAGATGACGCGGACCGCCTTGACCCGCCGCCCGTACTCCTCGACGAGGTGCGCGTCCTCGGTGTGGATGACCGCGCTGTGCCCGAGGCCGTTCAGCTCGACCATCTGCTCGGCGTGCCGGATGCCGTCCTCGGTGGACTCGGCGCGCAGCACCGCCAGGACGGGGCAGAGCTTCTCCCGGGTGAGTGGTTCGGCCGGACCGACCTGGTCCACCTCCACCAGGATCACCGACGTGTCGGCCGGCACCGTCAGGCCGGCGCGCTCGGCGATCCACACCGCGCTCTGGCCGACGACCTCCGGGTTGAGCCGCGCACCCGCGCAATCGGTGCCACCGGCGGCGGGCCCGAAGATCAGCTCCTCGATCCGACGCTTCTCGTCGGGAGCGGCCAGATAGGCGTGCAGTCGCTGGAACTCGGCCATCGCCGCCGGATACACCTCGGCATCGATGATCACGGCCTGCTCGGAGGCGCAGATCATGCCGTTGTCGAACGACTTCGACAGCACGATGTCATGCACCGCCCGGCGCAGCTTCGCACCGCGATGGACGTACGCCGGCACGTTGCCGGCGCCCACGCCGAGGGCCGGCTTTCCGGACGAGTACGCGGCCCGCACCATCCCGTTGCCACCGGTGGCCAGGATGGTGGCGACCCCGGGGTGCTTCATCAGCGCGCCGGTGGCCTCGACGGAAGGCTGCTCGACCCACTGGATGCAGTGCTCGGGTGCGCCCGCCGCGACGGCGGCGTCCCGGACCACCCGGGCCGCCTCGACGCTGCACCGCTGGGCGGCCGGGTGAAAGGCGAAGATCATCGGGTTGCGGGTCTTCAGACCGAGCAGCGCCTTGAAGATGGTCGTCGACGTGGGATTGGTGACCGGGGTGACGGCGCAGACCACGCCGACCGGCTCGGCGATCTCGACGATGCCGTTGATCTCGTCACGGGAGATGACCCCGACCGTCTTCAGGGCCGCCATGTGATTGGTGACATGCTCACACGCGAAGATGTTCTTGACCGCCTTGTCCTCGAAAACCCCCCGGCCGGTCTCGTCCACCGCCATCCGGGCCAGCTCGGCGTGCCGGCTCAGCGCCGCCACCGAGGCCTTCGCCACGATCCGGTCGACGCTCTCCTGGTCGAACGCGGCGTAGTCGTCAAGCGCCTTGAGTCCATTGCCGACCAAGGTGTCGATGGCCGTCCCGGGCGTGCTGGCCGCCCCGCGCTGCGGCGGCGGGGCCGAGGGTGGCAGGAGGCTCGTCGCGGTGGCGGCGGTCATCCGGATCACTCCGATCGTCGATGCCGGGTCACGTCGCCCGGTCACACCCTGATCGTCGCCGCCGTACCCGGCCCGCGCCGGTGTCCAGCGGCCCGGACCGCCCGGGTCTTTCGCCCCTGACCGCCCGGCCGCCCCCGCGAGAGGCTCGAAGAGAGCTTCCAGGAGGAGACATGGCCCAGCAGCACAGCCCGGCGGCCCGACCCGACCAACGCGCGACGGTACGGTCCGACCCGTGGCGCGGCTTCCACGGCGACGCCTGGCGCGACGCCGTCGACGTCGCCGCGTTCGTCCGCGACAACGTCACCCCGTACCACGGCGACGCCCGGTTCCTCGCCGGGCCGACCCCCCGCACCACCCAGCTGTGGAATCAGCTACGCGAGCTGTTCGTCACCGAACGCGAGCGCGGGATCTACGACGTGGACCCGTACACCCCCGCCACGATCACCTCGCACGCGCCCGGCTGGATCGACCGGGATCACGAGCTGATCGTCGGGCTGCAGACCGACGCGCCGCTGCGCCGGGCGATCATGCCCAACGGTGGGCTCCGGATGGTGGAGAACGGGCTCGCCGCGTACGGCTTCGCGCTGGACCCGCAGGTGCGCCGCATCTTCACCACCTACCGCAAGACCCACAACGCCGGGGTCTTCGACGCCTACCCCGCCGACGTGCTGGCCGCGCGGCGCTCACACATCGTCACCGGACTTCCCGACGCCTACGGCCGCGGTCGGATCATCGGCGACTACCGGCGGGTCGCGCTCTACGGCGTCGACCGCCTCGTCGCCGAGCGCCAGGCGATCAAGGCGTCCCTGGACGACCGCCCCTGCACCGAGGACGTCATCCGCGACCGTGAGGAGCTGGCCGAGCAGATCCGCGCCCTCGGCGAGCTGAAGGAGATGGCCGCCGGCTACGGCTACGACATCAGCGCGCCCGCGACGACCGGCCGCGAGGCGATCCAGTGGCTCTACTTCGCCTACCTGGCCGCCACCAAGGAACAGAACGGCGCCGCCATGTCGCTGGGTCGCACGTCGACCTTCATCGACGTGTACCTGGACCGCGACCTCGCCGAGGGCCGGCTCACCGAGTCCGCCGCCCAGGAGCTGATCGACGACTTCGTGATCAAGCTGCGGATCATCCGCTTCCTGCGTACCCCCGAGTACGACGAGTTGTTCTCCGGCGACCCCACCTGGGTCACCGAGGCGATCGGTGGGATCGGCGCGGACGGTCGACCGCTGGTGACCCGCACCAGCTTCCGGTACCTGAAGACCCTCTACAACCTCGGTCCGGCACCCGAGCCGAACCTGACCGTCCTCTGGTCGGCCGACCTTCCCACCGGTTTCAAACGCTTCTGCGCGCAGGTGTCGCTGGACACCAGCGCCATCCAGTACGAGAACGACGACCTGATCCGGCCGGTGTACTCCGACGACACCGCGATCGCCTGCTGCGTGTCGGCGATGCGCGTCGGCAAGGACATGCAGTACTTCGGCGCCCGCGCCAACCTCGCCAAGGCCCTGCTCTACGCGATCAACGGCGGTCGGGACGAGATCACCGGCGAGCAGGTCGCGCCCGCGACGCCGCCGGTCACCGACGACGTGCTGGACTACGACGCCGTCCTGGCCGCGTTCGACCGGACCCTCGACTGGCTCGCCCGCACCTACGTACGCGCGCTCAACGTCATCCACTACATGCACGACAAGTACGCCTACGAGCGGCTGGAGATGGCGCTGCACGACCACCCGGTGCACCGCTTCCTCGCCACCGGAATCGCCGGGCTCTCCGTCGCCGTGGACAGCCTGTCGGCGATCCGCCATGCCCAGGTCAAGGTGCTGCGCGACGACACCGGCCTGGTCACCGACTTCACCGTCGACGGCGACTACCCGGCCTTCGGCAACAACGACGACCGCGCCGACGCCATCGCCGTCGACCTGGTGCAGCGTTTCATGGACAAGGTACGGGCGCAGCCGACGTACCGGGGTGCCGAGCCGAGCCTGTCGGTGCTCACCATCACCTCGAACGTGGTCTACGGCAAACACACCGGCAACACCCCGGACGGTCGTCGGGCCGGCGAGCCGTTCGCGCCCGGCGCGAACCCGATGAACGGCCGGGACACGCACGGCCTCGTCGCGGCGGCGCTGTCAGTGGCGAAGCTGCCGTACGCCAGCGCCCGCGACGGCATCTCGCTCACCACCACGGTCACCCCGGACGGGCTCGGCCGCACCCGCGACGAGCAGGTCGACAATCTCGTGGGAGTGCTCGACGGTTACGCCGACGCGGGCGGCTTCCACCTCAACGTCAACGTCCTCGACCGGGCCACCCTCGAAGACGCCATGGCGCACCCGGAGCGGTACCCGCAGCTCACCATCCGGGTCTCCGGGTACGCGGTGAACTTCGTCCGGTTGACCCGCGAGCAGCAGCGCGACGTCATCTCCCGCACCTTCCACGGCCGGCTGTGATGACGCCGCAGGTCTGGCCGTCACGCCCGCACCTCGTGCCCGCGGGCGCGGTGGTCGGGTCCGTCCACTCCTTCGACATCTCGACCGGAGTCGACGGGCCCGGTACCCGCTTCGTCGCGTTCCTCGCCGGCTGCCCGTTGCGCTGCCGCTTCTGCCACAGCCCCGACACCTGGTACCAGCGCAGCGGACGGGCCATGACCGTGGACGACCTGGTCACCGAGATCCGGCGGTACGAACGCTTCATCAAGGTGGCCGGTGGTGGCGTCACGCTCAGCGGCGGTGAGCCACTGCAACAGGCCCGGTTCACCGCGGCCGTGCTGCAACGATGTGCGGACATGGGCCTGCACACCGCCCTGGACACCAGCGGTTTCCTGGGCGACCGCGCCACCCCGGAGCTGCTCGACGCGACCGACCTCGTGCTGTTGGACGTCAAGAGCTGGGATCCGGCGACCTACCGCCGGGTCACCCGGACCGGTACGGTCGCACCGACGCTGCGCTTCGCCCGCCGCCTCGCCGAGCGGGGCACCCCGATCTGGATCCGCTTCGTCCTGGTGCCCGGCCTCACCGACGACCCGGCCAACGTGGCCGGCGTCGCCGACTTCGTCGCCACGCTGCCCACCGTGCAGCGGGTGGAGGTGCTGCCGTTCCACCGGCTCGGCGCGCACAAGTACCGCGAGTTGGGGCTGCCGTTTGCCTGCGCCGACACCGAGCCACCCACGCCCGAACTACTCGACCGGGTCCGCGCCCAGTTCATCGACCGGGGCGTGACGACCCGGTGACCACCGGCCGGCTTCGGCGAGGAAGGTACCGATTGTCGGAGGCGGAGCGTGCGAGGCGGGCCCGGTTGACAGCGAAAGCAGCCGGTGTGCAACATATTGCATGCCTGTTCCACGGGGGCCCGGGCTCGCTCCCCGGTCACTTCTTCGCGACGAGGCCTACCGGGCGATCCGCGACGCCATCGTCGGCGGCACGCTGGCCCCCGGCGAACGCCTCCACGACAACGACCTGGTCGAGTGGCTCGGCGTGAGCCGCACCCCGGTCCGGGAGGCCCTGGCCCGCCTGGAGCAGGCAGGTCTGGTGCAGACCAGACCCGGCCGATACACGATGGTCAGCCCGCTGGACGTCCGCGCCGCCCGAAACGCCCAGTCGGTCACCGCCGCCATGCACGAACTGGCCGTCCGCGAGGCCCTGCCCAACCTCTCCGCCGACGAGATCGACGTCATGCGCGCGGCCAACGCCCGGTTCGCCGAGGCGCTGCGGCGCAACGACGTGGACGCGGCCATCGCCGACGACGACGACTTCCACGCCGTTGCCGTGCAGGCCAGCGCCAACCAGGCCCTACGCGACGTGCTCGAACAGTTCACCCCGGTGCTGCGTCGCCTGGAACGACTGCGTTTCTCCTCACTCAGCGGCCGAGAGTCGGTCGCACAGCACGACCTGATCATCGCCCGGTGCGAGGCCGGAGATGTCGCCGGTGCGGCGGAGGCCACCCGCGCCAACTGGGAGACCCTCGCTCCCCTGCTCGACACCGACGCCCCCGAGTCAACCGGCTGAGCTGGGACGTCCCCCACTCGGGCAGGTCGGGCCGGGACGTACGCTTGTGGGATGGCTGAGGAACCTCGGTGGTTGACCGACCACGAGCGCGACGCCTGGCTTGCCCTGGCCAAACTCATGTTCAATCTGCCGAGCGTCCTCGACGCCCAACTCCTGCGCGACAACCACCTCACGCTGTTCGACTACTTCGTGCTCAGCGGCCTGTCCATGGCGCCCGAACGCACCCTGCGGCTCAGTGACCTGGCCAGCCAGATCAGCTGCTCGCTGTCCCGACTGTCGAACGTCGTCAAGCGGCTCGAACAGCGGGGACTGCTCCGCCGCGCACCCGACCCGGACAGCCCCCGCTACACCGTGGCCACGCTCACCGACGACGGGTGGGATCTTGTCGTGGCCGCAGCCCCCGGACACGTCGCCGCCGTCCGTCACTTTGTCATCGACGGCCTCACCGCGAACCAGATCGACGTCCTGCGCGAGGTTGCCTGCCACGTGACCCGGCAGATCGCCGAGACCCCGGAGGCCACCGCGCGCCCCCAGTGACACCGGCCGGTCAGCTCTCGCTCCGCACGTCCCGACCGCGTCACAGGCCCTCCCCGCTCAGGCGTCGCCGGAGACCGACGCGAGCGTCGACACGGCCGGTTGCGGGCTCGTCCCGGCCGGCAGCCGGACGGCGAACCGGGCGCCCCGACCGGGATGGCTGCGGGCGTCGATGCTGCCCCCGTGCCCGGTGACCACCTCCCGAAGCAGCGCCAGGCCGAGCCCGGTGTGCCGCTTCTCCGGGCCCGCGCCGCTGTAGAACCGGTCGAAGATGCGGTCGGCCGGGTCGAAGCCGTTGCCGGTGTCGGCGACGATCAACTCCGCCACGTCGGGGGCGGGCAGACGCACCGTCACGTCGATCCGTCCGCCGGCCGGGGTGTGGGTGAGGGCGTTGGTCAGCAGTTCGCTGATCACCCGCCGCAGCGCCGACTCCACCCCGGCTACCGGCACCGGCACGTCCGGGCGGCTGAGGGTGAGCGCCACCCCCTGTTCGCCGGCCCGGTCGTTCTCGGCGAGCACCGCGGCCTCGGCGAGAGTGGCCAGGTCCACCGGGTCGGCGGCCGGCCGGTCACCCGGGGTGGCAGCCAGCCGGGCGGAGAGCAGCAGGTCGTTGACGACCTCGCCGAGTCGTCTGGTGGTGCCGGTCAGGCGGTTCAGCTCCGACTGGTACTCGACGGGCATGCCCGCGGCGCCGGCCCGCCGCGCCAGCAGTTGCGCCCGGGTGTGCACCTGCGCGATGGGCGTACGCAGTTCGTGGCTGACGTCGGCGATGAATCGGCGCTGCCGGGCGAGGGAGTCGGCCAGCGGCGCGACGGCGAGCCGGCCCACCACGCAACCGCTGGCGACGGCGACGACCAGCCCGAGCAGTTCCGCGACGGTGAGCGCGACGAGCAGGTGACGCCGGTCGGCGAGTTGGTACCGGGCGTCGAAGATCGCCTGCACGACGTCCTCGCCGCGGGTCTCGGTCAGGACGAAGTAGACCGTGCCGTTGCGCGTGATCGTGGTTTCCGCCGGGACTCCGGTGCTGGCCGTGGTGGTCATCGCCGTCGCCAGCGGGAACCCGGGCGGCGCCGGCACCGTACCGCCGCTGATCTCGCCGTCGCGGAGCAGGAACAGCCAGGTGCAGCCGGGTGGACCGGACGGGTCGCTACGGCTGGCGGTGTAGGCGAGTTCGCGTTTGATCTGGCGCTCCTGGTCACGGACCAGCATGCCGTAGGCGAGCACGCCGACCGCCGTGACCAGGACGGTCACCGCGAGCCCGACCAGCACGCCGACCCGGCGACGGGCCCGGGCCACCACAACGCGCTCGGCCGCCATCCAGGAGAGGCCAGGCTGCGCCGGCCGGCGCAGCCTCCGCCACGGCGTCACAGCTCACCGATCCGGTAGCCGAGGCCGTGCACGGTGCGGACCGCCGTCCGGCCGAGCTTGCGCCGCAGGTAGTACACATAGGTGTCGACGATGGAGGTCGCCGCCGCCTCGTCGAAGACCCGGCGACGCAGCTCGGCGCGCGTGTGCACCGCCCGGGGGCGTAGGGCGAGCACGCGGAGCAGTTCGAACTCCCGGGCGGAGAGCGCCACCCGGGTGCCGTCCGCCAGCACCACGTCACGCAGGCCGAGGTCGAGCCGACCGCTGCCGATCGGCAGCGCCTCGGCGCCGTCCGAGGTACGTCTGCAGAGCGCCCGGAGCCGGGCACTCAGTTCGTCCAGGTCGAACGGCTTGATCAGGTAGTCGTCGGCACCCGCGTTCAGGCCGGCCACCCGGTCGTCGACGGTGCCGAGCGCGGTGAGCAGCAACGCGCGGGCACCGATCGCGCGGGAGCGCAGCCGGGTCAGCAGGTTGAGCCCGTCGAGCGCCGGCAGCAGCCGATCGATCACCATCACGTCGTAGGGTCGGGTGAGCCCGAGGTGCAACCCCCGTTGTCCGTCCCGAGCCACGTCGACCTGGTATCCCTCGTCGGCAAGTACCTCGGTGAGCATGTCCGCGAGTTCCGCGTCGTCCTCGACCAGAAGCAGCCGGTGTACGTCTGGTGATACCCCGCTTACCTGTAGCACATGTCGAGAATCCCACACCGATCCTCGGCATCGATTGTGATCAATGTCTCTATGTTGTCTCGATCGGCGATCGCAGCCAGCCCGATCGACCATCCGTGGTCATCGCCGGACCTGCTCGAAGTAGGTCGCGCAGAGGCGCTGACGTCGGGCGTCGAGCACCATCCAGGTGCCGAGCGCCAGTTGGACGAGGCTGCGCCCCACGTCGGACCAGCGGTCGCCCCACCGCATCACCGACAGTCGGGCCCGGGCCGGCGGTCGAGCGTCGGTCGGGACGAGGAAGCAGGGTCCGCGGTTCGGCAGCGACCGGGTGTGGCGCACGGTGGAGACCAGGGCGTACCGGCGCAGCACCTCCCGGGTCACCGCGCGCATCATCACCGGCGCGACGCCGCGGGCCGGGCATGCCCGGTTGGCGGTGACACCGAACGGGACGAAGTGCGCGTCGCCGCGCTCCAGGGTGAGCCAGCGATCCGGCGCGAAGGTGTCGTCGGCCGCCGGTCCGCTGCGCTGGTAGGCCAGGTAGTTGAAGAGCAGCACCGAGCCGGGCGGGATGGTGAGCCCGGCGTCCACCTCGATCGGGCCGGACGTGATCCGGTGCGCCACCCCGAACAGCGGATGCACCCGCAGTGTCTCGTCGATCACCCGGTCCAGGGCGGCGTCACCGTCGGAGTCGTCGAGGGCGGCGACCAGTTCCCGCTGCACCGTCGGGTGTTGCGCCACGGCGAGCAGGAGATGCGCCATCGCCTCCGACATCTGCACCACCGCGGTGTTGAAGAAGGTGCCCTGGAGATACCACGCGGTCTCCTCGGCGGTGAAGGGCTCCGGCAGCGTCACCGGTGCGCTACCGGCCTCGACCCGGGCTCGCAGATAGCGGGTGAGCCGATCGCGCCGGTCCAGGTGCCGAAGCCCGCAGCACTTGAGCGCGGTGACGACGTCGTCGGCGTTGGCCACGATCAGCGCCCGGACGTCCGGCGGGCACGCGGCGCCGAAGACGAGTTCGTAGTAGACCTCCGCCCAGATCGGCATCATCAGGTCCCGCAGCCGGACATGGCGGATCCGACCGGCCGGCAGTTCGTCGAGGATCCGTCGAGTCGCCGCACCGGCCAACTCGGTCGAGCGTCGATGCGACACCGCGACCACCCGCCTGGTCGTCCGGGCGACCGTGCGGTAACGCTCCCCCGGCTCCAGGTGTTCCTGATGCATCTGCGGGCCGGGTGCCAGCCAGTACCAGAAGAGGTCGGAGATGCCGGCGCCCCGGCTGCGCCCGCTGGCCGCCGGATGGGAGTAGATCCGAGCGAAGTGCTCGGGCCCGATCCGGGGGCCGGGCACCGGAATTCCCTCGGCGCCGTTCACCCGCTTGAAGATCCACTCGCGGAGCCGGATCACCGCCGGTGGTAACCGCCGCGGCAGCAGCCATCCCACGGCCAGCAGGCCGGCCAGGCAGCCCAGCAGCACCAGCGGGTGGGTCATCGCGGCACCCGGTCGAGGATCATTTCGCGGGTGAGGTCGGCGGGACGGACCGCACCGGCGAGCGTCATGGCCCGGGCCAACTCGGCGCGGAGCAGGTCGAGCAGCTGTCTGACGCCGCGCTCGCCCCGGGCCGCCAGCGCCCAGAGCACCGGTCGACCGACCCCGACCGCGACCGCCCCGAGCGCCAGCGCGGTGAGGATGTCGGTCCCCCGGCGGATCCCGCCGTCGAGCAGGACGGGTATGCGACCCTCGACCGCCTCCACGACCGCCGGCAGGGCGTCGATGCTCGCCGGCACCCCGTCGAGCTGCCGCCCGCCGTGGTTGGAGACCAGCACGGCGTCCACGCCGTGCGCGACCGCGAGGCGGGCGTCGGCGGGGTGCAGGATCCCCTTCAGCACGATGGGCAGCCGGGTCGTCGCCCGCAGCCAGTCGATCCGGGCCCAGTCGAGGGTGGCGTCCATGACGATGTCCCGGACCCGACCGGTCTCCGGATCGCGCATGTTCTCGCAGACGTAGCCGGGCGGCAGGTCGAGGAAGCCGTTGCGCAGGTCGCGGTCGCGGCGGCCGAAGACCGGCGAGTCGACCGTGACCACCAGGGCGCGACATCCGGCCGCCTCCGCCCGGCTGACCACCGAGGCGGTGAAGCCGAGATCCGGCTGTGGATAGAGCTGGAACCACAGCCGCGCCGACCGGTCCGACGGCTCGATCGCGTCGGCCACCGCCTCGATCGGCGTGGTGGAGGCCATGCTCACCACCAGTACGGTGCCGACCGCCCCCACCGCCCGGGCCGTCGCCACTTCCCCCTCCGGGTGCGCCAGCCGGTGAAAGGCGGTCGGAGCGACCAGCACCGGCATGGGCAGGGTCTCGCCGAGCAGCTCGGTCCGCAGGTCGCGCTCACCGCCGCCCCGCAGCACCCGGGGCAGGAGCCGGTACGCGTCGAAGGCCGTCTCGTTGGCCCGTAGGGTCCGCTCGTCCCCGGCGCCGCCGGCGAAGAAGTCCCGGTGCACCGGATCGAGCCGCAGCCGCGCCTCGGCTTCCAGGTCGCCGAGACGGTGCAGGGGGCCCGGGTCGGCCATTGCGGTGCGCGACGGGGTCACCTGCGCAGGCACCGATGGCATCGCGTCAGCCCACAGCGGTCGTCAGGCAGCGGCGCAGGAAGGCGACCAGCGGCGCCCGGTGCACCTGCGGCTTGTCCCACTGGTTCTCCAGGTTCTCCGCCAGGTGGTGCACCGCCGTCAGCTGGCCGCCGCGGTGGTGGCGCACCACCGGATGCAGGTACGCCGCGTCGTGGGCCTGGCCGGGCACATCCTGGGCGATCCGGCTGACCGAGATGTCGAACGGGTCGACCTGGTCGTGGTCGGGGCCGTACTCAAGGGTGACGACGAAAGTGTGCTCGACCGGATGATCGGTGGTGGCCAGCCCGGCCTGCCCGATGTAGTCGACGGGCAGTTCCTCGTGGTAGCGGGCACCCGACCCGGCCACGGTGAGCACATCGGCGAGCACCGCGAACTGCTGCCAGAGGCCGGAGGAACGGTTGACCCGCTCGATGATCGCGTCGGCCGCCGCCTCGGCGGTGGCGTCGAGCTTCTCCACCGGCCACGGATTGTCGTGGTAGCGGTGTTCCAGGATGCGGTGCAGTGCCCGGACGCCGTACCGGAAACCGTGGATGAAGCCGTTCGTCGACTTCTTGAAGTCGCGCTCCTGAGTCAGCGTGCCGGCGAAGAACAGACCCGGAACGTTCACCGACTCGAAGGCGGGGGTCTGGGCCGGGAAGCGATCGTTGATCACCAGCGTCGGTCGACAGTCGTCGGCGAAGATCGACGCGTCGAAGCGGAATCCGGTGCAGGCCAGCACCCGGTCGTAGCGCAACTCCTTGGTGACCTCGTTGGCTCGGGAGAAGCCGAAGGTCACCCGGTAGCCGTCGCCGTCCCGCTCGATGGCGCGCACGTGCCCGTCCAGGATCGCGTTCGCCGACTTGAGCTGGTAGGTGTCCAGGAAGTTGTTGTTCACCGCGCGCAGGTGCCCGACGTAGTGGGTCCGCCACGCCATCCGGACCGGACTCGGCCCGGCCACGTGGACCAGGGTGGTGGTCTCCATCAGGCTGTCCGCGGTCTCGAAAGCGGAGTTGCCCTTGCCGATGATCAGCACCCGCTGGTCGAGGAAGTCGTGCGGATCGACCGGCATCTCGTCGTACCGCTCCACCAGCTCGATGCCGGGAATCGGCGCGACGTACGGCTGCGAGACACCGGTCGCCACGACGACCCGACGCGCCCGGTAGGTCGTACCCTCCTGGTCGGTGACCGCGAAGCCACCGTCGTCGGACCGGGCGACCCGGACCACCCGGCTGCGGTAGCGGACCCGAACCCCGGTGGCCGCCGCGTAGTCGGCGAGGTAGCGGACCATCACCTCGGCGTCCGGGAAGTAGCGCTCGGTGTAGCGGGTGAACCGCAGCTCCGGGTCGTCGCTGAGCAGCGAGTTCCAGTCCAGCCGCAGGTTCAGCTCCGGATCGTCGGATCCGGTGTGCGGCTTGTTGATCGAGATGAGTTGACGGTGTCGGGGGAATCGGGTGAAGAAGGCACCGGGGATGTCGGCTGACTCCAGCACCAGGTAGTCCCGCCGGCCGTCCCGTTCGAGGAGCGCCCCCAGCTGAAGTCCGGCCGGCCCCGCCCCGATGATCAGATAGTCGAGCATCTCTGCGGTCACCAGGCGACGGTACGAAGGCGAACTCAGAGAAAAATCAGCCGACGATCCGGGCCGGCGACGCCGCCGATGCCGGTCACTGTGGTGGCTCGGTCAGCAGGTCGAGCAGGTCGGCGGCGCGGCGGACATCGGCGTCGAGCGGCCGGTCCGGGTCGATCGCCGGCACGATCTCCGCGAGCCGCTCCAGCACCGCGCCGCAGGCCGGTGCGGTCGGGGTACGCGCACCGACGTGGACCGCCTGACGCAGCCCGACCGCAAGCGTTCCGCAGATCAGCCGCAGCAACCGCGCCTGGTCCACGGCGCGCAGCGCGGCCTGGGTGCCGAACGGCACGACGTCCTGATTGTGCAGATTCGTTGGCAGGCTCTGCATCCCGGCCGGGGTGGCCTGCCGGCGGATCTCCGCGACCATCGCGGTCGCGGCGAGCTGGGCGCCCTGTAGCCCGTGCTGCCGTCCCGGACCGGCCGCGAGCATCGGCGGCAGCCCGCCGTTGCGGACCGGGTCGACCAGGAGGTCGAGCTGGCGCTCGACGAGGTTGCCGAGCTGGGCCGCCACGGTCGCCAGGACGTCGGCGGCGAAGGCCGCCGGCTGGCCGAAGAAGTTGCCGCCGTGCAGCACCAGATCGTCGTCGGGGAAGAACAGCGGGTTGTCGCTGACGCTGCGCAGATCCGACTCCACCACGCCGTCGACGTACCGCAACGCGTCCTCAGCCGCGCCGAGCAGCTGCGGGGTGCAGCGGATGCTGTACGCCTCCTGGAGCGGGCGTCCACCCGACGGCACCGCGCCGGCAAGGCACTCCCGCATCCGGACGCCGACGTCCACCGCGCCGGGATGCCCGTACGCGGCCAGCAGCCGGGGATGCAGGAACTGGCCGGGGTCGCAGCCGAGCACGTCGACGAGGAGGCAGCTCAACAGTTGGGCGGCCCGGTGCGCGCGGCGGATGTCGTCCAGCGCGAGCGCGGTGGCGGCGGTGGTCAGCGAGGTGCCGTTCACCAGCGCGAGCGCGTCGCGTCCGTCCAGGAGGAGCGGTGTCAGCCCGGCCGTGGCGAGCGCCTCGGCGGCGGGCCTCCGGTCACCGTCCAGATAGGCCCAGCCCCGGCCCCGCAGCGACTGGGTGGCGTAGGCGAGCGGGATGAGGTCACCGCTGGCCCCGACCGACCCGAGACGGGGCATCGCCGGCACGAACGTCGTACCGAACATCGCGGCGAGTCCCTCGACGACCCGCAGCGAGACGCCGGAGGTGCCCTGGCCCAACGACCACACCCGGACCAGCATCGCCGCCCGGACCACCTCCGGGTCGATGTCCGGGCCCTGGCCGGCGCCGAGGTGGGCGAGGGTGTTGTCGCACTGGTCCGCGTCGTCGTCCCGGCCGGCGAACCCGACGAGCGCGCCGAACCCGGTGGTGGCACCGTAGACCTGACGGTTGTCACCGAGGACCGCGCGCAGGTGGTCGCGGGAGCGCCGTACCCGGTCGCGTACCTCGGCGGCGATGTCCACGGTGACCTCGGTGGCGGCCCGGCGCAGGTCGGCCACCCGCAGCGGGCGGTCCAGGTCGATCGGGCTGACCGCGTCGGGCGCGGTGTGGGTCGTCATCGGGCCGACCGTAGCCGCGGATTCTCAGAGCGGTCTGAGTTATCTCTGATGACCCGTCGCTACCGTCCGGGCACATGACGCACGATTATCTGATCATCGGTGCGGGGCCGGCGGGACTGCAACTCGGCGCGTTGCTCGAACGCGACGGTCATGACTACGTCGTCCTGGAAGCCGGTAACGCGCCCGGCTCCTTCTTCCGCAGCTATCCGCGACACCGCAAGCTGATCTCCATCAACAAGATTCACACCGGCTCCGACGATCCGGAGTTCAACCTGCGGATGGACTGGAACTCGCTGCTCAGCGACGATCCGGAGCTGCTGTTCAGCCGGTACAGCCAGCGGTACTTCCCGGCCGCCGACGACCTGCTGCGCTACCTCGCCGACTTCGCCACGGCGACCGGGGTGCGGGTCCGCTACCAGACCCGGGTGGTCCGCATCGGCCGCGACGGCGACGGCTTCCACGCCCTCGACGCCGACGGCCACACCTGGCGGGGACGCCGGCTGGTCGTCGCAACCGGTGTCTCGCAGCTGTACGTGCCGGCCATCGACGGGATCGAAAACGCCGAACGGTACGACACGGTCAGTGTCGACCCGGCCGACTTCGTCAACCAACGCGTCATGATCATCGGTAAGGGAAACTCCGGCTTCGAGACCGCCGACGCGCTGATGGAGACCGCCGCCGTGGTGCACCTGGCCGGGCCCCGCTCGGTCCGGTTCGCCTGGCAGTCACACTACGTCGGGCACCTACGGGCGGTGAACAACAACTTCCTCGACAGCTACCAGTTGAAGTCGCAGAACGCCGTGCTGGACGGCACGGTGGAAAGCATCCACCGCCGGCCCGAGGGCGGCTACCTGGTCCGCTTCCGGTACGCCCGCTCCGTCGAGGCGATCCGGGAGATCCACTACGACCGGGTGATCGCCTGCACCGGATTCCGTTTCGACGCGAGCATCTTCGACGAGAGCTGCCGGCCCCGGCTGGTGATCGACGACCGCTTCCCGGAGCAGACCCCGGCGTACGAGTCGACCACGGTCTCCGACCTCTACTTCGCCGGCACCCTCACCCAGCAGCGCGACTTCAAACGATCGACGAGCGGCTTCATCCACGGTTTCCGGTACGGGGTACGGGCGCTGCACCGCATCCTCGCCTCCCGCTACCACGACACGCAGTGGCCGACCGCCCGACTGGAGGCGACCCCCGAGGCGATCACCGACGCGATCATCGCCCGGGTCAACCGTTCCTCGGCGCTCTGGCAGCAGTTCGGGGTGCTCGGCGACGTGGTGACGGTACGCGACGACACCGCCTACTACCACGAGGAGGTGCCGATGGCGTACCTCGCCGACGGCGGGCTGGGCGGCGGCGGGGCGCTCGCCGTCACCCTCGAGTACGGGCCGGACCACGATTCCGTCGACCCGTTCGACATCTCGGTGACCCGGGTGGCGGAGAACGACGCCCATGCCGCGCACCGGGCCACGTACCTGCACCCGGTCGTGCGGCACTACCGGGACGGGGAGGTGGTGGCCGTGCACCACCTGGCGGAGAACCTGGAGAACGAGTGGAACCTGCCCACCGTGCACCAGCAGCCGCTGGCGGTCTTCGTCAAGGAGTCCCTGGCCGGCGTCGCTCCGGCCGCCGGAGCAGCCGGGTGACGGCGGGAGCCGGACCGGGCTATCCGCAGGCGATCCTCGACCTGCTGGGCAGCGGGCGGGCCCGGCCGGTCTTCGAACACGGCCCGCGCACCGTCGGCGCCGACGAGATGTCCGAGCTGATCGCCCGGATCGCCGCAGGTCTACAGGCGGCGGGAATCGGCCCGGGCGCTGGGGTGGCGGTGGCGCTCGACGTGTCGCCGGAGGCGTTCGCCGCCATCGTCGCGGCCCAGGTGGTCGGTGCCCGGGTCGCCGGGGTCCGCCCCGGACTCCCCCCCGATCACCTCCGGCACCTGCTCGGCCACCGGATCGCCGCGGTGCTCGTCGACCGCTCGACCGCGACCCCGCAGCTGCGGTCGGCCAGCGCCGACCTTGCCCTGCTCGGCATCGGCCCGGTCGACGGGACACCCGACCTGACCGCCACCCGGGCCGACGTCACACCACCGGTCCCGGCCGGGCATCCGGACCACATCGCCCGGGTCGTCTACACCAGCGGCAGCACCGGCAACCCCAAGGGCTGCCTCCAGACGTACGGGTCCCTCGACGCCGCCTGGGCGGCGCACCCGGACCGGTGGCCGCCGGCGGTCCGCGACCTCGCCGGCCACCTCGACCGCTACCTGGTCTTCGGCTCGCTGAACAGCCAGGTGATGCTGGAGTACGGCGTTCTCACCCTGGCCGCCGGCGGCACCATGGTGATCGCCGAGCCACCTCGTGCCGGTGCGCCGTTCTTCCCCGACGCGCTGGTCCGGCACCGGGCGACCGCCAGCGTGATCACCGTGCCCCGGCTGGCGCAGCTGGTCGCCGCCCAGCGCGCCGCACCGGCCGACCTCGGCACGCTACGCGCCCTGCTGGTCTCCGGCGCCCCCCTGCATCCGGCCCGACTCGCCGAGGCGCTCTCCGTGCTCGGGCCGGTCGTCTACCACGGCTACGGCCAGACCGAGACCGGCATGATCTCCATGCTGACTCCGGCGGAGATGCTCGCCGTACCGGCCCTGCTCGCCTCGGTGGGTCGTCCACCAACCGCCGTCGAGGTGCAGGTCCGCGACACCGACGGCCGGCCGGTCACGGCCGGGGTCGAAGGGGAGGTCTTCGTCCGCACCCCGTCCCAGGCCAGTGGTTACTGGAACGACCCGGCAGAGACCGCCGAGGTCTTCACCGACGGCTGGGTACGCACCCGTGACCTCGGCCGGCTGGACCGCGACGGCTACCTCTACCTGCTGGGACGGGCCCGGGACGTCATCATCGTCAACGCCGACCTCCAGTACGCCGGCCCGATCGAACGTGTCCTGGCCAGCTGCGACGACGTCGCCGAGGCGTACGTGGTGGCCGCACCCGACGAGGAGACCGGCGAGGCGGTGCACGCCTTCGTGGTCCCCGCCCAGGGCCGGCAGCCGGATCCGGACGTGCTGCGCGAGTTGGTCCGCCAGCAGCTCGGCGAGCCCAGCAGCCCCCGGAAGATCACCTTCATCGCCGAGGCACCGGTCACGGCCGCCGGCAAGCCCGACAAGCGACGCCTGGCCGGCGCGCCCGACGAGCGCGACGCCAGCGAGTGACGGACTGCGACCTGCCGTCGAACCGCCCCCCGCCAGCGACGGTGACCGAGGTGGCCTCAGGTGGCACTGATGGACACGAACCGGACACCGAGGCCGATCACGGCGGGCTGCTGCGCGTCGTCGTGATCGTCCAGCGGCCACGACCAGTGACGCTGTGTCACATGCGGTCATGACACCACGCCACTGACATGTTGGCCGCGTCCGCGCTTTGCTGGGTACATGTCCATCACGCCTGCCAACGAGGCCGCGACGAATGCCGACGCCGATTCTCGTCGTCCCCGGCGGCGGTGGCTGGGGATCGTCTCCAGCATCTTCGTCACCGTCGTGGCCGTCGTCAGTCTCGGCGTCGCCGCTCTCCAGCTCGGCCTGCCCTGGCAGATGGGCGAGGGCGACCGCAACCACGTCTACCAGGGCCCCGCTGGTTCGCAGCGTTACCAGGTTCATCTCCCGCCCCAGCATGACGGGACCGCCCGGCTGCCGGTCGTCATGGCGATCCACGGTTGCGCGATGACCGGCTACGGGTGGAACTCGATGAAGGCCACCACGCAGTTCAACAGCCTGGCCGACCGGGAAGGCTTCATCGTCGTCTACCCCACGCAGTTGATCACTCGCAACGTGATCGCCTGCTGGAACTCGGCCGACCCTCGCCAGCAGCAGCGGCACACCGGAGAACCCGCGCTGCTGGCCGGTGTCGCCCGCGAGGTGGTCGAGAAGTACGACGCGGATCCGGCGCAGGTGCACGTGGCCGGCGCGTCCTCCGGGGCGGGCACCGCCGTCATCCTCGGCGCGACCTATCCCGACGTCTTCGCCACGGTGACCTCGGTCGCCGGCGGCGAGTACGGGCTCAACCAGGTCGACCCGGACGACCCGGACTCGACCTCACCGCTGGACACGGCGCGGCAGGCGTGGGCGCAGATGGGCGAGCGGGCCCGGCGGGTGCCGCTGCTGATCATCCAGGGCGAGCAGGACGATGTCGTGCCGCCCCTGGTCGCCACCCGACTCGCCGCGCACTGGACCGCGGTGGGTGATCTCATCGACGACGGGCAGCCCAACGACAGCCTCGGCCGAACCGAGGAGACCACGTCCGTGCCGGCCGCCGCGGGACGACACGCGTACACGCATACGACGATCACCGCGTCGGACGGCTCGTCGATCGTCGAGTCGTACCTCGTCCAGGGCATGGGGCACGCCTGGCCGGGCCCGGAGGGCGACGGCAGGTACACCGATCACGCGGGTCCCGACGCCAGCGAGATCGTGTGGCGGTTCGCCGAACGCCACCCGATGCGGTGAGGACGGCTGTCGCCGCAGCCGTCCGTCCGGGGGCGCTGGAACAGGGCGCTGCCGGTCCCGGGTGTGATGACAGGCGTCGACAGCGCGCGCGGCTGTTACGTGCTGCCGGTCAAGCGTGCCGTCCGCGCCGCCGCGGATCTCGACCCGGGCGACACCGCCGCCGTCACCGTCGAGCTGATCGGTCACTGACGCAGCGGGCACCGCAGACCGGCAGCCCTTGCCCAAATTATCTTAGTCATTAAGATAATGGCATGAGCGGATCGACTGACTTCTCGGTGGCGATCGCCGGCGCCGGCCTCTCCGGCCTCTGCCTCGCCCAGTACCTGATGCGCGCCGGCGTCGACGTGCACGTCTACGAGCAGGACACGGGCCCCTTCGTCCGGCGGCAGGGCTACCGGATCATCCTCGACCGGTACGGGCTGGCGGCCCTGCGCGAGAGCCTGCCCCGCCCGCTGTACCGCCTGGCGCTGTCCACCGGCGACGAACCCGGCGGGCAGCTGCGCTTCACCGACAGCCGGCTGCGCGACGCGTTCACCATCACCTTCAAGGACGAGCCGTACGCGACCCGCCAGGTCGACCGGCTGACCCTGCGGTCGATCCTGCAGTCCGGGCTGGACGGGCGCATCCACTACGGCAAGACGGCCGTCGCGGTGGACAGCGACGACCCGGCCCGGCTACGGCTGCGGTTCTCCGACGGCGGGACCGCCCCGGCGACCGTCGTGGTGGGCGCGGACGGCGTCGGCTCGGCGCTGCGCGCGCAGCTCATGCCGGACGCGCACCCGACCGACACCCCGATGGTGGGCATCTACGGCCGGTCGCCCCTGCGGCACAACGGCGAGAGCGTCATCCCGGACGCGCTGCGCACCAGCGGGGTCCTGGCCATCGCCGACCGGCCCGGCTGCGCCTTCTTCTTCACCCCCATGCGGTTCGGAGAACGCCCGCGCGAGGCTTTCGCCCGACTGGCCCCGGGCAGCTACGCCCCCACCGGCGACGACTACGTCATGTGGGCACTGCTGCTGCGGCGGGAGGAGGTGCCCATCGGCGTGCGCGGACACCTGCCGACGCTGTGGAGACTGGCCGCCCAGATGAGTGCCGACTTCCACCCGCTCGTCCGGCGGCTGGTCGACACGGCCGAGTTGGACGCCACGGTGCTCAACCTCTTCGCCACCGGCCAGCGCCCGCACCAGTGGGCGGTACCCCGGGCGACGATGATGGGCGACGCGGTGCACACCATGCCGCCGTTCGGTGCGCAGGGCGGCAACACCGCGCTGCGCGACGCCGCCCTGCTCGGTCGGCGGCTGGTCGAGGCTCGGACGAACGGCACCCCGGTGGAGGTGGCGATCGCCAGGTACCAGAACGAGATGGTGCCGTACGCCTTCCGCGCCGTCGACACCGCCGCTCGGCTGATGCGCCGCCTGACCGGGGGCGCCGCCGCACCGCACTGGGTGCTGACCCGGGTGTTACCTCGGTTGCACCGGGTCACCGTGCCGGAGGCATGATGACAGTCGTGTCCCACGAGCCGGCCCGTGCCGCCGCGATCGCCGACCTCATGCGCGCCGGGCGGGAGACGTCGCGGCTGTCCATGGTGTTCCGGTACGCCATCGCGGAACGGCTGGGCCTCACCGTGAGCGACCTGGAGTGCCTGGACTACCTGGCGGACGTCGGCTCCGCCACCGCAGGTCAGGTCGCCGAGCGGACCAACCTCACCACCGGAGCGGTGACCAGCATGCTCCGCCGGCTCCAGCAGGCGGGCTACGTGACGGCCGAGCGCGATCCGGCGGACCGGCGGCGGGTGATCGTCGCCCTGCGGCCCGAGCGGATCGCCGAGCTGGCGCGACCGTACGAGCGGTTCGCCGAACGGGCGGAGCGGCTCGTCGAGGGGTACAGCGTCGAGGAGGTCGGCCTACTGGTTCGGCACTACGACCGGATGCAGGCGATGTACCTCGCCGAGTTGGACCGCCTCCGCAGCGACCCTGACGGAGGTGGGAATCGCGCGGACGCGGCGCGGAGCCGCCCGGCAGGGTGATCAATCTCGGTCGGGTGCCGGCCCGTTGTCGTTGAACCGGAAGCTGCTTGTCGGTGGCGCGTCGCCCAACTCCTCCAGAATCAACCCGGACTCCCGCGACGTCCGCAGGTACGCCGAGTTGTTGCTGATCAAAAACCCCTCGTCCGCGTCCGCGGCGGAGATGGTGAACTGCTGTCGCGGCTCGTCCTCGCGGCAGGCGGCACCCTCCACCACCAGCGGTCGGCTGCCGCCCGGGTTGCGGACCTGCCAGCAGACCGGCTCACCGGTGCCCGGGCCGCCGCCCGCACCCCGATAGGACCGGATCAGAAAGTTCTGCCCGCTCAGTGGGGTCGGCACGAACAACTGCCGACCGCTGTCGTCGTCCACCTCGGCCAGGCGGCCGTCGTCGGTCAACGACAGTCCCGCCTCGAAGCCGTCGACCCGGGTGATGGTGACCTGGCGGGTACCGGACAACACCGCCGGGGTGGCGGTCGGCACCGGGCTGGCCGGCACCGACGCCGTGGGCATGGGCACCTCCCCGGTGGTGGCCTCGGCGATCGGCGTCCTGGTGGCCGTCGGCGACGCGGACACCTCGTCGGTGGCACTGGTACCACCGCAACCTGCGACCCCCACGGCCAGCGCCGCCAGCCCCACTCCGGCAGACCACTTTCGCATCGACATTTCCCGCTCCCCATCCTGGCCGTACGGTCGGCACACCGTCCCCTGGCCGTCCTCGTTGATCGACGTACCCGGCGGGCCGCACGGGTATGCGGCAGCGCCCCGGGTTGCGACTCAGGCCGTAAGTCGAATGCCGTCCTGCGCCAGATGTCGCGCCGACGGCGCTCACGCAGGCTGGCACCAGGCCCCGGGTGACGCCGTACGGAAGCATTCCGGACACCCGTGCGGCCCGAAAGGTGGCTGCGGACCATGATCCACAAAACCGTTACCCGACCTCGCTCGACCCGATCCCAATCGCGCCGCGTACGAGTCGGCGCGGCCCTGGCCACGGCGGTCGCCGTCGCCGCGACGGTGGCGGGGTGCGGCACGTCGCAGAGCGACCCGGCACCACCCGGCTCGGCCGTCCCGGGTACATCGGCCGAGCCCGCCGCCTTGACCGGCGCGAACGTCAACGCCTGGCTCGACGGGCTGCTGCCGGCCGCACTGGCGCGTACCGGCGTAGCCGGCGCGAGCGTCGCCGTGGTCCGGGACGGCGAGACTCTCACCGCCCGGGGATATGGACACGCCGACACCGGTGGCGGTGACGCGGATGCGGTCCCGGTCGATCCCGACCGGCACCTGTTCCGGGTGGGATCGGTATCCAAGCTGGTCACCGCCACCGCGGCACTGCAACTCGTGCAGAGCGGCAAGCTCCAGCTGGACACCGACATCGGCGAGTACCTCGATTTCACCGTGCCCCGCCGCTACCCGCGGGACGTCACCCTCCGGCACCTGCTCACCCACACCGCCGGGTTCGAGGAGCGGATCGCCGGCCTCATCGGCACCACCGGGACCGACGTCGACCTGCGGACCGCCCTGATCAACGACCCACCGGAGCAGATCTACGAGCCGGGCACGGTGCCGGCCTACTCCAACTACGGCAACGCGCTCGCCGGCTACCTCGTCGAGCGGGCCAGCGGCATCCGTTTCGAGGAGTACGTCGCCAGCAACGTGCTGGCCCGCGCCGGCATGGCATCGTCCACCTTCGAGCAGCCGTTGCCCGCGCACCTGAGCGATCGAATGTCCAACGGGTACGAACGCGCCGGGGCGCCCGCAGCGCCGTTCGAGATCGTGAGCACTCCCCCGGCCGGCGCGCTCAGTGCCCCGGCGACGGACATGGCCCGGTTCATGCTCGCCCAACTGGGCGAGCAGGTGGGTGAGGCACCGCTGCTCGACGCGCCCACGCGGGAACTCATGCAGCGCCCGGCACTCGACGCCACGTCACTCGGCACGCTCGCCGAGGGCCCTCGGATGACCCTCGGCTACTTCGACGAGAGCCGCAACGGGCACCGCATCCTCGGCCACGGCGGCGACACCCTCTACTTCCACTCCCACCTCCAGCTCTACCCCGACGACCGGACCGGCATCTACCTCTCGCTGAACAGCACCGGGGAGGGTGCGCTGGACAGTCACGAACTCCGGCAGGCCGTGTTGAACGGCTTCGCCGACCGCTACTTCCCCGCCGAGGCCACGCAACAGGTCGCGGGCACGCAACCGGTCGCAGGTGTCGACCCGGCCACCGCCGCCGAGCACGCCGCGCTGGCCGCCGGGACGTACGAGAGTTCGCGGGCGGTGCGGAGCAACTTCCTGACCATGATGGGTCTGACCGGGCGTACCACGGTCAGCGTCACCGACGGCGACCGGCTGCTGTTCGAGCCCGCGCCGCTGTCCGACTCCCCCGCGCTGTACGAGGAGGTCTCGCCGTGGGTGTGGCGCGAGGTCGGCGGGCAGCGCACCGTGGCGATGCGGGTGACCGACGGACAGGTGGAGGCGATCAGCTTCGACTCCGCGTTCGCGCTGCTGCCGGTGCCGGCCGAACGCGACTCGGCACTGGTGCTGACGGTGCTCGTCGCATCCACCGCGGTCCTGCTGCTCGTGGCCCTCTCGTGGCCGGTACGCGCCATCGTCCGCCGCCGCCTCGGCCGCGCGCCCCGGGATCGGGCCGGCCGAACCGCGCGGATCCTCACCCGGGTCGCCGTCGCCGGCACGTTGCTCGCCCTCGCCGGCTGGACGGTGAGCCTGGTCAGCATCATGGGCCTGCGGGATGTCTCCGCGACCAGCCTGCGGGTGGTGCAGCTGATGCAGCTGATCGGCCTGCTCGGGGTGCTGCCCGCCGCCGTCCGGCTGATCGACGACATCCGACGCCGGACCGGCTGGCACCGGATCACCGGCAGCGTGGCGGTGCTGCTCGCGCTGGCCGGCACGGGTTGGTTCGCCGTCGAGTTCATGCTGCTGGCCCCTAGCATCTCCTACTGACCGAAACGAACCGGAGCGAGGACGGCCATCGCATGTCCGACCACAGCGGCACCGTCACGGACGCCGTCGACGTCCCGGGCCCGCCCCGGCTGACCCGCTGGTTCGACGAGCGGCTGACCCGGGTCGGGGTGACCGGTCGGTTCGCGCGGGACTGCCTGCTCGCGGCGCTGCTCACCGTGCTGACGTTCCTGGTCATGACGCTGTTGTTCCGGTTCGTGGCACCGGCGCAGGGGCTCACCTTCGGCCCGGCGCGGGTCTGGCTGGTCATCGCCCTGTGCAGCGGGCAGGCGATGCTGCTGTGCCTGCGTCGGGTCCGGCCACGGCTCTGCCTCGCGCTCGTCGTCAGCGTCCAGGTGCCGGTCATCGTCCTGTCGGTACCCGAGGCGACGATCCGCGGTATCGCACCGTTCGTCGCGGCGTACACCGTCGGCACGCTGCTCCCGCTCCGCTCGGCGCTGCTGGCTGCCGGCGCGGCCGTGGTGGTGGAGACGTCCGCCGTGGCCGTGGCGGTGCGAGCTGCCGACGCGGCTGACTTCGCCATCGGCGGCCCGGGCCCCGGGCCGCTCGTCACGACCGTCGGACATCTGGCCACCAGCGCCCTGGTCTACGCCGGTCTCGTCTTCGTCGGCAGCTACGTGGCCACCTACCGGCGGTACCTGCACCTGGTGCGGGTCCGGGCGGACGAGGCGGTGCGGGCGCAGCAGGCCACGGTGCGCGCGGCCATCGGCGCGGAACGCGCCCGGATGGCGCGCGAGTTGCACGACGTCGCCGCCCATCACCTGTCCGGCATGGTGGTGCAGGCGGCGGCGGCCGAGCGACTGATCGACCCGGATCCGTCGGCCGCGAAGACCGCGGTGGCATGGATCCGCTCCCAGGGCAAGGAGACCCTCGACAATCTCCGGCTCGTCGTGGGGGTGCTGCGCGGTCGCCCGGGGGACAGCGACGGCAACGCTCCGGTGCCCGGCTTGGCCATGCTCGACGAACTCGTCCACGCTGCCCGCCAGCTCGGCACCCCGGTCGAGTTCGTCCGGCACGGGCAGCACCGCGACGTGCCGCCGATCGCCGACGTCGCGCTGTACCGGATCGTCCAGGAGTCCCTCTCCAACGCCCGCCAGCACGCCCCGGGCGCGCCGGTCCGCGTGCGGCTGGGCTTCCTGCCGCGGCAGACCTCGCTTGAGGTGAGCAACGACCGGCCGACCCGCCGGCCCGAGCCGAGATCCTCGGTCACCGGTGGGGTCGGGCTGGTGGGCATGCGCGAGCGGGCACATCTGATCGGCGCGCAGTTCGCCGCCGGCCCGACGACGACCGGCGGATGGTCGGTCACCGTGACGGTGCCGACGACCGGAGACGATGCCCGCGCCCCTGGGGCGACGGCGACCGTGAACGGAGACGACCAGAGATGATCACAGTGATGCTCGTCGACGACCAGTCCGTCGTCCGGGCCGGCTTCCGCGTCATCCTCGAACAGGCCGGCGACATCGAGGTGGTGGGTGAGGCGTCGAGCGGGTCCACCGCCGTCGAGCTGGCCCGCCGGCTCCGACCCGAGGTCATCTGCATGGACGTACGCATGCCCGGCGGCGACGGCCTCACCGCGACCCGCCGGATCATCACCGAGGCGGTCGGGTCGCCACCGGCCGTGCTGGTGGTCACCACCTTCGACCTCGACGAGTACGTCTTCGGCGCGCTGGAGTCCGGCGCCAGCGGTTTCATCCTCAAGGACTGCGAGCCGGAGGAGTTGATCGAGGCGGTGCGGCGCCTCGCCGACGGTCAGGGACTCGTCGACCAGGCCGTCACCCGACGCGTGATCGCCGAGTTCGCCCGCCGCACGCCGGCGCCGGCGACCGATGCCGCCGCCGCGCATCAGCTCACCGCGCGGGAGGTAGAGATCATCGGCCTGCTCGCCCGAGGGCTGTCGAACGTCGAGATCGCCGACGAGTTGTTCATCGAGACCAGCACGGTCAAGTCGCACCTCGGCCGCGCCATGGCCAAGATCGGCGTGCGGGACCGACTCCAGACGGTCGTCTGGGCCTACCGCAACGGCGTCGCGCCGCGTTGACCCGCAACGCGCGACGTCGATGCATACCCGGTATGCTTCCGTAGTCATGCGACCTGAACCCGACAACCGGCAGGTGGCGCTCGCGGCGGTCCTGGGCGGACTGCTGCTCGGCTGCCTCGACTTCATCTGGATCAAGTACGTGCCGTATCCCGTCGGCAACCTCGGCAACTCCAGTGCGGTGTGGGCGGTCGCCGCCTTCCTCTTCGGCTACTGGGCGCGGTCGGGCACGCTACGCGCGGCGGCGGGCGCCGCTGTCGCACTCGTGGTCGCGGTGCCCGGTTACTACGCCACGGCGGCCCTCGTGCAGGGCGACGACTGGGCCGTGCTGTGGGCACCGACCTCGCTGCTCTGGATGTGCTTCGGCGTCCTCGCCGGAGTGCTCTTCGGCATCGCCGGGATATGGACACACGGGGCAGGTTGGCGACAGGTGGTCGGGCCGGCGCTGCCGGCTGCGGTGCTGTTCGCCGAGGCGGGGCTGGAGATCCGCCGGATCGGCGACCCCAGCTACGGCAACGACCCGATCTGGGACGCCCTGATCAGGATCACGCTCGGCCTGCTGGTCCCCGTCCTCGCCGCGCGTACGAACCGGCAGCGGGTGCTGACCCTCGCCGTGGCGTTGCCGCTGGCGCTGGCGGGTCTGGCAGCATTCCTGATCGCCGGTTTCCGCTGACCGCAGCCCCGACTCCGCCGGGGCGCGACTGTTCGGCGACGAACCTCAGGCCAGCGACAGGAAGAGCTTTTCCATCTGTTCGAGGTTGGCCTTGCGGTCCTCCCCGGCAGAGCCGCTGACGCACTGCTCCAGACCGCTAGCGATGATCTTGAACCCGGCGCGGTCCAGCGCGCGCGAGACCGCCGCGAGTTGGGTCACCACCTCGGCGCAGTCCCGGCCGTCTTCGAGCATGCCGATGACGCCGCGAATCTGACCCTCGGCACGGCGAAGTCGCTTGACCACGTCACCGACCGCATCCTCGTCGACCTGCATTCCCCACCCCTTCCCACGTCGTCGAACAACAGTACACCGGGGGGTATTTCGCGGCGGCTGACCGCGAGCCGTTTGCGGTTCTCCGATCCTTGGTCAATACTCGGATCCAGATACCCCTGGGGGTATACAGCCGAACCTGAGGATGGAGTGTCCCGTGACCGCCAGAAGCAGTTCCCCGACCATCGACGTGCCCGCCGCGCAAGCCCTGATCGCCGACAACCCCGACGTGCTGATCGTCGACGTACGCACCCCGGGCGAGTTCGAGACCGCGCACGTCCCCGCATCGATCAACCTGCCGCTCGACCAGGTCGACGCGCACCTCGGTCGGATCGTCAACGACGCGGGCGGTCGGATCCTGCTGATGTGCCAGTCCGGCAACCGGGCCACGACGGCCTGCGCCCGGCTGGCGAACGCCGGACTGACCGACGCCACCGTCATCACCGGCGGCATGAACGCCTGGGTCGCCGCAGGCGGACCGGTCGAGCGTGGCCGGCAGCGGTGGAGCCTGGAACGCCAGGTCCGCCTCGTCGCCGGCGGGGTGGTGCTGCTCGCCGTCGTCGCCAGCGTCTGGGTGCCCGCCGCCCGCTTCGTGGCCGGCTTCATCGGCGCCGGCCTGACCTTCGCCGCCCTGACCGACACCTGCGCGATGGGCGCGATGCTGTCCCGGCTGCCCTACAACCGCGGCGCCGGTTGCGACGTCGACCGGTCCCTGGCGCGGCTGCGCAACGAGCGGCAACAGGCATGAACGGTACGGAGTACGTCCGGCAGGATCGCACCGGCCCGGCCCGGGTGGTGCCCCTGCTCGGATGGCTGCGCCACTACGACCGCCGCGCCCTGCGCCACGACCTGATCGCCGGTCTGACCGTGGCGGTCATGCTGGTCCCGCAGAGCATGGCCTATGCCGCGCTGGCCGGCATGCCCCCGGTCACCGGGCTCTACGCCTCGGTCGTTCCGCTGCTGGTCTACGCGCTGCTGGGCAGCTCCGGATCGCTGGCCGTCGGGCCGGTGGCCATCACCGCGTTGATGACCGGCACCGCGCTCGCTCCGCTCGCCGACGGCGACCCCACCCGTTACGCCGCCCTCGCCGGGCTGCTCGCCCTGCTGGTCGGCGCGATCCAGGTGCTGATGGGTGTGCTCCGACTCGGGGCCCTGGTCAACTTCATGTCCCACTCGGTGCTGTCCGGCTTCACCTCCGCCGCCGCGATCGTGATCGCGGCCAGCCAGGTGAAGGACCTGCTCGGACTCGACGCGGGGCGTGCGGAGACCTTCCCGGAGATCGCCGCGTCGCTCTGGCGTTCGGCCACCACCGTCCACCCGCTGACGGTCCTCGTCTCGCTGACCAGCGTCGCCGGTCTGCTACTGGTTCGCCGCTACCTGCCGAAACTGCCCGGTGCCCTGCTCGTGGTGGCGGGCGTCACCGTGGCCAGCGCCGCTTTCTCCCTCGGCACGCACGGCGTACGGATCCTCACCGAGGTTCCCGGCGGGCTTCCCGCCCCCGCCGTCCCCGCGCTCGGCGGCTCGGACGTGGCGGCGTTGCTGCCGGCGGCCGTGGCGATCGCCCTGGTCGCCTACATGGAGGGCATCGCCGTGGCCAAGTCCCTCGCGGCGCGGAGCCGCCAGCAGATCAGCCCCAACCAGGAACTCGCGGCGGTCGGTTCGGCAAACGTCGCAGCCGGCCTGTTCCAGGCATTTCCGGTGGCCGGAGGCTTCTCCCGCAGCGCGGTGAACTACTCGGCCGGGGCACGCACCCCCCTGGCCAGTGTGGTCACCGCCCTGATGGTGGCCCTGACCGCGGTGTTCCTCACGCCGGCCTTCCACCACCTGCCCAAGGCGGTGCTCGCCGCCATCGTGGTGGTGGCGGTGCTCGGGCTGGTCGACCGCCGGTCGGCGGTGACCGCGTGGCGGACCCGCCGCTCGGACGGACTGACCCTCGCGCTCACCTTCGCGGTCACCCTGCTGTTCGGGGTCGAACCCGGTCTCGCCGCTGGCGTGACCTTCGCCCTGGCGGTCTTCCTGTGGCGTTCGGCCCGGCCGCATCTGGCCGAACTCGGCCGGGTGCCGGGCACGCAGACGTACCGCAACGTGGCGCGCTACGCGGGCCTGATCACCGACCCCCGGGTCGCCATCGTCCGGGTGGACGGACCGCTGTACTTCGCCAACGCCCAGTTCCTGGAGGACCGACTGCTCAGCCTGGCCGAGCAACGGCCGGAACTGACGGCACTGGTGCTCGACGCCAGCGCGATAAGCGACGCCGATGCCGACGGCGCCCACGCCGTCGCCGAGTTGCACAAACGTCTCGCGTCCCGGGGCGTGGCGCTGCACCTGGCGACGGTCCGTGGGCCGGTGCGCGATCTGCTCGGGCGGGCGGGCGTGTGGCAGACGGTGCACAGCGTCGGTCAGGTGCACCCCGACCTGACCGCCGCGCTGGCGGCCAGCGGCGGCGGGGCGACGCAGCCGGTGGTCGACACACCTGCCCGACCGCCGTCACCACAGGAGGTGTTCTAGCCGTGCCCGACCAATTCGCCACGCTGCTGAGCTGCATCGACGGCCGCATCCAGCGCCCCCTCGACGAGTGGGTGAGACGGCATCTCGACGTCGAGTACCTCGACACCGTCACCGAGCCCGGGCCGGAGGCGGTGCTGGCCACGACGGGTGAGTCCCGACTGGACTCTCTGCTGGAGAAGGTGCGGGTCTCCCAGCGGGCACACGGCAGCGCGACCCTGGTCGTCGCCGCGCACTCCGACTGCGCGGGAAACCCGGTGAGCGTGGCCGAGCATCATCGCCAACTGCGCGCCGGCCTGTCCCGGTTGGCCACCCGGCTGCCGGGCACCCGCATCCTGGCCGTGCACGCCGGCCGCTGCGGCCACCGGTGCTGGGCACCCGAACTCGTCGCGGAGGTGACCCCGCCGAAGACCGGACCGTAGCACCGCGCCCAGCACATACCCCCTGGGGTATGTGAAAGTCCCGACCACCGTTCTCGTCATGAAGGAGCTTGACCATGCTGTTCACCCAGTACTACCTGGACTGCCTCTCCCAGGCGTCGTACCTCATCGCCGACGACACCACCGGTCGGGCGGTCCTGGTCGACCCGCGCCGCGACATCGAGGAGTACCTCAGCGACTCCCGGGCCCGGGGACTGACCATCGAGGGCGTGATCAACACCCATTTCCACGCCGACTTCCTCGCCGGGCATCTGGAGGTCGCGGCGGCGACCGGCGCCTGGATCGGGTACGGCCGACGCGCCGAGACCGAGTACCCGATCCGCAAGCTGACCGACGGCGACCGGATCAGCCTCGGCGAGGTGACCCTGCAAATCATGGAAACGCCCGGCCACACCCCGGAGTCGGTGAGCGTGCTGGTGTACGAGCACGCCGAGGACACCGTGCCGTACGGAGTGCTGACCGGCGACGCGCTGTTCATCGGCGACGTGGGCCGACCCGACCTGCTCGCCTCGCTCGGCGTCACCGCCGACGAGCTGGGCAGCATGCTCTACCACAGCGTGCACCACAAGCTGATGAACCTGCCCGATGCGGTGCGGGTCTTCCCGGCCCACGGCGCGGGCTCGGCCTGCGGCAAGAACCTGTCGACCGAACGGCAGTCCACCATCGGCGAGCAGCGCCGCACCAACTACGCCTGCGCACCGATGAGCGAGGACCAGTTCGTCGCGCTGGTCACCGGCGGTCAGCCGGCGGCACCCGGGTACTTCGCCTTCGACGCGGTGCTCAACCGCAAGGCCCGCGAGCTGTTCGACCACGCCCGCGCCGCCCGGCCGCTCACCCCCGCCGAGTTCCTCGCCGCCCGGGCCGACGGCGCCATCGTCGTCGACACCCGCGACCCGCACGAGTACGCGGCCGGGCACCTCCGTGGCGCGATCAACATCCCCGCCGACGGCCGCTTCGCCGAGACCGCCGGTAGTGTCGTGGCACCCGAGCGCACCATCCTCGTCGTCGCCCACCAGGACCGCGAGGAGGAGATCGTTACCCGCCTCGCCCGGATCGGCTTCGACCATGTCGCCGGCTACCTGCGCGATCCCGAGGACGCGTTCCGCGAGATGGTCGCCGAGCTGACCCCGGCCAGCCGGGTCACCGCCACCGAGCTGCGGGAGGCCCTCGACCGGACCGAGCCGCCGCGCGTGCTCGACGTGCGCAACGCCGGCGAGCGCGAGCAGGGTGCCATCGACGGGTCGCTGCACATCCCGCTGGCCGAACTGCCCCGGCGACTCGACGAGGTGCCCGACGACCGGCCCGTCGTCGTGCACTGCGCCGGCGGCTACCGCTCCTCGGTCGCGGCCAGTCTGTTGCGGGAGGCCGGCCGTACCGACGTCTCCGACCTGCTCGGCGGCTACGGCGCCTGGCAGGCGCTGCGGCAGCCCACCGCGGCCTGAGCCTGGCCGGTGCGGGCGTGGCCGCTGCTGTCGCGGTCACGCCCGCACCGCTACCCGGCCGCGCGCCTGCCGATTCCACGCCGCGCCCGGCCCGAGCTGCGGCCGGACCGCCAGACCGGGGCGACGGGAACGGCTCAGGCGGGCAGCTTGAGGGCCCGGAGCAGCTCGTCGTTCTCCTCGGGGGTGCCGATGGACAGCCGGACGCCACCGTCGATCACGCCGCTGCGGTCCCGCAGCCGGATGCCCTGCGCGGCCAGGGTGCCGCACAGCCGCTGCGGATCCTCGGTACGCAGCAGCAGGAAGTTCGCGTCCGACGGGAACACCTCGATCACCGCCGGCAGCTGCGCGAGGGCGTTGCGCACCCGATCCCGCTCGGCGACGATGCGCTCGATGTTGCGGCGTCCGTGGGCGATGCCCGCAGGCGAGATCGCCGCGCCGATGGCGCGGATCGCCGTGACGGTGAGCGGGTACGGCGGCATGATGCGGCGGAGGACCCCGATGACTTCCGGGTGCGCGAGGGTGATGCCGCAGCGCTCACCGGCGAGGCTGTACTCCTTGGACAGCGAGCGCACGACGACGAGATTGGGGTGGTCGGCGATGTCGCCCGCGAGTGACGGCTGCCCCGAGTAATCGAGGTAGAGCTCGTCGCCCACCACCATCGCCCGGCCGCGCAGCCGCTCGGCGAGCCGCAGCACCGACGCCCGGTCCATCAGGTTGGCGGTCGGGTTGTTCGGTGAGCAGACGAAGACGAGCTTGATCCCGGGATCGGCGTCGCAGGCCGCCAGCATCGCGTCGGCGTCGAGCTGGTACGACCCGGGCACGAGGGGCACCCGGCACACCGACGCGCCCTGGATGGCCGCGGCGGTCTCGTACATGACGAAGGTCGGCGGTGTGATCAGGATGCCGTCCCGGCCGGCCGCACAGAACGCGCGGACCAGCAGGTCGATGGACTCGTCCGCGCCGCGCGACAGGAAGAGCTGTGCCACCGGCAGGCCGTAGATCTCGGCGAAGCGGCTCAGCAGCGACGGCGGTTGGGGTTCCGGGTACCGGTTGAGGCCCTCCTGCTCGGGCCCGCCCGGGTACGGCGGGTAGGGGTTCTCGTTCGCGTCGAGGTGGATCCGGGCGGCCTGCTCGGCCTCGACGCGCGCCGAACTGTAGGGCCGCATCGCGTAGATCTCGGGTCTGACCAGCGAAACGATGTCATCCACGAGCTGCGCGATCCTCTCCGGCCGGGCCGGGTCCGCCCCGGTAGGCGCAGGGTACCGCCCCCGGCCGGTCGGCCTGCCCGCTGGTGGGAGCTGGTCGATCAGTGCAGTACCGTCGCTCAACCTGTCGACGAACGTGACCGCAGCAGCGTGAGCGTCCGGCCTGCCGCGCCCTGCGGTCCGGCGAGCGGAACCAGGTACGTCTGCCCCCGGGCATGGACCGGTGTCTGGTCGTCGTAGTGCACGGAGCCGGGCAGCCCGGAGCTGCCGTGGCGCAGGACGTCCCGCAGCACCGGCCCGGCGGGGCCGACCTCGGCCACGAAGCGCCAGGGTGCCCCCTCGATCGCGGCGCCGCCGCGATCCGGGGTCATGAGACAGACCGAGTGGCCGCTGCCTCCGACCGGGGTCTCGTCGCCGCCGAAGAGCCCGCGCAGCCCGGGAAGCGCCTTGGCGATCGGATGTCGGTCGTTGACACGGTGCACCGCGTCGTAACGCCAACCAGCCGGGTCCGCGCCGTGTCCGGTGACGATTCCCTCGATCGCCGTGTTCAGCGCTTCGGAGACCACGACCGGCAGTGGCTCGGTCTCGCCGAGTTGCCGTCGGGCCTCCGCGTCAAGAATGAGATGATCAACTTGTAGGGTCAGATCGGGCATGCTGGTGGCCAGATCCGCACCCAGTGGTTCGGTCACCCATCGGTCCACCAGGGCCTGTAGCAGACGGAGAAAGACAAGTGGCGCCGGCTGCTCCCCTCGGGCGTGTCCGTCCCACTCGCTGAGCAGGCGGTGCCCGGTCCGCGCGAGCGGATCCGTGGGCGGGCGGGCAGCCAGCGCGTCCAGCAGCACCGGCAACACCCGGGCCGCCCGTCCGTCCGCCACGTCGTTCTGCCAGCGCGCGCACTCCTCAGCCGAGATCGACCCGGCGCGGATCAGCTGCTCGATGCGTTCGGCCCGGTACGGCGCGACCCAGTCGACGCCGACGTGCACTCTCGCGTCGTCCGGCACCAGTTTGTGGTTCGCGGAGATGATGTAGCCCTCGGCGGGGTTGACCGTCTCCGGCAGCTCGTCGAAGGAGAGCAGATCCTGCCACGACTCGGCGACGTCGCCGAACGATGCTGGGGCGAGCCCGCTGCCCGGCCGTCGCCGCGGCACGTTCCCGGCGGTCTTGAGCGCTATGACGTCGTCGGCGGTGGCCACCACCACGTTGAGCACCGGCACGCCGAAGTCGCGTAGGGCCGCCCGGAAGTGTGGATAGTTCTCCGCCCGCCACATCCGCAGACAACCGACGATCTCGGTGGAGGGCACGAAACCACTCCAGAAGAGGCCGAGCCGAGCGTCGCCGTCCGGACCCGGCGCGTCGAACTCGACGTGCCGCTGCCCGCCCGCGGCCCGGACCGCGACGTCCGCGCCGCCCCGGACCGAGATGACGCTCTCCTGGCGCCAGGTCGGCCGCGCTTCCGGGCCGTCGAGCAGGCAGAGATCCTGGGTGTCGACAGTGGCGTTGGTGATGCCCCAGGCCAGCCGGCTGTTGCTGCCGGCGATGAGTCCGGGCAGTCCGGGGACGGTGATGCCGTACGCCGTCGCCGGCTCCGCCGGCAACAGCAGACCCATCTGGTACCAGATGCTCGGTTGGGTGAACAGCACGTGCGGATCGTTGGCCAGCAGGGGCGCGCCCGAGCGGGTGAGTCGCCCCGAGATCGCCCAGGCGTTGGATCCGGGGGACGTCTCCCCGTCCAGTAGCCCGCGCAGCCAGGCACGGGACTGCTCGGGCAACTCGGCGACCGGGGCGGGCCCGGACACTCCCGGGCGGCCGAGGCGCTGGTCGTCGCCCTGCCCCGGACGCCTGATGGTCACCGCGCCGTCGACCGGGTAGCGAGGCGCGGAGAAGGAGGCCGCGTAGCGGGGCCGCTCCGCCGCGAGTCGCATGCGGAAGACCTCCTGCCGCAGGTTGGTGCCGAGGTCGAAACCCAGATGCTTGACGATGAGCACGGAGTCGAGCGGTGTCCAGGGCTCGGGTCGGTAGCGGAGCAGCAGGAACTCCACAGGCAGACCGGCCCGCCGCCGGAGCCGGCGGATCGCCGCGTTGACGCCGTCGCTGAAGGCCACCAGGCAGGCGTACGACGCAGGGTCCACCAGTTCCAGCGACTGGCGGGCCACCCGTCCCAGAGCGAGCCGGCGGGCCCGTACGTCCTCGGGCACCACCGTCTCGCCCAGCACCTCCGCCAGTCGGCCGCGGGCCCGTCGCCGGAGCACGTCCATCTGCCACAACCGGTCACTGGCCTGCGCGAATCCGCTCGCGAAGTAGAGGTCGCGCTCGTCGTGGGCGACGATCCACGGCACCCCACGGTCATCGCGGCGCACCATGGCCCGGTCGGTGAGGCCGCTCAGCCGCACCGAGCCACGACCGGCGTGTGCCCGTACGGCCGGCGCACGCAGCAGCCGCAGCGCCCCGTCGGGTACCCGGTCACGTCGCGCCATCGCCGACCGCCGTCCGGGCCCGAGGGGTGGCCTTGCCCATCTGCAGACCGGGCAGGTTACGCCCCACCAGAAGGTAGATCAGGACACTGATCACCGCGAAGACGCTCACCCCGAGGAACATCGCCGTGCCGCCGTAGTGAGCCAGGATCAGCCCACCGGTGAAGGGTCCGATGAAGCCACCGAGCTGTGCGAAGGTCTGTGCGCCGAAGTAGCTGCCCCGCCGGTCCGCGGGTGCGATCCGGTCGATGACGGCGAACTCCGCCGGGATGATGAAGGTCTCCCCGACCGTGAAGATCACCATTGCGGCCACGAACTGCCAACCCGGACCGGCGAAGGCGAAGCCCACCATGCCTACGACGAGGAGCACCCCGCCGATGACGATCGACCGCACCGGGTCACGCTTGCGCGCGTACCGCGAGACGAAGAGTTGGACGACGACAACGGTGACGGCGTTGGTGGTCAGCACGTAGCCGAGGATCTTCGTGCCGTCGGCGAATCCGGCGGAGAGATGCTGCGCCAGCAACGCCGAAATCTTGCTGTGTACCGCCTCCAGCAGCAGACCCGCGGCGATGAAGCAGAGCAACCGGAAGTCCCGGACGACCACCCGGAAGCTGTCCCGCAGCCCTTCGAGGTGACTCCGGAAACCGGTGCTGGGCTCCTGCTCCAGCACCGCCGGGGTCATCGGCGGCAGGAACAGCAGCGTCAGCCCGAACAGGCAGAGATAGACCGCGTAGACCGCAGCGCCGACCAGGAAGGCCACCCGGCCACCGGAGAGGCCGGCGTACGCGCCCAGCAGCGGCCCCACGGCGAACCCGACGTTGACCGCCATGTACTGGTACGAGAACCATCTCAGCCGGTCCTCCGCCGGCAGCAGATCGCTGAGCAGCGCCTTCGCCACCGGGTTGAAGGTGCTGCTGCTGAGGGCCAGGGCGGCGTTGATGAGGAACACCGCCAGCACCCCGTTGCTGAAGTAGAACGCCACGAAGGAGGCGATGACCCCGGACAACGCGAGCAGCAGCAGCCTGGTCCGACCCAGCGCGTCGGAGAGGGAGCCGCCGACGAAGCCGGCGAAGATCGAGAAGAAGACCGACGACCCGATGATGAAGCCGATCGTGGTCGGGGTGAGTCCCAGTTCCCGATGAAGGAAGATCGCGAGAAAGGGGATCGCCACCGAGTTCGCCAGACTCATGATCCCGGCCCCGGCGATCAGTAGTCGGGCCAGCATCATGGGACGGGTTGTCGTCGTCATCGGGTGGCCGGCCCTGCTCCGTCCGTGGCGACGGGCTCGTGCTGACGGAGGAAGCGGCGCATCAGCTCGGCCACCTCGGTGACGTGAGGACGGTAGAGCATCGCCTCGTGCCCGGCCGCGACCGAGGCGTACGTCAACGTCGCCCCGGCGATCCGCTGCCAACCCGATCGCGGCTGTTCGCCCTGGTCGTGGCGAGTGTGTGCGGCTTCGATCAGCATGATCGACAGGTCCGGCGGGACCGTGACCGGCGGCCAGCGCAGGGACGACATCCCGCTGAACGCGTCGAACACCTCGGTGAGGTCACCGTTGAGCAGATGTGGCGCGTCTGCCCCGATCAACTGCTGGACCTCGGCGAGGATCTGCTCCTCCGGCGTGGTCCGCAGCAGGCTCGGCAGGTCCGAGGGGGCGTGCTCACGCACCGCCGGGAACATCTCCGCCAGGATCGCCAGGAACGAGACGAACTGCTCGACGCGGGTTGTCCCCAGGCGACGCCGCACCGCGTCCGGGTCCACCGAGTCCAGCGCCACCAGACTGGTGACCGGCACGCCCCGGGTCCGCAACTCGTGGGCGACGTAGAGGCCGAGCGTGCCGCCGAAGGAGTGACCCACGAGATCGACCGGTCCGGTGCCCGCAGCCGCGGCGATCACCTCGGCGCATCTGCTGGCCAGTGTGGTGACGGTGCCGTCGACCCCATCCTGGAACAGCTCTCTGGTCGACACCGCGAAGAACGAACGATCGTCGAACATGGCGCTCATCTGGGCGAAGGAGGTACCGAGACCGAGCACCCCGGGGAGCGCGAAGATCGGCGTGGCGCCCTCCGGCCGGCGGCGCAGCGCCAGCAGCCGCCGGGCGCCGGGCGTTTCCCGGCCGAGCAGCGCCGCCAGAGTGGACTGCGGCTCCGCCAGGGCACGTCGCAGCAGGTCGACGTACTCGTCAGCGCAGGACTGGATGGTCGGCCGGTGGAACAGGTCGGGGTTGAAGTGCCAGCGTAGTTCGAGGCGCCGGCCGATGTCGAAAACATCGAGCATCAGCTCCGCCTGGGTGTCCTGACTCGGTGACGGCAGCAGGTCGACAGCAAGCCCGTCCAACTCGATGCCGCCGCGTTGATCGTCCTGGTACGCGAACATGATCTGGAAAAGCGGCGAGTGGGCGGTCGAGCGGGCCGGATTGAGCCGGGTCACCACCATGTCCAGCGGCACATGCTGATGATCGAGGTCAAGCAGTGCCTCCTCCCGGACGTGCTGCACGTAGCTCAGGAAGGTGGGGGCGTCGTCCACCCGGGTCCGGCGTACCAGGGTGTTGACGAACATGCCGATGAGTCCGTCGAGTTCGGTGCCGTTCCGGTTGGCGACCGGAGTGCCGACGACCACGTCATCGCTGCCCGACCGCTTCGCCAGCAGCATCGCGAAGACCGCGTGCAGCAGCACGAACGGGGTCCCCCCGGAGGTCCGGGCCAGCGCTCGTACCGCCTCGGTGAGCTGCGCGTCGAGCCGCTGGATGATGCTCTCACCCGCGTGGGTCAGCTCGATGGGACGAGGCCGGTCCAGTGGAAGGCCGTGCACGAGCGGCAGATCCCGCAGACGTTCCTCCCAGTAGCCGAGGTCACGAGCCGCCTGCGGGCTGTCGGCCCAGCGCGTCACGCTGTAGGAGTAGTCGGCGTAGGTCACCGGCAACGGCGGCAGCTCGGCCTGGTCGGCTGCGGAGTCCCGGTGGAAGACGCGGTACAGATGACCGACCTCGCGGGCGAGGATGCCGATCGACCAGCCGTCGGAGGCGACGTGGTGCATGCTGATCAGCAGGGCGTGCGTCCGGGGCGTCAGCCTGATCAGGCGTACCCGCAGCATGTCGTCGTGTTCCAGGTCGAACGGGCGGCGTAGTTCCTGCTCGGACAGCCGTTCGGCCACTGCCGTCAGGTCCGCGCCAGGCGGCACCTCCCCCGCTTCGACCGCCATCCGGAACTGCCCGGCGGGACGGACGACCTGCACGATGCCGCTGTCGGCCAGGCGCAGGACCGTGCGGAGGGCGGCATGCCGGTCGACGATGGCCCGGAAGGCCCGTTCCAGGGCGTCGACATCCAGGTCGCCCTCGATCAGGGCGGTCTGGTGCAGGTTGTACGCGGCGCTGTCCCGCTGCAACTGGGCCAGGTAGTACAACCGTCCCTGGGGGTCGGTCACCGGCACCGGCTCGCCCTCCGGAACGCGGTACAGCGGAATGCCGCCACCACCCGAGGTACGCCCGTCAGCGCCGCCGCGCCGGACGAGTTGGGTGAGCCCGCGTACGGTCGGGTCGCGCAGGAAGAGACGCAGCGGTATGTCGACGCCGAACTCGCTCCCGATCCGGGCGACCAGCCGGATGGCGAGGATGGAGTGACCGCCGAACTCGAAGAAGCTGGTCTGCGGATCGACCCGCTCGATGCCGAGCAGGTCGGCCACCACCTGTGCCACCCGGTCCTCATCGACGTCACCGCTCGACGCGGTCGACACCGGCGCGGCGATCGGGGCCGGGCCGTGCTCGGTGTCGGGTAGGAGCGTCGCCTGGGCGGGATCCGGCAACGCCCGCCGGTCCACCTTGTCGTTCTGGTTGAGCGGCAGGGCGTCCAGGGTGACGAAGACACTCGGGATCATGTACGCCGGCAGCGACGCGGCCAGCGCACGCCGCAGGGCCACGGCGGTCAGTCCTGGCTGGCTCGGCACCAGGTAGGCCACCAGCGCGGTGCCACGTTGCGGTAGGTCACGGGCGACAACGGCCACCGCGGAGATCGAGCCGAGAGCGCGCAGGGCGGTTTCCACCTCGCCGAGTTCGATCCGGAACCCGCGGATCTTGACCTGGTCGTCCTGCCGGCCCCGGTACTCGTACTCGCCGCTCTCCACCAGCACGGCCTGGTCGCCCGAGCGGTAGCCGCGCTCCCCCGTCGCCGGCAGGCGCACGAAACGCGCCCGATTCAGTCGCGGGCTGCCGAGATATCCGCTGCTCAGCGCGGGACCGGTGATGACGATCTCGCCCGGCTGGCCGGCTGGGACCTCGTTGAGGTCGGCGTCGACGAGGGTGAACCGCAGATCCGCCAGCGGCACCCCGATCAGCGACCGTCCCTGATCCAGGTCCTCCCGCCGCACCCGCCGGTAGGTGGCGTAGACGGTGGTCTCCGTCGGACCGTACATGTTGATCAGTTGTGGTTGCTCGTCGCCGTACCGGGCCACCCACGGTCGCAGATCGGCGAAGTGCAGCGCCTCACCCGCGCTGATGACATAGCGCAGCGGCAGTCGGCGGTCCCGGGTGGCGTCCTCGGCGATGAGCTGGTTGAGCGCGGTGGGCGTCTGGCACAGCACCGTGACCCGCTCCCGTTCCAGCAGGTCCCAGAGGGCCTGGGGATCCTGGGCGGTCTCTCTCGGCACGATCACCAGACAACCGCCGTACAACAGCGGCCCCCACATCTCCCACACGGACACGTCGAAGGCGAACGAGTGGAACATCGCCCACACATCATCCGGACCAAACCCGAAATGACGCTCCGTCACCCCAAAAAGCCGCAACACATTACCGTGCGAAATCTGCACACCCTTCGGACGCCCCGTCGTCCCCGACGTGAAAATCACATACGCCCGATCATCCCAATCCGACCCCGCCACCGCACCAACCGGACCATCAACCACATCGTCCACAAGCACCGAAGGCACACCCTCCGGCAACAACCCCACCAACCCACCACTGGTCACCACCACCGACGGATCAGCATCATCCACAATCAACTCCAACCGACCCGCCGGAGTCCCCACATCCAACGGCACATACGACGACCCCACCCGCAACACCGCAAGCACCGCCGCAACCATTTCAACAGAACGATCCAACAACACCCCCACCGGCCGCGACACATCCACACCCGCAGCCCGAATCGCCCCCGCCAACACCCCCACCCGACGATCCAACTCCGCAAACGTCACACCCCGACCACCACACCGCACCGCCACCCGATCAGGAAAACACCGAACCGACTCCCCAAAACCCGCCACCAAACTCCGCGCCTGCCCCACCGACGGCACGGTCCGGCCGATCCGCGCGTCGCCATCGGTGACCGTCGAATCCGACTGACTACGCTGAATCACCCGCTGACGCAGAAGATCTGCAAGAACCTGATTCACGGTTGGCCCTTCGTCAAAACAGTTGGTATCGGTGGGTCAGAACGCGAGCAGCAGCGCGGCGAGCAGGCCCTGCCGTGCCTGGACCGCCGCCAGGAAGTCCGGCCAGGACGGGGACTCGACAATCTGCGCCGCGGCCTTGCCGAGGTCGATGTCATCGCCGCTGATCTCGCGCCAGAGCCGCTCCAGCTCCGTCTGGTCGTCCTGATCGATGAGCCGCATCTCGGAGAGCTTCATGTCGGGGTGGGTGACCAGGAACTCCAGCGCCCGGCCGATCGCAGCCAGGAGCCGATCGATGGTGGCACGGGTGAAGAGCGTCGCGTCGTACTGTGCGGACAGCTCCGGCTCAGGGTCGAGGACGAAGCGGAACAGCAGGTCGAAGAGTGCGGTCGCCGGTGGCAGCTGCACCAACCGACCGGTCACCTCGGGCAGGGTGCGCAGGTCCAGCGGGTAGTTGTCGACGGCGACCATGGCTTGGACCAACGTCGGCATCCCCGCGACCCGAGGCGGCCGCGCCGCCCGCACGATCTCCTGGAACGACAGCTGTTGATGATCCAACGCGGAGAGCGCGCTGGCAGCGACCGCGTCGACCAGGGCAGCGCCGGTGGCCTGTGGCTCCACCCGGTACCGGAAGGGCAGCGTGTCCGCGAAGTAGCCGACCAGGCTTTCCGTCTCCGCAAGGTCGCGGCCGGCGACCGGGGCGGCCAACACGATGTCGGTATGCTGGGCGAATCGGCTGAGCACGATCGCCGCCGCGCTGTGCAGGAGCATGAAGGTGGTGACCCCGGCCTCCTCCGCGGCCCGCTGCACGCGGTCGCGCTGTCCGGTGGGCCACCGCACCGCCACGTAGCCGGCCTCCCGACTGCGCTCCTCGGTCCGGGGGAAATCCGTCACCAGGCCGAGGTCGCCGGAGTAGCCGTCCAGGTAGCTTCGCCAGAAGTCGACGTCCGCGCCGGCCGTGGCCGCCGCCCGCTCGTGCCGCCAGAGGGCATAGTCGGCGTACTGGATCGGCAGCTCCGGCAGTTGGGGCGGCAGCCCCTGCCGGTGCGCCCGGTACGCCTCGGTGATCTCGCTGAAGACCACGTTCGTGGACCAGCCATCCGACACCAGGTGATGACTGCTCCACTGCAGCACATGCTCGGTCGGGGTGAACCGGAACAGGCGGGTGACCACGACCGGGCCGCTGGTCAGGTCCAGCACGAGGTCACTGAGGACCCGGTCCCGGACGTACCTCGTCATCTCCGTCGGATCGGTGAACTGCTCCCCCGTCGCGTCCACCACGTCGAGCGTCACCACCGCCTCCGGGTCGGGTCGCTGGTAGCTGCTGCCCTCCTCGGTGCCGAAGCGCATCGAGAACACCTCGTGCCGGCTGGTCAGAGTCGTGATCGCGGAGCGCAGCGCGGCGATGTCCAGCACCCCGGACAGGTGCAACAGCACCGTGTTGTCGTAGGAGCGGTCGTCCGGGTCGACCTGACACAGGAACCAGAGGGCGGCCTGGTTGGCGGCCAGCGGGAACCGGTCCGGTCGGGGTTGTGCCCGCCGGATGCGCGTTCCGTCGGTCGCCGGCACGACCCCGCGACCGCTGGCGATCCGCTGGGCCAGGGTGCGGGGACTCGGATTCTCGAACAGCAGGCGGATCGGCAGATCCATCCCGAAGCGATCCCGTAGCCGGGCCATCACCTGCGCCGCGTGCAGGGAGTGCCCGCCCAGGCCGAAGAAGTCGGTGAGGGGACCGGGCCGCGTCGGTAGCCGCAGCACGCTGCGCCAGACGTCCATCACGACGGCCTCGGTCTCGTTCGCCGGTTCGAGGTCGTCGGTCAGCTCGGGCGGCGGTGCCGGCTGCCATCCGGCGAGGGACCGGGTGTCGACCTTGCCGTGCGGCGTGCGGGGCAGCACGTCGAGGCGGACAAGGTGATCCGGGACCGCGTAGCGGGGCAGGGTGGCGGCCAGTTGTTCGCGCAGTTCCCGCGGGGACACCTCGGCCCGGGACGGGCCCGATTCGGCAGCGGTCCCACCGTCGCCCGCAATCGTCTGCGGGACGAAGAACGCGACGAGCTGGTTGCCGTGCTCGCCGTCCGAACGCACGATGACCGCGCTCTCCTGCAGTGTCGGGATCGCGGCGAGCGCCCCCTCCACCTCGGCCAGCTCGACGCGGTGTCCGCGTACCTTGACCTGCTTGTCGATCCGGCCGAGGAACTCGAGGTTCCCGTCGGGTAGCAGCCGGCCCCGATCGCCCGTCCGGTAGGCCACGATCCCGGGCTGCTCGGCGATGGGATCGGGTACGAACGCGGCGGCGGTGCGCTCGACGTCGTTGACGTAGCCGGCACCGACGCAGAGCCCCCCGACGTACAACTCGCCCGGGGTGCCCGTCGGCACCGGTTCGCGGTGTTCGTCGAGGACGTAGACCTTGGCGTTGTCGATGGGACGGCCCACCGGCACCGAGGCGGCCCGCTCGTCGGCCCACCCGATGATCTCGTAGTGGGTACAGTCGTCGGAGACCTCCGTGGCCCCCCACATGTTCAGCAGGCGCACCTGCGGCAGGTGCCGACGGAATGCGTTGGCGCTCTTCGGGGTCAACGTCTCCCCGCTGGAGACGACCCAGCGCAGCCGGAACGGCGGGAAGGCGGCGAGGCCGTAGTGGGTCAGCTCGGCGCTGAAGACGCTCAACACCGTGGGTGAGACCTCCAGTACGGTGATGCCGTCCTCGGCCACGGCGCGCAGCAACCGCGACGGATCCTGACTGATCTCGTCGGGATAGATCACCGAGGTCGCGCCCACCGCCAACGGCGCGAGCATCTGCCAGATCGAGATGTCGAAGGTGGCGGCGGCATCCTGGGAGACGAGGTCGCCGGCACTGATTCCCAGCGTGCCGATCTTCGCTTCCAGGTGGTTGAGCATCCCGTCATGCCGGATCGTCGCACCCTTGGGCTCACCCGTCGAGCCGGAGGTGAAGATGACGTAGGCGGCGGCCCGACCGCCGGGCAGTGGCCCGGCGTATCGATCGTGCTCGTCGCCCGCGGCCACCAGTTCGTCGAGCAGGAGCAACGGTGTCCGCCCGACCGCCTCACGGAGCGCCGCCTCGCTCTGCCGGTCGCCGAGGACCAGCGCGGCCTGGCTCGTCCGCAGCATGCTGGCCACCCTGGTCGGTGGCCCCGAGGGCAGGGGCAGGTAGATCGCACCGATACGCATCACCGCCAGTGCGGTGACGAACGAGTCGATGCCCCGTGCCGCCGACATGCCGACCACGGTTCCGGCCGTGACGTTTCGTCGCGCCAGCCGGGCCGCGATCCGCTCGATGCGTACGGCCAGTTCCGCGTACGTCAGCGAAGCCTCGCCGCAGCGCACGGCCAGCGCCTTGGCGTGGGTCGCGCACGACTGCTCCAGCAGGGTGAAGTAGCCGGGCGCGGACAGTGGCCGGGCGGGCGGTCCGAATCCGGCGACAAGCTCCTGCCAGTACGTCTCACCGAGCAACGTACGCCGGCTCGGCACGGTCTCGGGGTGGGCCACGACATCGGCCAACGCCTGGCGATACAGGGCGGCGATGAGCCGCACCTGTGGCTCGCTCAACCGGTGCAGATCGGCCTCAAGATCGAGAGAGAGCAGCTTGGTGAAGGGGTCCTTGTTGAACTCGGTGCGGAGCGCGAAGTGCGTCTGGATGTACGCCTTCGCGTCCACCACGGTCAGGGACGTCGCGGACGCCAGCTGTTCGTAGCTGTGGAAGTGCGTGTAGTTGAAGCTCACGTCGGTGAGTTCCCGACCGCCGTTGAGCCGCTGCAGTTCGGCGTAGGGAAACCGCCGCACGGGCAGCAGTTGCTGTTCCTTGGCGAACGCTGCCCGGATCAGCGCAACCCAGGTGGTGCCGGAGGTGGCCAGCCGGTACGGCAGCAGGTTGAGGTGTACGCCGATCACCTCGGCGCCGCCCTCCTCCTCGACCCGACCGTTCGACTCCACGCCCAGCACCAGGTCGGAGCGGCCGGTGACGGTGGCCAGCACCCGGGCGTGTACCGCCAGCAGCACGTGCTTGAGCGAGACGGCGCAGCGGGCGGCGAGTTCGTCGAGCGCCGTCGAGAGATCGGCGTCGACCTCGACGCTGAGGAAGCCGATCTCGTTACGGGCGGCCGTCCCGGTCGCGGCGGCCTGCCGGGGCAGCAGGGTCGGCTCCGCCCCGCCCAGTTCCCGCGCCCAGAACTCGTGGACTGACCGATCGCGCAGCGTCTCCTGCTCAAGCGCGATGAAGTCGGCGTAGCGGCGTCGGGGTGGGGCGGCCACCGGCTTGTCCCCCGTCCGCAGCTGCCAGTAGTCGGAGAGGATCTCGGTGATCAGCGATGACTCGCTCCACCCGTCCAACAGCGCGTCGTGAAAACTGACGGAGAACTGGAACTCGTCGGCCGACAGCAGGTGCACCGTGTACCGCATCAACGGGGCGACGCTCCAGTCGTACCCGGTCCGCCGCTCCCCCAGTTGCCACCGGCTCAGTTCGGCATCCTGTTCCTCTGCACCCAGGTGCCGCAGGTCCACCACCGTCACCCGGGAGGGCACACTGCGATGCACCAGTTGCAGCGGTTGCGAGTGGTCGGTGAACGTGAAGGAGGTGCGCAGGATCTCGTGGCGGGCCACCGCTCGCGCGACCGCCTGCTCCATCGCCCGATGGTCGTAGCTGGCCCGGAGCCGGAACATGAAGATGTCGCAGTACATGTTGACGTCGGCGTCGTAGGCGCTGTGGAAGAGCAGGCCCCCCTGGAGGGTGCTGACCGGGTAGGCGTCGGTCACGCCGTCCGGTAGCGCCGCGCGGTCCGCCGCGCTGATCAGGCTGAAGGGCGGGGTTGGCGGGCGACTCTCCGACGGCTCCTGCGCAGTTCCGGCGAGGGCGGCGAGGCCGGCGGGTGTCGGAGTGCCGTAGATGTCGACCAGGTTCAGTGTGACGCCGCGCTCCTGGGCGCGGGCACGAAGCCGCAGGGCCGTGATGGAGTCACCGCCGACGCTGAAGAAGGAGTCGTCGCTGCCGACGCTCGGTACCCCCAACACCTCGGCGAAGATCTGGCGGATGAGGGTCACCAGGTTGCCCTGCCCGGCAGCCTCCACCGGGCGGGATTCACGCAGGCTGTTCGCGGGGGTGGCGGTCGGCAACCGGTCCCGGTCGACCTTGCCGTTCTGGGTGAGCGGGATGGCGTCGACGGGCACGATGAACGACGGCATCATGTAGTTCGGAAGCCGTGCCCGAAGGCGGGTGAAAAGCTCGCCGGGGTCGAGGCCGTCGTCGGAGACCAGGTGGGCGACGATCCGTGGGCCGGTGCTCGGCGACGCGGCACGGCGGCTCTCGCCGCGCAGCAGATCCCGCACATCGGTGATCTCCACCGACGCGGTCCGGTTGCGCAGCACCGGATCGGCGGCGGTCTCGGGCCGGACCACGGTGACGACGACCTGCCGTACGCCGGGGATGCCGGCGAAGGCGGCGTGCACCTCGCCGAGTTCGATCCGGTGTCCGCGAATCTTGACCTGGTCGTCCTGCCGGCCCCGGTACTCGTACTCGCCGGTCTCCACCAGCACGGCCTGGTCGCCGGAGCGGTAGGACCGCGCCGTGCCGCCGGGCAATCGGACGAACCGCTCGGCGTCGAGCTCGGGCCGGCCCAGGTAGCCCGCGCTGACCCCCGGCCCGGTGACGACGATCTCCCCCACCTCGCCGGCCGGCACCTCGTTGAGGTCGGCGTCGACGAGGGTGAACCGCAGATCCGCCAGCGGCACCCCAATCAGCGACCGCTCCTGCCCCAGGTCGTCGCGTCGCACCCGCCGGTAGGTGGCGTGCACCGTGGTCTCGGTGATGCCGTACATGTTGATCAGTTGCGGTTCCTCGTCGCCGTACCGGGCCACCCACGGCCGCAGATCGGCGAAGTGCAGCGCCTCGCCGCCGAATATCACCCACCTCAGGGGCAGTCGACGGCCCCGGGTCGCGTCCTCGGCGATCAGCTGATTGAAGGCGGTGGGCGTCTGACACAGCACCGTGACCCGCTCCTGCTCCAGCAGGTCCCACAACGCCCGGGGATCCTGGGCGGTCTCCCTCGGCACGATCACCAGACAACCGCCGTACAACAGCGGCCCCCACATCTCCCACACCGAGAAATCAAAGGCAAACGAGTGGAACATCGCCCACACATCATCCGGACCAAACCCGAAATGGCGCTCCGTCACCCCAAAAAGCCGCAACACATTACCGTGCGAAATCTGCACACCCTTCGGACGCCCCGTCGTCCCCGACGTGAAAATCACATACGCCCGATCATCCCAATCCGACCCCGCCACCGCACCAACCGGACCATCAACCACATCGTCCACAAGCACCGAAGGCACACCCTCCGGCAACAACCCCACCAACCCACCACTGGTCACCACCACCGACGGATCAGCATCATCCACAATCAACTCCAACCGACCCGCCGGAGTCCCCACATCCAACGGCACATACGACGACCCCACCCGCAACACCGCAAGCACCGCCGCAACCATTTCAACAGAACGATCCAACAACACCCCCACCGGCCGCGACACATCCACACCCGCAGCCCGAATCGCCCCCGCCAACACCCCCACCCGACGATCCAACTCCGCAAACGTCACACCCCGACCACCACACCGCACCGCCACCCGATCAGGAAAACACCGAACCGACTCCCCAAAACCCGCCACCAAACTCCGCGCCTGCCCCACCGACGGCACCGGGATGTCCTGGCTGTTCATCGTCCTGCCTCCTCGACGGCCGGCGCGGGGCCGGGCGTTGCGATCTCCTTCAGGGCCGACTGGAACTCCGCCACGATCCGGGCTGCCGTGGCGGCGTCGATCCGCTCCCGCTGGTAGACCAGACGGAACGTCAGGCGGTCGGCGTGCCGGGTGCCGTACAGGCTGACGGTGAAGGCGACATCCCGTGGAGGTACGTCCATCACCGACACCTCGACCTCTCCGAGCCGCTGGCGGCATCCGCTGGAGGGAATCGAGAAACCGTCGTCGAGCAGCCCGTCCGTCGACTGCTGAAAGGTGAACGTGGCCTGGAACAGGGGTGTCTGCCCATGCCGGTCCGGGCTGAGCGCCTTGACCAGCCGGGCGAACGGCAGATCAGCGTCGGCCAGGGCGTTGCGCAGTTCGGCCCGGCTGCGGTCCTCGATCGGTTCCAGGCGCTCCTCGCCCTCGAAGCGGCCGGCCAGAGGCAGCATGTTGACCAGGTAGCCGACCGTGTCGGCGAAGCGCCAGTCGTCCCGGCCGTGGTGTGGGGTGCCGATGACGATCTGCTGTTCGCCGGTTGTCCGATGCAGGGCCCTCAGGTACGCCGCGACGAGGCTGACGAACGGCGTGTGCCCACGGAGCTGGGCCCGCTGGTAGAGGCGGTCGGCCCCGTCCACCTCGAAGTCGATGATCGCGGCGGGGTTCCGGCCCGGAGTGTTTCCCGTTCGGACGGCCGGGAAGAGCAGGTGATCGCGCAGTGGGTGCCACCGCTCGGCAAGCGCGGTGAGCCGGCGCCGGGCCGACTCGTCGTCGGTCGACGCGGACAACCACCGCTGCCGCTGCACGTAGTCGCCGCGGTCGGTGGCGGGCAGCTCTCCGCTCAGGCGCACCGCAGGCAACTCCGCCAGGATCTCCATGAAGATCACCCGCATCGACCAGTGGTCGACGATCGCGTGGTGGCAGACGAGCATGAAGACGGTGGTCTCTGACGTCAGCACGGCGGCGGCCCGGACCAGCGGACCGTCGGTGAGACAGAACCGCCGGTCGGCGACCTCCCGCAGGAAGGAGTCGACCGAATCGTCGATACCGGTGAGCGCCACCTGCGACCAGTCGAGCTGAGGGCTGTCCCGCACGATCTGCGTCCCGCTGCCGGGCGACCCGAGCACCGTGCGCAGCGCCGGGTGCCGGGCCACGGCCGCCGACACCGCGGCGCGCAGCAGGTCGGGGTCGTACCGACGGGACAGGCGGACGGCGCTGGTCAGGTTGTTCGCCGTGTCCTGCGGATGGAACTCGTCGTAGAACTGCATCTGCACCTGGCCGTCGGTGGCCGGCGCGACCCGATCCGTAGGTCCGGCCGTCGGCTCCGGCTGCGCGGGCTCCGGGGGCTGCCCGGTCAGCACCACCACGGCCTCGGCGATCTCTTCGAGGGAGCGGTCGCTGGTGAAGAGTCGACTGTCCAGGGAGCGGCCGAGCTGCTGTTCGCACCGTACCTTCACGGTGGCGGTGCGCAGCGAGTCGAGGCCGAGTGCGGCCAGCGGCCGGGACCAGTCCTGCACCGTCAGCTGCTGCCCCGCGGCGCCGACCAGCGCGGCAAGCAGTTGACGCACCAGCTGCCGCCTCGTGTCCCGGTCGCGAAGGTGTAGCGCGTCGAGCTGGTCGGCGGTGGGCGGCGCCGGACGCGGCTGTGGATTCTCCGAGTGCCCCAGCACCCGCAGCCGGCCGGTGAGATGGCGGGTCCGGGTCTCGCTCCGCCGGATCTTCCCGCTCGACGTCTTGGGCAGGGAGCCCGGGTAGACCAGCACCACCTCGGCCAGTTGGAGGTCACACTCGACACCGACGGCGCGTAGCACCTCCGTCCGCACCGTGGCCGCCGCAGCCGGGTCGCGCAGGCGGGCCAGGGACGCCCGGGCGACCTCGGCCACCAGGGTCACCGGCGGGGCGTCGGGATCCGGCTGGAATGCGGCTGCGGCACCGCCGCGCAGGTCGGCGCAGGCGGTCAGGGCGACGGTCTCGACGTCGTGGGGGTAGAAGTTCCGCCCGGCGACGATCAGCAGGTCCTTGCTGCGGCTGACCGGGTACAACTCGCCCTGCCAGGTGAAGCCGAGGTCACCGGTCCGCAGATAGGACCCCGCGTGACCGGGAACGTCGGCGTGGAAGGTCTGGCGGGTGGCCGTCGCGTCGGCCCAGTACCCCTGGGCCACGCCCGGCCCCCGCACACAGATCTCCCCGATCTCCCCGTCGGGCAGGACCCGGTCGTCGTCACCGCCGCGAATGACGATCTCGGTGTGCCGGGCCGGTCGCCCCGACGAGACGAGGCTCGTGCCGGCCTCGCTTGTCTCCTCCGGCAGCTCAACCAGCCGGCCCCGCTCCAGTTCCCGGCGGCTGACGTGTCGGGACCGGTACCCTGCTCCCGGTTCGGCGCCGGCGACGAAGAGAGTGGCTTCGGCCAGCCCGTAACAGGGGAAGAACGCGTCGCGGTCAAACCCGTGCACGCCGTAGCACGTCGCGAAGTCCCGCATCGTCTCCGCGCGCACGGGCTCGGCGCCGTTGAACGCGATCCGCCACCGGCTCAGGTCGATGTCGGTGAGCCGGGCCGGGTCGTAGCGTTCGACGAGCAACTGGTAGGCGAAGTTCGGGCCACCGGAACAGGTGGCGCCGAAGCGGTCCACAGCCAGCGGCCACAGCATCGGATCGTGCACGAACGCGAAGGTGTCCAGCAGCACCGAGGGAATGCCCCGGTAGACGGGCAACAGGGCGGTACCGATCAGCCCCATGTCGTGGTACATCGGCAGCCAGCTGAGGACGGTGTCATCGGGACGGATGCCAAAACCCTCGGCGATCGCCTCCTCGTTCTGCACGAGGTTGCGATGGCTGACCATCACGCCCTTGGGCTGGCCTGTCGAGCCCGAGGTGTACTGCAGGAAGGCCAGATCCTCGCCGCCGGGCCCGGGCCTGACGGCAGCCACCCCCGCGCTGCCGGGCTCGCCGTGCAGGAGCGACTTGAACGGATGGATCCGCATCGAGGCGGTGGCGTTTCCACCGAAGAAGGCGGTCAACTGCTCGACGAAGAGGTCCGTGGTGACCGCGTGCGCCGGTCGGCAGCTGCGCACGACGCTCTCGATCCGATCGAGCCGCGCCCCGGGGCGGGGCGGGTAGAGCGGCACCGCGACGACACCGCTGTGCAGGCAGCCGAGGAACGCGGTCAGGAAGTCGAGACCGGGTGGGAGGATCAGCAGGACACGGTCGCCGGGCCGCGTCGATTCCCGCAGCGACAGCGCGACCCGTCGCGCGTTCTCCTCAAGCTGCGCGTAGGTCACCTGCTCGATCGCCCCGCCGGCCTGGACGAACGTGAACGCCACCGCGTCCGGACGCCGCTGTGCCCAGTGGCTCAGCGCGGCGGGGATCGAAGGGAACTCGGGGAGACTACTCATCTCGGCCTTCCTGCCACGGACGGCGGCGGTCGGAGCGGGATCTGTCAGCGCGGGAGGCGTTCGGCGGCGGTGCGGATGACGTGGGCCGCGCGTCGCGCGTCCGCTCCGCTGACCCCGCTGTGGAAGACCGCCCGCACCCAGCCGGCTTCGAGTTCGAGGAGGCGGACTCCCCCGTCGGCGCAGTGCCGCAGGAACGAGGCTTGGCTCTCGATGCCGGCGGCCCGGAAGAAGACGATGTTGGTACGGGGTGCTCCGTCACGCAGCTCCAGCGCCTCGGAGTCCATGAGCAGCTCGGCGAAGGTGGCCGCGTGCTCATGATCGCGCCGCAGCCGCTGCTCGACATCGTCGAGTGCGATGAGACCGGCCGCCGCGAGCAGACCGGCCTGGCGCATGCCACCGCCGAGCATCTTGCGGATCCGCTGGGCCCGCTCGATCACCTCCGCGCTACCCACCAGCAGCGACCCGACCGGCGCGCCCAGTCCCTTCGACAGACAGAACTGCACCGAGTCGGCGAGGCTGGTGATCTCGCCTACCGGTACGCCGAGGGCGACGGCGGCGTTGAAGACCCGCGCACCGTCCAGGTGCAGCCGGATGCCGTGTTCCCCGGTGAGATCCCGCAGATGCTTGAGGTATCCCAAATCCAGTGGCACGCCCCCGGCCATGTTGTGGGTGTTCTCCACGCAGAGCAGTGCGGGCAGCGCGAACTGCGGATCCTGCCGGTCGACGGTCAGCTCCTCGGTCAACCGACGCGGGTCGAGCGTGCCGTCCGGCAGGTTCGGCACCGGGCGCAGCACGGTGGCGCCGAGCACCGACGGTCCGCCGGCCTCGAAGAGGTACAGGTCGCTGCGGTCCCCGACGATCACCGCCCGCCCACGGTCCGCCTGGGCCATGACCGAGCAGAGGTTGGCCATGGTGCCGCTGGGGGTGAACACCGCCGCCTGATGCCCGGTCAGCGCTGCCGCCCGCCGCTCCAGCGCCCGCACGGTCGGGTCCTCACCGTAGACGTCGTCACCGACGGCGGCCTCGGCGATGGCGTGCCGCATGGTCGCGTCAGGCACGGTGAAGGTGTCACTACGCAACTCGATCATTTGCCGGTCATTCCGTTCTCCGCATGCTCCGCGAGCCGTACGGTCAGTCGCCCCAGCGCCGTCTCGGCCTGCCGGGCGGCCTCCGGACCGGTGTCGGCAGCGGTGATGACCGAGCCGATCCGGTCGGTGAACGCCCCGGTCACCGTGACGCGATCCCCGACCGCCACGCCGATGTTCACGGCGCGGACCGCCGCGGTCCGTGCCGCCGGCTCGACCCCGTCGACCTCGGCTATCTCCCCGTCGCCGGGCGCGATGAGGAATCGGATCGCGGCGTGCTCGTTGCGCAGCGGACGTAGTTTGGGCAGGTCACCGCTTGCCCGCGCGATGACGCAGTCCACCAGGTCGATGCCGAGGGCCGCGCGTACCAGCTCGGGGATCAAGCCGCCGGCGAGGCGCGGGTTCACCTCGATGATCATCGGGCCGTCGTGGCTCAGCCGTAGCTCGGTGTGCGTCGCACCCCAGGTCAGGCCGAGCGCCTGCAACGCGGTTCGCGCGCATTCGGTGAGCGCGGCAGCCGCCGTCGGCTCCAGCTCCGCGGGGAAGTCGTGCCCGGTCTCGACGAAGTGTGGTGGCGGACCGAGATGCTTGGCGGTCAGGCCCACCAGCTCACCGTCGAAGAACTCCGCGGAGAACTCGGGCCCGCTGACGAAGCGCTCGACGAGGACTCTCGGCTCAACCGGCAGACCCCGCTCGTTGACCCTGGTGGCGAGCAACCGGGTCGCGTGCTCGACGACCTCCCGGCTGGTACGGCAGAGCCGCACCCCCACCGAGCCCGAGCCCCGCACCGGCTTCACCACCACCGGACAGCCGAGTTCGGCCGCGGCCGACGTCGCCTCGGCCGGCGTACGGATCACGCGGAAGTCAGGCACGGATACGCCCGCCGCCAGCAGCGCCTCCCGTTGCCGACCCTTGTCGCGGGCCCGCTCGACGGCGACGGGATCGGGGCCGGCGAGGCCCACCCGCAGTGCCGCCCGGGCGGCGACCGGGACGAAGTACTCGGAGCTGGAGGTGATGCCCGCGACCGACCCCAGCTGCTGGCAGGCCCGCGCGACCGTCTCGGCGTCACCGGTGTCGAGGACGAGCGACTCGATTCCGTCCTGGTCGAGGTACGGGTAACGGGACGGATCGCGGGCGAGCATGACCGGACGTAGTCCGCGGTGCCGAGCTGCGCGGCAGCAGAGCCGACCGGTCCCCGTGGTGTTGCTCTCCACGAACACCATCACCCCCGAGGTGTCCACCGATCCTCCTTCTGCTGGTTGGCTGTGGTCCTGCCGTACCGCAGCTCACGGACGGCGTTGTGCAGCTCGGCGCGGGCGGCGGTCAGCCGCGCCGACTCCCGCTGGCTCCGGTCGCGGAGAACCCGCAACCTGCCGTACACGTCGTCGTACCCGCGCTGCCAGTCACCGGGACCGCCGCCGGCGTCGGTGAGGCTCACCGCGATCGCCGGGTCGGCGACCTTGGCGGCTGCCGGGAAGCGCTGCGCCACCCAGTCGACGCCGGTCGGCTCGCCATCGGCCTCGGCCAGCTGCTCCCGGATGGCCGCGCCGACGGTGTGGTGCGCGACCCGGAAGGGCATGCCGTCCTGGACCAGTCGGTTGGCCACCGCCGTGGCCGTGGTGATCCCCTCCACCGCCCGCTGTCGCATCCGGCCGGGACGTGGTCGGGCGCCGCTGACCAGGACCTGACCGAGCTGTACGACGTCGGTGGCGGCTCGCAGACCCGGCCAGGCGAGTCCGACCGCCTCGGTGCCGACCTCGATGGAGTTGGTGAAGGGTGCGCCCTTCATCGCGGTGACCGCGCCCACCCAGGACGAACTCACCCTCCCCACGGCGGCCGTGACATGTTCCAGCAGGAAGGCGTTGCGTTTCTGCGGCATCGCCGAGCTGCCGCCGACGAGACGGTCGGGAAACTGGATGAAGCCGAACTCCTCGGTACTCCACAGCTGCAGGTCGGTGCCGAGCCTGCTCAGCACGACGGCCACGCCGGTGGCGTCCGCCAGCAGTCGCAGCGGGACGTCCCGGCTGGCGATGGCGTCCAGGGCGTGCACCGGTGGTTCCTCGAATCCCAGCAGCGCGGCGACCCGGGCCGGATCGATCGGCAGGTCGCTGCCGGCGACCGCGCCGGCGCCCATGGGGCAGCGCCGTAGTCCCCTGGCTGAGTCCCAGGCCGACTCGATCTCCCGGGTCAGCCCGGCCGCGACGCCGGTGAGGTAGTAGCCGTAGGTGATCGGCATCGCCGCCTGGTAGTGGGTGTGCACCGGCATCACGACGTCGCGATACTCGCGTCCCCGGCTCAGCAGCACCGCGACGAGCCTCGACGTTTCCTGCAGGAAGGACAGCAGCCACTCGCGTAGCCGGGTCAGGGTGATGGTGGCCTTCATGTCGTTACGGGAACGTCCGGTATGCAGTACGCCGCCGACGTCCTCGCCGAGTTCCGCGGTGAGGTACTGCTCGTAGGCCAGATACAGCCCACGCGGCATGCGGGCGTTGGCGAGGGCGGCGAAGCGGCTGTCGCGAAGCTGCTCGATCAGCGTCACCAGCGCGACCGCCGCCTCGGGCTCGATCAGGCGCCGCTCCCTGAGCATGATCACATGTGCCAGGTCCACCAGCGTGGTGCGATCGAGTTCCTCGGCGATCTCGGCCGGCGTCGGCTCACCGTAGATCTGCCGCTGCGTCCGCAGGCCGATGGGCTCCTTGATCCGGCCCGTGTCGCTCATCGCGCCGCCACGCTGGCGGTGCCGCGATGTTCGAGGACCTCGTGCAGGCTCCGTCGTCCCCAGTTGAACCAGGACCACTCCGCGTGCTCGGCAAGGGGGTGGCTCGTCTCCACCGGCCGGTCCTCGGTCGAGTCGGCCAGGTGCCCCTGCTCGGCGAGCCACCGGTCGTCGTAGACGGTGGACTGGTAGCGGTAGCCCTGGTCGGGCAGCATGACCACGGTCACCGCGTCGGGGTTCGTCATCGCCGCCCGCTCGGCGACGAGGAAGGCCGCGCCGCTGGTCGGCCCCTGGAAGACGGCGTGCTCGCGGTGCAGTTTCCGGGTGGCCCGGTAGGCCTGACCGGCGCTGCACCAGTGCACCTGATCGAACGCGGTGTGGTCGAGGTTGGGCGGGATCAGGCTGTTGCCGAGGCCGCGTAGGGACCGCGGGCCGTCGGGCTGACCGAACAGCACACTGCGGTGTGTGTCGACGCCGATCAGCCGCAGGTCGGGGCTGACCGATCGGAGGAAGGAGGCGGTGCCACACATGGATCCGCCCGACCCGACCGGTCCGATCAGCAGGTCGACCTGGGGCAGGGCTTCGCTGAGCAGCTCGGCCACCAGGGAGTAGGAGCGCGGGTTGTCCGGGTTCGCGTACTGCTCGGGGCAGAACGAGTCCTCGTGTTCGGCACGGATCTCCGCGAGCCGCTCCAGCCGCGACCCCTGGTAGCCACCGCTCGCGGCCATGTGCCGGACGATCTCCACAGTGGCGCCGAGGTCGGTCAGTCGCCGGTACAGTTCGTCATCGATCACCGGGTCGCTGACCAGGATCAGGCGTCGGCGCAGCAACGCGGTCTGCATGGCCAGGGCGAGTCCGAAGGTACCCGAGGTGGTCTCCACGATGAGCGTGTCGGGACCGATGTCGCCGCGCGCGACAGCCTGCCGCAGGATGTAGCGTGCCGGGATCATCTTCATCAGCGTGAACACGACGCCGAAGAGGTTCGGTCCCAGTCGGACGATCTGCGGTCGTTCAACCCCTGCGGTGATCTCCTCGAACACTGAGGATCTCATCCCCGTCCTCCCGTCTTGGCCGGCTGCGAACAGAACACCTCGGTATGGGTGATGCCGGCATGTCTCATGGCCCGGATACACCGCTCGATGTCGTCCGAGACGGATGCACGCTCCGGATCGAAGATCAGGCCAGCGACGGAGCCGCTGTGCGCGACCTGCACTCCGGCGGCGGCGTGCGCCTCGCCGATTGCGATCAACGTTTCGAGTTCAGGCTTGGGAAGGAAGCGCTGGTTCATCCGGGCGCTCGCCGTCGCCACGGCACCGATCAGCGTCACGTCGGCGGTGGCGATGCCGTGCCGCAGCGTCGAGAGCATGACCTGTAGCCGGATCAACTCGTCCGGGTCGTACTCGGCGGGCGTGAGCGTCAACGTGTCGATGCTGAGATCGGGACCGGCCACACAGCCGACGACGATCACCGGCGGCAGCGGGGTGGTGAAGTCCTCCAGCACCACCCCTTCGCGCTGCGCGAAGAGCACGGTCCGGTCCTCGATCATGATGGAGTCGGAGGCGCGCTCGGCGAGTACGCTCAATCGGGCGATCTCGGCCGGTTGCAGGGACAACCGGTACCAGTCGGCCACGGCACGGATGCTGGCGACCACGTCGCTTGTGGACGCGCCCAGGCCCAGGCCGCTCATGACCGCCGTGTGATTCACCAGGTGCCCGTGCACGGCAGGGCTCCCGGAGCGCTGAGCGCAGTAGGCGACGGCGAGCTCGGCGGCCCGACGGGCCTTGTCCTTACTGCCCGGCTCAACGGTGATCTGCACCGGGCCGGAGCCGGCCTTCCCTCGGAATATCGCCACCGTTTTCAGGTCGACGACCGGCATCGTGACCAGACCACGACGAGGCTTACCATATTTGTCGTGGAAAACGCCTTGAAGTAACTCGCCGTGGTGTCCCATGGCAGTTCCGACGCCGACTCGACTCCACCAGGAAGGTGTCGGATACGTCGCGATAACGTTTTGCGCAAAAGACTTCGGTTGATGTGTACGCAGCATTTCGCGGATGTCCAACAATTCCCCCCGGACTAGGGACATACTGCGACCGCCGGAGGCTCTCACGACACCGCAACGGCTCAGTTGCAAACAGTAGCGGCGACCACCAAGTCTGTCAATGCAACCTATAGGATCCACGAATGCCCAGGTCAGAGCGCATTTGACCAGCTCTTGATCAGCACCCTGTGACATTCGACGAGACATTCATCGGGCACCTTGTCACGGATGTGCAGAATTAATACCCCAGCCACCTCTCAGAATCATGACATGCTGAGCGAGTCGGGACAGCATGTGTAGTAGGATCGCCCGACATCAGGCGCGATGACGGCATTGTCAACTTTGGTCATGCAGTCGGTGAACGCGGTCAGTCCAATAAGCGAGCAGGTCGTCGTCATGACTGATGGCGAGGATTCCGGCGCCTTCCCGATCCCGGTACGCGTTCAACACGTGGACGAGAGCGGCGGTGGTGGAAGCGTCCAGCATGGCGGTCATCTCGTCGCAGATCAGATACCTCGGCCGCAAGGCGAGAGCACGAGCGAGACAGGCCCGCTGCAGCTGGCCGTCGCTCACCGCGTGCGGACGGCGGTCGAGCAGGTCCTCGGTGAGTCCGACGGCCCCGGCCAGCTCGGACAGCCGCCGGGTCGCCTCGGCGCGCCGGCCGTTGGCCCGCAGCGGTTCCGCAACGACCTGACGCAGCGTCAGGCGGGGGTCGACGGAGGTCCTCGGCTGCTGGAACAGCACGCCGATCCGGGTCCTCAGCTCGCGTGGGGCGGCGTACCGGTGCCCGCGCACCGAATCGCCGTCGATACGCACCACGCCGGCCGTGGGCCGGTGCAACAGGGCGAGCACCCGGGCGAGGGTGGACTTGCCGCAGCCGCTCGGGCCCTGGAGCCCCAGCACCTCGCCACGTTCGAGGTCGACGTCGACCCCTTGGACGACGGGCCGACCCGGCGTCCAGCCGGCGGTGATCCCGCGAGCGGTCAGCATGGCCGGTGACAGGCGACCAGGTGCCCGCCGTCGGTCGCCGCCAGAGGTACCTGCGCGCACTCGGTGCCGGCGCGCTGGCAGCGCGGCTCGAATGCGCAGCCGTCCGGTAGCGAGTCGAGCTGCGGTGGCAGGCCGGGGATCGGGTGAAAACCATTGCGCGGCAGGGCGGCCAGCAGACCAGCGGTGTACGGGTGCCGAGGCCGATGCAGCACCGTCTCGACGGGCCCGGCCTCGACGATGCGGCTGGCATACATGACCGCGATGTCGTCGGCGACGCGGGCGGCGGCGTCCAGGTCGTGAGTGATCAACAGGACCGCGTGCCCGAGGTCGACGAGATGCCGCAACTCGTCCAGCGTCCGCCTGGCCAGGGGCGCGTCCAGGCCGGTGGTGGGTTCGTCGGCGAGCAGGACCTCAGGATCGCCGGCCAGGGCGAGGGCGGTGACGGCGCGTTGCGCCATGCCGCCGGAAAGCTCGTGCGGGTAGTGCGCCAGGGCGCTGGCGGGCAGACCGACCCGTGCCCCGGCCTCGTCGGCGGCCAGGTCCACCGCCCGTCGCCGTTGCCGGGGTGGCCGCCTGATCTCCGGACGCAGCGCGGCCAGGGTTTCGGTGAGGTGCCGACGCACCGTGTGCACGGGGGTCAGGTGCGCGGTCGGTGACTGGGGCACGAGGCCGATGCGTCGGCCGCGGATCTGCCGGGACAGCACCGGTTCCCGGGCGGTGAGCAGGTCCATCCGACTGACGCCGTCGGTGAGCACAGCGGTGCCGGCCACCTCGGCGTTGCCGGGCAGCAGACCGAGCAGGGCGCCCACCAGGACGGACTTGCCGCAGCCGCTCTCGCCGACCAGAGCGAGGCATCGCCCGGCCCGCAGTTGGAAGGAGGCACCGCTCACCGCCCGCACGGCGGTCCCGCGCGTCAGCCGGAAGCGCACCGACAGCTCGCGTACGTCGACGAGGACCGTCACCGGATCATCTCCGAACTCCGATACGGGTCGGTGCGCTCGCGGGCGTAGCCGGCGAGCCCCGCGATGGCCAGCGCCGCCGCCACCAGCAGCAGTCCAGGGAAGAAGGAGTTCCACCAGCCGCCGGTGAGCAGGGACTGCTGGCCGTCGTTGAGCATGTTGCCGAGACTGGCCAGGTGCGCCGGCAGCCCGAGGCCGAGGAACGACAGCGCGGTCTCGTGCCAGATCGCGTGCGGCACGACGAGGGTCGCGGCGAGGGCGGCATGCCCGGCGACATTGGGCAGCAGGTGCCGCCGGATCACGTACCAGCGGGAGGCACCGCCGACAACCGCGGCGTCGACGAACGGTCGTTCCCGCAGGGACAGGATCTCCGATCGAACGATGCGGGCGGTGCCGAGCCAGTGAGTGAGCCCGATCGACGCGATGACCGGCACCAGGCCGGGCTGGAACATCGCCACGATGAAGATGCCCAGCAGCAGATGCGGTACGGAGGCGACGGCGTCGACGCCGCGCATCAGGAGGCGATCGACCCAGCCGCCGAAGGCACCGGCCACCGCGCCGACGGCGACGCCGATGACGGTGGCCACCGCAGCAGCGACCAGCCCGACGACGAAGGAGACGCGCAGCCCGTACACGCAGCGCAGCAGGACGTCTCGACCGACCTCGTCGGTGCCGAACGGGTGGGCGGGCGACGGTGGCAGCATGGCCTGCCGCAGGTCGACGCTCTGCTGGTCGAGGTCCACGATGGGCGGGACGATCAGGACCGCGAGGGTCAGGGTGGCGAGCACCGCAACCGAGACGGACAGCCGGAGGCGGGCCCGACGCCGGTAGGCCTGACCGGGCCGGGCGGATCCGGCCCGGCGTCGGGCGGCCGGCCGCCATTGCGGCGCGAGAGCCTGCTCACCCATCGGCACGCACCCGGGGGTCGGCGATCGAGTAGCCGATGTCAGCGAGCAGGTTCCCCACGAGCACCGAGGCGGTCCCGAGCAGGGTCAGCGCCGCCAGCAGCGCGAAGTCGACGGTGGTCGCGGCGGTGACGGTGGCGGCGGCGACGCCGGGCCAGGAGAACACCGCCTCCACGAGCACCGCGCCGGTGATCAGTTCGGGTACCCGCGCGCCGACCAGGGTGATCAGCGGGAGCAGGCCGGTGCGCAACGCGTGGCGCAGCACCACCGTGCGCTCCCCCAAGCCACGGGCGCGGGCACCGAGGACGTAGTCCTGGGTCAGTCCGTGCGCCACCGACTCGCGGATGAACAGCAGGAACCACGGTGCCTGTGCCACACCCAGCACGGCGGCGGGCAGAATCAGATGTTCGGCGACCTGCGCGGCGGAGATGTCGGCGCCGGGGTCGGTCAGCCCCGCCGCCGGCAGCCAACGCAGTCGCACGGCGAACAGCGACAGGGCGCCCAGTGCCAGCCAGAACACCGGGGTCGCCTCCAGCGTGTAGGCCACCGAGGAGACCGCCCGGTCGAACCACCCGCCCCGGTGCCACGCCGCCGCCGTGCCGGCGAGCAGCGCCAGTGCCAGCGCCAGCAGCAGGCCCGTGCCGGCCAGTAACGCGGACCAGCCGAGTCGGTCACCGACCAGGGTGGCGACCGGCAGCCCGAACGTGCGGGAGTCGCCGAGGTCACCGCTGAGCAAGTGCTTCAGCCACCGACCGTACTGCACCAGAGCCGGGTCGTCCGCGCCCCAGTCCCGCCGGATCTGCTCCACCTGTTCCGGGGAGGCACGCAGAATCCGCACACCGAAGTACGAGGCGACGGGGTCGAACGGCGACGCCTTGCCGAGGACGAAGATGGTGGCGCTGACGGCTACCAGCACCGGGACGGCGAGCAGCAGCCGGCGCAGGACCAGCCGGCCCAGCGCCCCGGCCAGCGACCGGCGTGGCGGTGCGCTCGTCGGCGCGGCGACCGTCACCGGCCCGCCGCCGCGGCCGGAGTCCACTCCTCCAGGTTCCACCACGGCCCGTGGATCAGACCATGATCGTGCGGTTCCACCTGCTCACGCAGACCCGTCCAGCCCTCACGCAACACGTACGTGTGGTTCAAGAAGACCAGGAACGCCCATCCCGGATCGTCGGCGTAGGCGCGCTGGAAGTCGTGGTAGGCCGCGACCCGCACGTCGGCGTCGCCGGCTTGCCGGCCGCGGTCCAGCGCGGCGTCCACCTCGGCATTGCGGTACCGGGTCATGTTCACGTAGCCGCCGGTGTCGACGTACTTCGAGTGCAGCAGCGGGTAGGCGGCGCTGTCCGGGTCGTAGGGATCGCCGCCACCCCACAGTCCGGCGGTGCTGGTGCGCCGTTGCAACATCTGCTCGAAGGTGGCGCTCTCCGCCCGGGCCTCGATACCGATCTCGGAGATGTCGCTGGCCGCGGCCACTGCCAACTCCTTACGCAGCACGTCGTCGCCGGGATACAGGACCGGCAACTCGGCACGCACGCCGTCCTTGACCCGTACGCCCTCCGGGCCCGGCCGCCACCCGGCCTCGTCGAGCAGTCGTTCGGCCTGCGCCCGGTCGAACGCGAACGCCGTGCTCGGCACGTACCACTGCGCCAGTGCGGGCGCGACCGGGCTGCTCGCCGGCGTGCCCTGGCCGGCGAGGATGGTGTCCACCATGGCCTGCCGGTCGATGGCGAGGTTGATCGCGCGACGGGTCTGCGCCGTCGCGGTGATCGGCAGGTCGACGGGTAGCCCGAGACCACGGTAGTCAGCGCTACGGCTGGAGACGACCCGGTAGCCGGGCCGGCCTTCGTAGGTCCTGGTGAGCTTCGGGGGCAACGCGGCGGCGTCGAACTCGCCGGCGGCCATCCGCTGCGCGCGTACGTTGTCGTCGGCGGCGAACACGATCGTCACGTCGGTGACCTGCGGGGCACCCCGGTAGTGGTCGGGGTTGGCCGTCAGCACCATCCGTTCGCCGGCTCGCCAGTCCACCAACCGATACGGACCGGTGCCGACCGGCTCCCGGTTGAACGACGCCGTGCGGATGTCCTGCCCGGCCAGCGCCTGCCTGGGCACGATGCCCAGGGCCAGCCGCTGCGCCCACGGCCGGTACGGGTACCTGAGCCGGAACTCGACCGTGTCGGTGTCGACGGCGCGCACCGATTCCAGCGCCTCGTAGTCCGCGGCGATGGGCGACTGCGACGCGGGCGCCAGCACCGCCTCGTACGTGAAGACCACGTCCTCGGCGGTGACCTGCTGGCCGTCGGAGAAGGTGACGCCGGGCCGCAGATCCGCGGTCCAGGTCAGGCCGTCGGTGGAAACCCGGGGCAGCTCCGCCGCCAGTGCCGGTCGCAGGGTCAGGTCGGCGTCTCGGTCAACCAGACCGTCGAACAGCTTGCTCGCTCCGTTCGGTGCGTAGCCGAGCACCGGGTTGAGGTTGTCCGGTTCCGACGCCGCGCCGATGACGATGCTGGTGCCGCCCAGCGCACGATCGTCGCTGGGCGGGCCGCCGCAACCGCTGACGAGCGCCACGGAGAGGGCAACGGGCAAGCCGATGGCGGCGCGAATCCACGAGATGGCCACAGATGCAAGCTAGATGCATCTGCACATCTTTGGCAATAGTGCTCAGCCCTCCGTCGCCGCGACACGGCGGGCCGGCGCGATGCCCCGAGCCACCCCGGTCGCGGTCAGCCGGCGCGCGACGACGAGCCCGAGCGCGGTGAACGCCACCTGACTGGCGAACATGAGCGCGAAGAAGACCACCTGGACCAGCACCGACATCGTGGAGATGTTGAACGCCGCGTACGCGGACAGGGCGTACAGCGCGGTGAAGACGACCGCGGTGAGCTGGAACAGCCACGTCCGCCAGATCCGGTATCGCGTCACCAGGAACCCCAGTTCCAGGGCGACGCCGACCATCAGGCAGGTGACGATCGCGCTGGGGCCGGCCGGGGTGGGCGTGCTGATGACGCCCGCGATGAACATCGTCAGCACGGCCGAGCCGGGCCGGCGCAGCACCGCCAGCGCGACCACCGGTCCGATGAGCCACAGCCCGACCATCGGGGCGTACGCCAGGGGCACGGTCGCGGAGACGCTGAAGGCCGCGAAGTTGGCCGGAATCAGCAGCACGCCGGTAGCCGCACCGATCGCGGCGCAGGCCATCAGGAAACGGGTGGTCAAGGGGTACCTCCGGTCAGATGGTGAGCGAGCAGCGGAACCAGCGGAGCGCCGGCCAGCAGCAGCGCGAGAAGCGCCCCGTCGCGCAGCCGGAACGGGATGTGGCGACGCTCGGTCCGGCTCGGATAGGCACCGAAGCCGCGCGCCTCCATGGACAGCGACACGCGGTCGGCGTGCCGGATTCCGCCGGCCAGCAGCGGGATGGCGTACCCGGCGTAACGCCGGACGCCGGCGACCGGCCCCCGCCCGCCGGACAGCCCGCGGACCCGGTGAGCGCTGCGGATCGTGTCGAGTTCCTGCGCGAAGCGCGGCACGAAACGCAGCGCCGCCAACCCGGCGTAGCCGATCCGGTAGGGCACCCGCAATTGCGCGATCATCGACCGGACCAGGTCGGCTCCATGGGTGGTCAGCCCGGAGAGCAGGGCCAGCAGCACCACCGCGCCGACCCGCAGGCCGGTGGCGAAGCCGGTCTCCAGCGCCCCGGACCAGAGGGTCAACGGGCCGAGCCGCAGCAGGGCGTGGGTGTGGTCGACCCGGGACGGGTCCGTCCAGATCCCGAACGACACGGTCATCACCGCCACCAGAGTGGTGACGCCGATCAGCAGGCCACCCAGCGTCCGTGCGGCGAGCCGGCCCCCGCCCAGCAGCAGGGCCAGCGCGAGGGCCGCGAACAGCGCCGGGGTGAACAGATCCCGCGAGCCGATCGCCACGACCATGGCCGGGATCGGCCCGAGCACCTTCACCAGCGGGTTGTAGGTCCGCAGGTCCCACACCGAGCCGTGCAGATCCGGCTCGGTCACCACACCGACGGGGTTGCGTACCGCGCGGGCCGTCACGCCGCCACCCCCGCCGTACCCGTTGGCAGGTCGGCCAGTCGGGTGACCGCGCGCCACGACTCATGACACACCAGGGCACCGGTGGCGCGGGCCAACGGAGGCGGACGAAGACCTGCCCGGGACAGCAACCCGGCGTCGGCGAACAGTTCCGCCGGCGGCGCGTCGGCGAGCACCCGCCCGTCGGCGAGCGCCACGACCCGGCTCGCGTGCTCGGCGACCAGGTGCATGTCGTGGGTCACCACAACCACTGTGGTGCCGGCCCGGTGCAGGTCGGTGAGGAGATTGAGCAGTTCCGCGGCCCGCTGCCGGTCCTGACCGAACGTGGGTTCGTCGAGCACCAGCACACGTGGACGGCAGATGATCGCGGTCGCGACCGAGAGTCGTCGCTTCTGGCCGCCGGAGAGCAGGAACGGGTGCCGGTCTCGAAGCTCCAGGAGGCCGAACCGGCTCAGTACGTCGTCGACCCGGCGCGCCACCTCGTCCTCGGCCACCCGGCGAATCCGCAGCCCGTGGGCCAGTTCGTCGTCGACCCGAGCGGTGACGAACTGATGCTCCGGATTCTGGAAGACGAACCCGACCAGCCCGGCCAGGGTCCGGCCGTCGACCCGGGCCGGATCGACGCCGGCCACCCGAACCGTGCCGCGTGGTGGCCGGGTCACACCCGCGATGGCCTGCGCCAGGGTGGTCTTGCCGGCACCGTTCGCACCCACCACGGCGACCAGTTCGCCGGCGGGGATGGCGAGGTCGATCTCGTGCAGCACGGTAACCCGTCCACGCCTGACCGTCAGGCGGGACACCTCGACCGCGACCTCATCCACACTGGCGGGCGCGACCGGGTCGGCCGCACCCGACGGCGGTGCCGGCAGGACCGGGCACGCGTCGAGGGCGGCACCCAACTCGGTCGGGGTCAGCGGCAGCGGTTCCAGGTCGATGCCGGCCCGGCGCAGCCGGAGCGCCGCCAGGATCGCCTGTGGCAGCCAGACGCCGAGCCGCATCAGCCGGTCGGCGTGCTCGGTGAGCACCTGCCGAACCGGTCCGTCCAGAATCAGCTGACCCTCGTCGTCGAGCACGACCACCCGGTCGACGAGTTCGACGGCGGTGTCCAGGTTGTGCTCGACCAACAGGACGCCGCGTTCGCCGGTTGCGACGATCTGCCGCAGCAGGGCGTGCACCTCCTCGACGCCGACCGGGTCGAGATTGGCGGTGGGCTCGTCCAGGACCAGCAGCGGCGCCCGCAGCGCCAGCGCGCAGGCGATGGCGAGCCGTTGCCGACCACCGCCGGACAGTTGACCCGGATCGTCGTCGCGCCGCTCCCACAGTCCGACCGTCCGCAACGCCTCCTCGGCCCGTGCGAGCACCTCGCCGGCGGGCAGACACAGGTTCTCCGGCCCGAAGCAGACCTCGTCGAGCACCGTCGCCATCACCACCTGGGCGTCCGGATCCTGAAAGACCATGGCGACGTCCGCGGCGAAAGTCGGCACCGGGTGGTCGGCGACCGACCGACCGGCGGCCCGCACGGTGCCCGTCACCCGGGCGGCCACCACGTTCGGAATCAGTCCGTTGCTGGTCAGGGTCAAGGTTGACTTGCCGCATCCCGAAGGGCCCAGCAGCAGAACAGCCTCACCCGGCCGGACCTCGAACGAGACCCCTCCCGGGCTGGGTCGCCCGTAACGGACGACGTCGTCGTCGCCGTGCTGAGGCAACTCGTGCCGTACGGAGACGCCCGCGAACGAGAGAAGAGGCTGGTGCACGAGGTTAGGATAGGCGAACCTAACCCGCAATTTCCATGCCCAGGGAGCACGACCGCAGGCGCCGGCTTCCCTCGCACCGCCGGCGCAACGCGGGTGGGCGCCGATCCCCAGAACGCCAGGCGCGGCTGCCGGCCAGCGTTGTGTGAGCACTGGCCGACATGGCGCGGTCGGCGCTACGTCAGCAGCCGGAGCGCCCGCTGACGAACGTCGACGTAGCGCTCGTGTACGTCCGGGGTGCCGGCGGCGGTCACCTCGTCGGCAGCGACCGGCCACAGGGGCGGTTCGGCTCCTCCGGCCAGCGCCCAGGCCGCCTGGCGTGCCGCGCCGAGCGCGACGTACTCGCCAGGGCGCGGCACGCTCACCGGCGCGCCGAACAGCGCCGGTGCGACCGCCCGCACCGCACGTGACCGGGCCGCGCCGCCGACCAGCAGCACCCGGACGACCGGGATGCCCTGGGCGCGGAGGGCGTCGAGGGCGTCGGCGAGACCGCCGAGCATGCCCTCCACAGCGGCCCGCGCCAGATTCGCCGCCGAGGCGTTCGCGCGGGTCAGCCCGGCGAGCAGACCGCGGGCGTCAGGCAGGTTCGGGGTGCGCTCCCCGTCCAGGTACGGCAGGAGCGTCAATCCGTCGGCGCCAGGCGGCGCCGAGAGCGCCAACTCGTCGAGTTCGGCCAGCGACCGGCCCAGCAGATCGGCGACCGCGACCAGCACCCTTGCCGCGTTGAGCGTGCACACCAGCGGCAGGAACCGACCTGTCGCGTCGGCGTAGCCGGCCACCAACCCGCTCGGGTCGGCGGTCGGGACCTCACTCAGCCCGAACGCGCATCCCGAGGTGCCCAGCGACACCACCACGTCGCCGGGTCGCAGGCCGACGCCGAGTGCCGCGCCCATGGTGTCGCCGGTACCGGCGGCGAGTATCGCGCCGGACGCGGTCTCGCCGACCGTCTCGGCGGGCCCGGCGACCCGGGGCAGTGCCACGTCCCGACCGAAGGCGAGCCGCACCAGGTCCCGCCGGTACTCCCCGGTCGCCGGTGACCAGTACCCCGTGCCGGAGGCCTCGCCGCGATCCGTCGTCGGCTCTCCCCCACCCGCGCGCAACCGATGGGTGAGCCAGTCGTGCGGCAACAGCACCGTGCTGGTCCGGGCGGCGAGTTCCGGCTCGGCGCGAGCGAACCAGCGCAGTTTGGTGACCGTGAAGCTGGCCACCGGTACCAGCCCGACCGCGTCGGCCCACGCCTGCGGGCCACCGAATTCGCCGGTGAGGTCGACTGCGGCGCGCGCCGAGCGGGTGTCGTTCCACAGCAAGGCGGGACGCACCACCTCGCCGGCCTCGTCGAGGCAGATCATGCCCTGCTGCTGCCCGCCGACGCCGATCGCGGCCACACCGTCCAGCAGCCCGGCGCTGGCCCGCTCGAAGGCGGCCCACCACAGGTGCGGGTCGATTTCCGTCCCGTCGGGGTGCGGCGCACGGCCCTCGCGGAGCACCTCGCCGGTGTCCGCGTCGCACACCACGACCTTCGTCGACTGGGTGGACGAGTCGACGCCGGCTACCAGTGTCATCGCACGCTCCACAGGGGTCCGGTGCCGGTATGTCGAGGCACTCGGGCGATGCTGTCGCGCCCGACTCTACGGCCGCGAACCAGTTAGTTCAATGCCCTTCCTAAGTGGTCGGGACGCTGCCGGTCCGCGACCTCACGACCGGAGAACCACCCGGTCGTACGTCGTGGAGTGCTGCAACGCGAGCAGCACCGCACCACGTACCTCCGCGTCCCGACCGAGAGTGGAAACCTGGATCTCCACAGCACGTCGGGCGGGACCGAGCGCGCACTCCGTCGCCGTCGCCCGGAGGTGGGGCAGCAGCAGATCGGAGATCGCGGCGAGGCCGCCACCGAGAACCAGCATCGCCGGGTTGTACGCGTTGATGACCCACGACGCGGCCAGGCCCAGGTTGCGGCCCACCTCCGCCACCGCCTCGGTCGCCACGGCGTCACCGCGGCGGGCGGCGGCAGCCACGTCGCGTACGTCGAATCCGCCGTTGAGCACCGACCCACGGCCCGCCGCGAGCCCCTCCCGCGCGAGCCGGACCAGCGCCGGCCCGGACGCCAGCGTCTCCAGGCAGCCCACGTTGCCGCAGTTGCACGGCACGGTACCGCCCGGCATCCGGCAGTGGCCGATCTCGCCGGCCGTGCCACCGGTGCCGTAGAGCACCTGGCCGGCACAGAGCACCGCCGCCGACAGACCGGTACCCACGTACAGCAACGCCAGGTCCCCGACCTTGGCGCCGACGCCTTCGAGATGCTCCGCGACCGCCGCTGCCTGACCGGCGTTGTGCAGGTAGACCGGCACGCCGAGGATGGCGGTCAACACCTCGCCGACGGGTACGTCGCGCCACCCGAGGTTCGGCGCCAGCAGGCAGACACCGCGGTGGAAGTCGGTGAGCCCGGGCAGCACCACACCGACCGCGGCGATTCGCCCACCCGGTACCGCCGCCCCGACGACGCCTGCCGCCTGCACCGCGACCTCCCGCAGCACCGCCTCGGGCGCGCCGGCCGGCGTGTCGAACTCACGGCGCCCCAGCTCGCGCCCGTCGGCATCGCTGACCGCCACCGTGGTACGCCGGGCGCCGATGTGCGCGCCGACGACGAGGTGCGAGGCGGCGTTGAACTCCAGCAGGATCGGCGGCCGGCCGCCACCGACCGCGGTGGCCCCTCGGCCGACCTCGCGGACCAGGCCGTCGGCGATCAACTCGTCGACGATCGCGGAAACGGTCGGCTTGGCCAACGTGGTGACCCGCGCGATGCCGGCTCTCGAGACCCGTCCGCCCGCCCTGAGGGCAGCGAGCACAAGCGACCGGTTCACCTCGCGCACGACGTTCTGGTCCGCGCCGCGTCGTGGCCCCGCGCCCTCCATCGCCTCACGCTACCCGCGCCGATCACCTGATCGAAGACCGGACCGGCCTGGCCACCGGTCGACGTCACGCGGCACCCGACGGCCGCGCTTCAGGTGGTCGAAGCAGCGTCGTACGCCCGGCGCGCCGCCTCGATCGCGCCCAGATGCTGGTCGGCCCAGTTCAGGAGGACGTCGATCGGCACCCGGAGGGTCTTGCCGAGCGGCGTGATGCGGTACTCGACGGCGACCGGTCGCGACGAGATGACGCGACGCTCGACGATGCCGTTGCGTTCGAGTCGACGCAGCGTGGCGCTCAACGACTTCTGGGAAACGGCCGGGATCGCCTGGCGCAGCTCGTTGAACCGCGAGGGTCGTACGCAGAGCCGGTCGAGCACCGCCAGCGACCACTTGTCCAGAACCTGGTCCAGGAGTTCCCGGTGCGGCATCGGAAGCTCAAGACGCTCCACCGCGGAGGGGTCGGTATCCGCCATGACACCTAGTCTCGTTGAAGTTTCCTGGAAACACCAGGTATCAAGGAGATACCACGTTGCTTCGAGGAAGGATGTTTGATGGCTGTCCAGCTCCACTCCCCGCAGGGCATGATGCGGCCGGTCCCGTATCACCACGTCGCGGTCGCTACCGGAACCCGCCACGTCCACGTAGCCGGCCAGATCGGCCGCGACGAGGCCGGGCAGCCGGTCGCGTCCGACCTGCGAGGCCAGATCAGCCAGGCACTGCGCAACACGGCGCGCGGTCTGGCCGGCGGCGGCGCGAGCTTTTCAGACGTCGTCCGCCTGACCTTCTACGTGACCGACTGGTCGCCCGACCTGATCGACGACTTCATGGCCGGCATCGACGACGTCGCCGCGGAACTCGGCGTCCCGCAGCCACTGCCTCCGGCCTCGCTCATCGGCGTCGACCGCCTCTTCGAACCAGACGTCCTCGTCGAGGTCGAGGCGACGGCGGTCCTGGACTGACACGTCGCCCGCCCGGCCGGGCTTCTCTTCACACAGCTGCTGGCCGTCAATGCTCTCGGGGCGTACGGCGGCAGCGATGATGGTGTCGAGGATGGCGCGAGCGGCCTCCAGGTCCTTGATGGCAATGCTGATCCGGTCGCGGTCGACGTTCAGGATGGTGGCCAGTTCCGGACACGCCGGCACCATCTCGTTCTCATCCTCGGCCATGCAGGGCAGCACCTCGGCGATGGTGGCGGTGTGCAGACCTGCGGCCATGAGCGTGCGGATGTTGCGCACGGCGCGAATGTCCGTCTCTCGATATTCGCGGTAACCGCTCGGCCGTCGCACCGGTCGTAGGAGTCCCTGCTCCTCGTAGTAGCGCAGCGCCCGTTGGCTGATCCCGGTGCGCCGCGCCACCTCTCCGATTCGCATGTGACCTCCACCACGACGCCTGGACTCTGACAACGACGTGAAGGTTTACGTTAACCGCCATGACTACTCAGTCACAAACGCATGGCGAGCGACCCGGAGTGACTGTCCTCGGCCTCGGCCAGATGGGAACCGCGCTGGCCAACGCGCTGCTCGCTGCCGGCCACCGGACGACCGTCTGGAACCGCACAGCCGGAAAAGCCGATCGACTCGTCGACCGCGGCGCCGTACGCGCCGACACGGTCACCGACGCGGTCCTGGCCAGCCCGCTCGTCATCGTGTGTCTCCTGCGCTACGACGACGTTCACGCAGTGCTCGGCGCCAGCACCGACGCGCTTTCCGGCCGCGCCCTGGTCAACTTCACCACCGGTACGCCCGACGAGGCCCGGGCCATGGCTGACTGGTCCTCCGGGCACGGCGCTCAGTACCTCGACGGCGCGATGATGGCAGTCCCACAAACCGTCGCGACGCCCGAGGGCTTCTTTCTCTACAGCGGATCCAAGGATGCCTTCGACACCCACCGGCCGACGCTGGACGCGCTGGCAGGCAGCCATTTCCTCGACCGCGATCCGGGGGTGGCAGAGCTGTGGGACGTCGCCCTTCTCGGTGCCGGGTACGCGGCCCTGACCGGCTTCCTGCACAGCCTCGCGTTGCTCGACACCGCAGGCGCCACACCCGCTCAGTTCGTTCCCCTGGTGGCCCGGTGGCTCCATGGCATGACCGCATTCATGTCCGACCTGGCGCAGGAGATCGAATCCGGGGACTACCGCAACGGCGTCTCTCCGGTCGCCTTGAACCAGGTAGCGGTGGGAAACCTCGTGCACGTCAGCAACCTCCAGGGCATCGACGCAGGGCCGCACGCCGCGCTCCGCGCCCTCCTGGATCGCCGGGTCGCCGACGGACACGGCGCGGACAGCTTCTCCAGCCTGTTCGAACTGTTGCGGAAACAGCCGTAGTCCGGCGTACCCGGCGGCAGCCCGTACGGCGGCTCAGGGAACGATCACCACGCCGCCCCGCACGCCACCCTGGGCGAGACGGCGGTGCGCGGCCGCCGCCTCGGCGAAGGGGTAGACACCGGCTACCCGTAGCGGGATCTCGCCGAGTTCCACCAGTTTCACCAGCTCACCCAGGCGGGTACCGTCCGGTAGCACCTCCAGCGCGAAGGTCCGGATCCCCCGCGCCGGTTCCGGACGCAGTGGCGGTGAGGCGGCCACATAACCACCGCCGTCCCTGACCAGCTCCATCAGCGACGGACCGATCACCGCCAGGTCGACGACCGCGTCGAAGCTGCCCGCCGCGCCCCGGATCGGATCCTCCGAGCGCGGTACGAACGCCGCGCCCTGCGACTCGACGAACCCACGGTCGTCGGCTCCCGCCAACCCGGTGGCATGCAGGCCGGCGACTCGGGCCAGGGCCAGGGCGAATCCACCGACCTGCCCGGCGGCGCCGGTCACCAGCAGGGACGAGCCCGGCGGAAGCGCGAGCAGGTCGAGGGCCTGGGCGGCGGCGAGGCCATTCGTCGGCAGGGTGGCCGCCTCGGCGGCGGGAATCCCGGTGGGTGCGGCGGTCAGCCATGCGGCGTCGAGGACGACGTACTCGGCGTGCGCACCGGCCGTGGTGCGCAGCCAGGGTGAGAATCCGATGACCTCGTCGTCCACCCGGAGGTCGCCGACCGACGGGCCGACCGCGTCGACCGTGCCGGCCACATCCCAGCCGGGCACGTACGGCAGCCCGACCGGCAGCGGTGCCGGGAACCGGCCGGCGCGGATCATGAGGTCGACCGGGTGCAGCACGGACGCGGCGACCCGCACCCGCACCTGTCCCGGCCCCGGTTCGGGCACCGGCAGGTCCGCCACCTGAAGAACCTCCGGTCCGCCGAACTGTGCGTAACTGACTGCGCGCATCGCCGTGCCTCCGCTCAATGTCATGGCCGCCATCACGGTAGGTACCCTTGGGCACTGTCAGAAAGTAGGTACCTGAAAGTGCCTAGGGCACTGGCAAGGTGGTAAAGATGGCGACGACGACCGCTGAACAACAACGGGAACAGGCCAAACGCGACTATGACGCCTTCCTGGCGGCCTGCCCGACCCGGCAACTGCTGAGCACGCTCACCGACAAGTGGGCGGCGCTGGTCATCGCGGCACTCGCCGGTGGTCCGCAGCGGCACAGCGAACTCGCCCGCCGCATCGCCGGCGTCAGCCAGAAGATGCTCACCCAGACGCTGCGCACGCTGGAACGCGACGGTCTGCTCAGCCGTACGGTGACCGCCTCGGTGCCGGCCCGCGTCGACTACGCCCTAACCCCGATCGGACACGACCTGCTACCACTGATGGTCTCGATCAAGACCTGGGCGGAGACCCACATGGATCGCGTCTTCCAGGCCCGCGCCGAGTTCGACGCACGCTCATGAGCGTGCCCCGGCGCCGATGCCGACCCGGTTGGCCACCGTCTGCGCGGACGCTCAGGCGACGCGCTCGCCGGGAGCGGGGTACGGCTCGCGAAGGGTGAACGCCTCCGGCGACGGGCCACGGCGCAGCAGTTCCAGCCGTTCGGCGGCCTCGGTGAGTGTCGGCAGAACGCCGGCCGGAATCCACCACAGCACGAGGTGGGGGCGGTCGAGCGGAGTGAACCACTCCCGCCGCCGACGCATCGGCTCCAGATGCGCGGTCCGGTACACGAAGCCACGCAGCGACTCGATCGACTGCCACACGGTCAGGTTCACGATGATGTCCGGTTCGAAGGGTCGCAGGGCGGTCGCGTCACCGGACTCGTCCTGCAGTCGCCACACGTAACCGGGCGAGCGCTCGGCCAGATCGTTGACCTCGGGGAGCAGGGCCACGAAGTCGGCGAGCTCGGGGCTGTCGAGGGGGGCGCGGAGCCGGGCGATGTTCAGTTGCGCCACGTGGTGGTCGGCCATACGACCAAGCCTACGTTCTATGTCAATCCTGATTGTCTTTAGATTGGAGCACCACGCAGCACCCGGTCGGTCCGGGGTCGAGCCGGACGTTCCAGCCACGGTCGCCGACCAGGCCGTCGAGCAGTGCCAGGTTCAAACCGCAGACCAGCGCGGGGTACGCCTGGGCCAGTGCGTGGAACGGACAGTTGCGCAGCCGGACCGTCTGATCGGCATCCTCGAACGGCTCGTAGCCGAGCGTCCCCAGTCGCTCGAACACCTCGCCACCGGCGAGCTTCGCACCCAGCTCCCGCGCTGCCGAGTGGACCGCCGGTTCCACACCGGATCGCTCGACCGCACTCGCCAGCACCTCGGCCAGCAGCCGATAGTCGCGCGGCGGCAGCGTCACCGCGTGTTCGGCCGCCGACCGGCGGTACAGCTTGGCCGGCCGTCCCGCACCCGGCCCACCACTGCGCGACGCGTAGGACGTCTCCAGCAACCCGGCCTCGGCCAGCTTGTCCAGATGGAAGGCCGCCAGGGTGCGGCCGATGCCCACCGCCTCGGCGACCTCGTTACGGCTCACCGGTTCCGCCTGCGCGACGACGTACTCGTACACCGCCCGGCGCACCGGCTCCCGCAGCGCCCCGACGGCCTCCAACGACATGCTGCCGACGCTACCCGGGCCACCGCGTCAGGGCCGCGGCCGCCGCCTCGGTGGGCCGACAACGTACGACCGGGATGCGTCATGTATCCCGGCCCGACTCCGCCTTGCCGCATCGCCGCCCTGCCCCCGCCGCGACACCGCCAACGTGTCTGGCCACCGCACTAGTCTGCTGCCATGGCGAGCACCGAACTGGATGAACTGATCGTGCCGGACGCCGACGCCCTGCGTGCCTGGTTGTCGGTCAACCACGCCACGTCGCCCGGCGTCTGGCTCGCCCTCACCAGGAAGGGCGGCTCGGCCACCACCCTGACCTGGCAGCAGGCGGTCGACGAGGCCCTGTGCTTCGGTTGGATCGACGGGCAGGCCCGGAAACGGGATCACGAAACCTCCTGGATCCGGTACACCCCTCGCCGACCCCGCAGTTCCTGGTCCCAGCGCAACGTCGCCCACGTCGCCCGGCTGGAGGCGCAGGGGCGGATGCTGCCACCGGGTCGCGCCGCCGTGGAGGCCGCGAAGTCGGACGGCCGATGGGCCGCCGCCTACGCCCCACCGTCGGAAGCCGAGGTGCCGGCCGACCTCCTGGCCGCCATCGCGGCCGACCCCGCCGCCCAGGCCATGTTCGACGTGCTCACCAAGACCAACCGGTTCGCTCTCATCCACCGCCTCAACGCCGTCAAGCGAGCCCAGACCCGGGAACGGAAGATCGGCGAGTTCGTCGCCATGCTGGCCCGCCAGGAGACGTTCTATCCGCAGAAGGCCCGACCGCAGCCCGCACCGAACTGAACTTTCTCAAAAATCCTGGCGCGCCTGTCGATCCGGGTGGGTCCTCTTCGTAGCTGTGGTGAGAGCCCGGCACCGAGCCGGGCGACACGCCTGCTGGAGGGCACGATGAGCACCACCACGAACACCACCCGCGCCACCGTGTCGGCCACCGGTGCGCTGATCGGAACCGGCGTTGTCGCCACGGCTGCCGCCAGCGCCGCCACGATGGCCGTCGCCGCCGCCGGCAACGCGGCCGGGGTCAGCCTCGACATCGGCGCAGCCCCGATCCCGGTCGCCGGCTTCGGTGTGCTGACCGCCGTCTTCTCGCTGATCGGCGTGGTCATCGCCGCGCTGCTGTCCCGCTTCGCCCGACGCCCGCGGCGCACCTTCGTCCGCACGACAGTGGTGCTGACCGTGCTGTCGCTGGCGCCGGATGTGATCGTCGACGCCGGCCCGGCCACCAAGGCGCTGCTGATGCTCACCCATCTGGTCGCGGCCGCGATCGTGATCCCCGCTGTCGCGCGCCGCCTGCCCGCCTGACCGCACCCACCCAACCGACCATCGAGTTACCGGAGGATCGTCATGAAGCAGTACCTGCTGTCCGTGCATCTCGTCGAGGGCGCGCCGGAGCCGTCCGACGAGGAGATGCAGACAATGTTCAGGGAGACCGGACGGATCAACGACGAGATGCAGGCCGCCGGTGCCTGGGTCTTCGGCGGAGGGCTCCGGTCGCCGGACAGTGCCACCGTCGTGCGGATCGAGAACGGCGCCACCACCATGAGCGACGGGCCGTTCGCCGAGACGAAGGAACACATCGCCGGCTTCTGGGTCATCAAGTGCGCCGACCTGGACGAGGCGCTCGCCTGGGCCGAGAAGTGCGCCGCGGCCTGCGGCCCGATCGAGGTGCGCCCCTTCGACGACCTGTCCCAGGCCTGAACCGGAGCCGGTCACCCGACATGGACCTGGCGAACGTCTACCGCGCGGAGTACGGCCGCTGCGTCGCCACCCTGGCCCGCCTCCTCGGCGACATCCACCTCGCCGAGGAGGCGGTGCAGGACGCCTTCACCACCGCGCTGCAGAAGTGGCAGACCCTGCCGCCGAACCCCGGCGCCTGGATCGTGACCACCGCCCGGAACCGGGCCGTCGACCGGCTCCGCCGGGAGACCACCCGCGAGGCCCGGCACGCCGAAGCCCTGCTACTGCATCAACCGGACGAGCCCCAGGAGGTGGGACCGGTGCGGGACGACCAACTGCGACTCATCTTCACCTGCTGCCACCCGGCGCTTGCCCCGGACGCGCGTACCGCCCTCACGCTCCGGCTCCTCGGTGGCCTCGACGTACCGGAGATCGCCCGGGCCTACCTGATCCAGGAGGCCACCGTCGCCCAGCGGATCGTGCGCGCGAAGAAGAAGATCCGCGACGCCGGCATCCCGTACCGGGTACCCGCCGAACACGAACTGCCGGACCGGCTACCGCCCGTGCTCACCGTGCTCTACCTGATGTTCAACGAGGGCTACACGTCCACCGCGGGGCCGCTGATCAGGACGGACCTGTGCACCGAGGCGATCCGGCTCGCCCGCGAACTCGCCGCGTTGATGCCCGACGAGCCCGAGGTGCTCGGCCTGCTCGCCCTGCTGCTGCTGACCGAGGCACGCCGCCCGGCCCGGCTCGGTCCGACCGGCGAACTGGTCCCGCTGGCCGAACAGGACCGGTCATTGTGGGACCGAGCCCTCATCGCCGAAGGCCACGACCTGGTCCGCCGCTGCCTCCGGCGCAACCGGCCCGGGCCATACCAGATCCAGGCCGCGATCAGCGCGGTGCACACCGACGGCACCGCCACCGACTGGCCACAGGTACTGGCACTGTACGACCAACTGCTCGCACTGGCACCGACCCCGATCGTCGCGCTCAACCGTGCGGTCGCGGTGGCGGAGGTACACGGACCGGCGGTGGCCCTCGCCGCGCTGGAGGACATCAACCTCCCCGGCTACCACCGGCTGCCCGCCACCCGCGCCGAACTGCTGGCCCGGCTCGGCCGCGACACGGAGGCCCGGGCCGCCTACCACGAGGCCATGGCACTGGCCACCAACGAGACCGAACGCGCCTTCCTACAGCGGCGCCGCACCGAACTCACCCGTACGAGGAGGACCTCATGACCGCCACCTACACCGTCGACGTCTTCGCCAGCCTCGACGGCTACGGCACCACCAGCGGCGACTGGGGCGGCTACTGGGGCAAGCAGGGCCCCGAGCTGCTCGCGCACCGCCTCGCCGCGTACCGCACAGAGCAACGCATGGTCTTCGGCGCCGACACGTACCGAGTGTTCGCACAGCTGCTGGCCGAGAGCACCGAGGAGTCCGAGGTACGGGACGCCTGGGTCACCCGGATGCGGAACCTCCCCGCCACGGTGGTGTCGAACACCCTCGACGCTCCCCTCGACTGGCCGGACGCGACCATCGCGCGCGGCGACGCCGTCGACGTCGTCGCCCGGTTGAAGGAGGAGTCCGACCTACCCCTGCGGTCGCACGGCAGCCTGTCGATGAACCGGGCGCTGATGGCCGCCGGCCTGGTCGACCGCGTCCAGGTGACCATCTTCCCGGTGATCACGGGTCGGACCGGCACGGAACCCATCTTCCAGGGCGCGGCCGACTTCGACCTGGAACTGCTCGAAAGCCGTACCCTCGACGGCCGCACCCAGGAACTCACCTACCGCCCCACCCTGCACGCCTGACTTCGCCGGACACGCCCACCTGCCACCGCCGAACTGACCTGCACTGCCCTGGTCGGTTCCGCGGTGGCAGTCACGCGGCAGAGGCCGGAAAGCGCAGTTCGAGCAGCACCGCGTCCCCGCGCGAGGCGCCCTCGCCGACCGGCCGCCACTCCTCCGGTTCCAGGGTCTCCACCTCCACCGCGGCGGGATCGTCCTTGATTTCCAGCTTCGCGTCGAGGTTTCCGCTGTCTCGGTTGCGGATGAAGTAGACCTTGGCGATCTCCATGGTGAGATGACCCGCACTGCCCTTCGTCTTGAAGCAGTAGTTCGGACCGCCCGGGGCAGAGATGTCCGCGACCTGTACCAGGATCAGGTCGTCGGGCGGATTGTTCGGCGTCGGGCCGCATTCGGCGTACGTGATGTGACCGTCGCCCTTGATCAGCTTAATGCCGCGTTGCTGCAGGATCTGGGCCGCAGCCGGATAGCTGTGATCCTCCACCAGGCTGCCTGGCTCATCCGCGGCCCTCGCGCTACCGTCCCCGGCAGCAACGGCACTGGCTGCCGCGAATCCCCCGATCGTGACCGCCATCGTGACGACGCCGGCCAGCGTCGCCGACAGAGTTCGCGAAGTAGCTCTCATGGGAACCTCACCTGTTCTCGAAAACGTACTCACCTGATCCGGCATTCGCTTCGGCTTTAACAGGACTTGCTCGCCAGGCTTCGGAAATCGGACTCGGTAACGGCCCTCCGTTTGCCGGCGGCCTCACCGATCAGGACCTGATCCGGCGCGAGCGCGACCAGATCCGTGAGGACGAATCTGACTGGGAAGCTGGTCTTTCCACTATCGAAAGCGATAACGGTGTATTCCGTATCGGGTTGGAGGGCAGTAAGTGTCTCGTCAGCGGTTACCCAGCCCGGCGGCAACTGCAACAAGCGGACCTCCTCGACGGCCTCGCCGGCGCCTCGATCAACGTTCCACTGTTTCCACGGGGATGGGTCCACGGTCGAAACAAGCAGCCCGTCCGCCTCGAACGTGTCGCAGGCGGCAAGCAGCAAGGTCGGATGGCCGTCAACGTTGCGCAATGCGGTCACCCGCTTGGCAGCCGGCGTACAGGCGACAAGGGTCCCGAGGGTGGCGAGCGTCGCGAGGACGCTCACCATCCTGCGGATCCGTGCTGACGCCATCGTCAACTCACCAGCAGAGGCCGAGCATGCACTTGGCCGCCGGCTCAAGCCAACTGGGAGTCGACGGTTCCTTACCATATTCCCAGTATCCGCCCTTCCACGGATTGGCTCCGATTTCCCATGGGTTGGCATCGCCATCGTCGAAGGTGAGTTGGTAAGACAGGAAGGTGCCGGCGTAGTAGAGCGCCAGAAAGCTCGGAGGGTTGAAATGCTGCCACTGATCCGAATGCCGCGCCTCGTGCTCTAAAGGACGTCTCGTAACTCGGTGAAGGCGTTGCCTGGCAACGGTGCTGGTGTCAGCCGAGCAGGATGATGTTGTGGAGGTGGGCGATGCCGGAAGCGGTGTCGGTCAATGTGTGGGCGGCGCGGCGGTAGTCACGGAGGATCTTGAATGTCTTCATCCGGGCCAGGGCGTGTTCGACCTGCGCTCGGACGGTGCGGTGCTGCTTGTTCAGGTCCTTCTTCCAGACGGGTAGCTCGCTGCCGTCGGTGGGTTTGCGGTAGGGAATGATCACGTCGGGGTTGCCGCGGTAGGCGCCGTCGGCCATGACCGGCCTACCTGCGAGCTTGGCGTCGATGCCGGAGGTGCGGTAGACGATGGTGTCGTTGCGGTTGCCGGGCTGCGGGTCGCCCAGGGCCACGACGAGACGGGTGTGGGCGTCGATGGCGACCTGCAGGTTCGTCGAGTAGCGGTAGTTCTTGCTCGGTGCGGCGAGGCGGTGGTCGCGGGTCGGGACGAGGGTGCCGTCGACGATGGCGATCTGGTCAACTCGACGTCGGCGTACCGGAGCCAACGCGAGCAGCGGGCCGAGGGTGTCGATGACCCTGTGCGCGGCGGAGTGCGACACCCCGAACAGCGGACCGATCTGCCGCATCGTCAGGTTCGTCCGCCAGTACACGGCCACCAGCAGCACCCGATCAGCCAGATCGAGCGACCACTGCCGCCCCGGCCGACCATCAGCGATCGCGTCACCGCCCCGCTCAGCGACCAACTTGACCAGCCGGCGGAACTGGACGGGCTGCAGCCCGGTGAACGGGAAGATCCACTCCGGGCGGGCTGCCGAGATCACCTGCACCCCGACATGATCCACCATGGACGACCGACCGAGTTACGAGACGTCCCTTAGCAGATCCGGGCCATATGTACTGCCGTCCACTCCGGACAGGCTCAACTCCGCTCGCCTGGCGGCTTCCGCCGCAACCGTCGCCGTCAGCTCTACAGGACCGCCCGGGTACAGCATGTAGTCGCCGATCGTCATTGGTCGATCATTCGGGGTCTGTACGTTGTAGCAGATCATCTGCTCCTGACCGGCATAGCATTCACCGCCCCAGAGAGCGATCGCCGCCTGAGCCAGAGCATTGTTGCCATTCCGGACATTGCCGATTCGGAACGGCGAGCCGTCCGGCGGGTCCTCACCCGGGATCGGTACCTGCCAGGGGGTCTCCTCGGGGCCACCCCGCGCCTGCTCCTCCCGCTGCGCCTCGATCGCCGCCTCGCGAGCCGCCATGGCGTCCGCCGCCGCTTCCTGGGCGCTCTTGCCCGCGGCGAGCGCCGAGGCGCGGGCCTGGGCCGCGGCGCGCTCGGCGGCATCAGCGTACGACGCGGCTCGGGCCGCCGCCGCGGTGGCCGTTGCGGCGGACTTCGCAGCAGCCTGGGCGTCCCGCTGAGCGGCGGCTGCCGCGTTGCGGGCCACCTGCGCGTCATTCGCGGCCTGTTGGGCGGATGCGGCAGCCTGAGCCGCCGCCGTTCGCGCCTCGTTTGCATACTCGGCGGCCTGGCTGGCCGCCGTCGCGGCCTCTGCGGCATAGCGCGCCGCGTCCTGGGCCGCCTGCCGCGCGATCGCCGCCACCCGGTTCGCCTCCGACGCGTCCCGGCGGGCGTCGGCCGCGTACCGTAGCGCCTCGGCCACCAGGCCGCGGACCCGGGCGACGTGGGTGGCTGCCTCCGCGTCCCGTCGCTGTGCGCGGAACTGCCCGTCGGTGAGGAAGTCCTTCAAGTACGACCGCGGGCCGCTGAGCGCGACCTGGGCAGCCGAGTTCACCTCCGGACCACCGGCGTTCATGATCTGGGCGATCCGGATGCGGTCGTCCTGCTCGGCCGCGACGTACTGGCCGGTGGCGAGAAAGGCATGCCGGTCAGCTGCGGTGCCGTCGAGCGCTGCCTGAGCCGCCGCCTGCATCTGCGATCCACCGGCGCTCATCAACTGGGCAATCTTGATCCGGTCGTCAGTTTCCTTGCCCGGGTAGTCCCGGGTGTCGAGGAACGCGACGACGGCCTCGTGGGAGCCGTCCAGAGCAGCCTCCGCCGCCTCCTTCAAGGCTGGCTTGTCCGCCGTCGCTGCGATGTGGCGTACCTTCGCCCGGTCGTCCTCCTCCGCGGCGACCGCCCGCCCGGTGGAGAGGAAGCTACGCAGGTCAGCCTCGGAGCCAGCGAGGGCGGCGCCCGCTGCGGCCTGGGTCCATTCGCCGCCGGTCTTCATCAGGCGTGCGGCCGCCCGGCGCCCGCTGGACAGCACGACCGCCGTCGAAGCTCCCGGGGCGGTCGCCTCGGCCAGCCACTGCTGGGTCTGCTCGTCGAGCCGCGCCTCCTCCGCGGCATCCGCCGCTGCCTGGTCCAGTTGCTCCTGCTCGATCGCCCGAGCCTGTGCCGCTTCCGCCTTGCCCTGCTCGGTCTGCTCGGCCAGGCGTTCGACGTCCGCTTCCCGGGCGTCCGCCTCGACCTGTACGGCCTGGTTGGCCGCCTCGGTCGCGGTGTTCGCCGCATTGGTCGCGGCGGCGGCGGCGCTCGTCGCCCGAGCCGCCGCAGCGGCCGCATCGCCAGCGTGAGCTGCCGCGTCGTCCGCAGCCACCGCAGCCGCCTCGGCATGGCGTGCCGAATCCAGTGCTGCCTGATGGGCCTGCCGTGCGGCCTGCGCGGACTTCATGGCGAAGCGTTCGGCGGCGTTGGCTGCGCGGGTCGCGGCCGCCGCGTTGCGCTGTGCCGTCGCAGCGGCTGCCCGGGCCCGGGCAGCCTCGGCCGCCGCGACGTTGGAGTAGTTGCCGGCGTCGTTTGCCGCAGCGGCCGCAGCGGCCGCGTTGCTGCCGGCGCTGGCCGCAGCAGCCGCGGCAGCCGCCACGGTCTGCGCCGCGTTGCCGGCGGCCAGCGAAGCGTCGGCGGCTCTGCGCGCATTGGTGGCCACCTGACGAGCCTGCGCCGCTGCCTGGCGAGCCGCTGCGGCCTTGTCGGCGTCGGTGGCTGCGGCGGCAGCGGCTTGGAACGCGCGCGCTGCGGCCTGCCCAGCAAGGGCCGCCGCCGATGCGGCGCGGGCTGCGGCGTTCGACGCCAAGCGGGCAGCGTTGTTGGCGGCCCGCGCGGCGCTCAGCGCGGTACGGGACGCTTCGGCCGCCCGTGCCGCGGCGTCCGCGGCCCGCGCTGCGGCGCTGGATGCCCGCTTCGCCGAGTCCCGGGCAGCGGCGGTCTCTGCCTTGGCCCGCTCGGCGGCGGCCTTGGCCAGCCGTGCTGCCTCCACCGCCTGCGCGGAGGCGTTCTTCGCGGCCTCGGTCTCCTCCGCCGCCAGTTCGCCGGCCGCCTTGGCCTGGCTGACCAGCTGGCTGAGGGTGCTCACCTCCTGGTCCCGTGCCCGTGCCACATGTTGGCCACGGACCAGGAACTCCCGCAGATCCCGATCCGTCCCGGCGAGCGCCTGCTGGGCCGCCTCACGGACAGCAGGGCCACCAGCTGCGACGATCTGCGCGATCCGCACCCGGTCGTCGAGCATCCGTGCGGTGCCCAACTCCAGGAAGAAGAACTCCTCCAGATCCTTCGGCGTGCCGGTGAGCGCCCGCTGTGCCGCGGACCGCACCTGCGGGCCGCTGACGTTCATCACCTGGGCGGCGCGGATGCGCAGGTCGAGCGCCAGCGGTGCCTGGTAGCCCGTCTCCAGGAACTCGGTCACGTCTTCAGCCGAGCCGGCAAGGGCCGTTTCGGCGGCCTGTCTGGTGTTGGGACCGCCGATTTCCTGATAGTGCTCGACTCGGATCCGGTCGTCGTGTGCCATCGCCTCGGCGTAGCCGGAGTCGAGGAACTCGCGGAGATCCGCGTCCGAACCGGTCAACGCGACCTCTGCCGCTCGGGCAACCGTGGGCCCACCGGTCCGCATCAACTCGACACAATGGGCGCGATCGGCGAGCGTCGGCGGATTCGCCGCGCGGGCCGGCCCGACAGTCATCGTCACTGTCATGATCATGATCGTGGTGGCGACAGCGGCGCGGGTCACTGTCCCGTGTGGTCGTCTACGTCGGCCTTTCATTCTTACCCCGTTCGTTCGTTGTCGGCACGGACAGCGGAGGCCGGAACAGACGCTTACCGCCGCGCGCCGTGGGCCGATGAAGGTGCCGGCCCACGGCGCGGAAGGGTCAGCGTCGGGTGTTGTCCGGCCAGGCGTCGTAGGAGAGGGCGGACAGGATCGGGTCCCAGCCGCCGCTGGTGGTACCGGTCGGGACGTGGGCGGTCAGGTCCGTGCCACTGCCGTCGAAGGGGCTGTTGTCGAGGTAGCCGGTCAGGACGGCGGCGGAGCTGCGGCGGTAGTAGAGGCCACCGCCTGGGGAGACCAGCGAGGTGAGGCCGTTCCAGCCGCTGGTGGCGAGGTCGCTGCGGGTCCAGCTGCCGGCGGCGTCCACGGTGTAGGCGGGCATCCTGCCGTTGCTGAGGGTGGCAAGAAGGTGTCCCTTCCCGGTTGCGGCGAGCGTTTGCAGCGTCCAGCCGCTGGCACCGATGACGGTGCGGTTGGTGAGGTCGGTGCTCGGGTCGGCTGGTTTGGGTTTGGTCACGGTGTACCGGAGCATGCTGCTGCCGGATTGGCCGAACAGGGAGCCGTGTCCGTCGTAGACCAGCCGGTCGTGCGTCCACCCGCCGCCGAGGCGCTGTTCGGTACGGGTGAAGACGAGCGGCTGGAGGCCGTCGACGTCGACCCGGTACAGGTCGCCTCCGGTGCTGGTGACGAGCAGGGTGTCGGAGTTGAGGGTGGCCAGGGCCTTCGGCGTGAAACCGAGGGTCTGCTCGGAGACGGTGCTGATCTGCTTGGTGCCGGTCACCGGGTCGATCGCGGTGTACGACAGTCGACCGTCGGGCCGGGTGCCGAAGACCGACACCAGGCCGGTCCACGGACGGGCGGACAGGAGGACCTGGTTCCAGCCGCTGGTGCTGACCGGGTCGGTGGTGAAGCTCTGGATGTCACTGCCGCTTCCGTCGTACGGGTTGACGTCGCGGTAGCGGTCGAGTCGGCCGGCGGCGCTCCGGGCGTAGTAGATGCCGCCGCCGGGTGAGAGCAGGTGGGTCGGGCCGGCCCAGCCGGTGGTCGCCAGGTTGCTCGCCGACCATGCCTCCGTCCCCGCACCATTGATCTTGTACGAACGCAGCCTGCCGTCGCTGATGTTGCCGATCAGTCGCCCTGGTCCTGGCGAGGTGATCGCCTTCAACCCGAAGCCGGTGCCGATGTCGGTGAATCGGGTGAACGCCGCCGCGTCCGGCTTGTGCGCGGTCACCGTGTAGCGACGCAGCAGGTTCGTGTTGCTGACGATGCCGTAGAGCGAGCCGTATCCGTCGTAGGTCAGTCGGTCGATGGTGGACCAGCCGGTGAACAGCGACGTCACCGTGAACGTCAGTGGCGCCAGGCCGGTGATGTCCACGCGGTGCATGGTCCCGCCGGTGCTGGTGATCAGGATCGTGTTCTCGTTGAGCGTCGCCATGGCTCTGGGCGCGAAGCCGAGGGCTGCGGTCGACTCGCGGGTCGCCCGCAGGTCACCGCTGGCGGATTCGATGGCCGCGTAGGTGAGCCGACCGTCGGGGAGTACGCCGAAGATCTGCACGTCCGCGGTCTGCTCGCTGATCCATGCGCCGAGGTCGTCAACTCGGGTGGCCGTGGCACCATCACGGGTCTCGGTCTCGCCCAGGCAGCCCTTTTGCCAGGATGTGCTGTTGACTGCCACCAGTTCGGGGGTGCCGGCGTCGTCCCGGAATACCGGTCCACCCGCGTCGCCCTTGCAGATGGCGGCTCCCGGCGAAGCGCCGATCAGGCCGACCGACGTCGCGGTCACGTCCTCGACGGCGAACGAGGCCTGATGCAACCGGTCCGGCACCCACTCGGTGGCGGTGCGACCGTAGCCGGTGACGGTCAGTGTCTCCCCCGCCGCTGGCGTCGCGCTGGCCAGTGCCACCGGCGTGACGTCGGTGGCCGCCTGGGAGAGCCGGACCAGCGCGAGATCGCGCTCCGGGTGCGGGATGATCGACGTCGCGGTGAGCAGGTGGCCGGCATTGCCGGTGAGATCGGTCCGGCCCACCACCACCGTGGTGGGGTGACTCGGTGCTCCGGCGGTCACCGGCGCGGCCCCCTCGGTGAAGCAGCTCTTCGCCGTGAGCACCCAACCCGGGTCCACCAGTGCACCGCTACACGAGTTGACGTTGCCTGACAGCCAGTCACCGACGGTGACCTTGGCGCTGAAACCGTACGTACCGTCCGGGACCGGCTCGGCACCGGCGAGAGCGTGTGCGGGCCCGCCTCCGAGCAGCCCCGCGGTGACCGCGACAGCCGCGACCGCGGCGCCCGGTCGACGTGAACGGTGGACCAACTTCACAGCTCCCCCTGATGATCGAGACGACTGACAGCCACGAGCCGAACGGGCATCAACGCCGCGCTCCGGCACCGACCCATGCCATGACGGCCCCCCGTTCGACTCGCGCCGATGCGCGATGTCGGAGCAGCCATGCCTCAAGCCAGGCGACCCACGGCCACCTGGATCAGTTTGCGAGTCGGGGTTTATCTGTCCGCTTGCCGATCGCTAGCCAAGCGGTTGCCAACCCTTCGATAGACTTAGATCGAACCTACGGGGGTGGGTATGCGGTTCGGGGTGTTCGGCTCGGTGGAGGTCTTCGGGCCCGACGGTCCGGTGTCGGTCGGCCAGCCCCGGCATCGGGCGTTGCTCGGCTGGCTGCTGCTGCACCCGAACCAGGTGGCCACTCCCGAGCGACTGATCGAGGCCCTGTGGGGCGGAGCGGAGCCCTCGTCCGCGATGTCGCAACTGCACGTCGCGGTTTCCACGCTCCGGCGCGCGCTGCGGGAGCTGGGCATGGTCGACGTGATCCGGACCCGTCCCGGCGGTTACCTGGTGTCCCTGTCTGAGGACGACCTGGACGCCACCGTCTTCGACCGGTACGTCAACGACGCCCGCGCGGCGCATCGACGCGGCGACTGGCCGATGTCGGCGGAACTGCTGCGCCACGCGCTGACACTGTGGCGGGGCGACGCTCTCGCTGGCGTGACCGCGCCCTACGCGGCCACGGCGCGGCGACGGCTACACGAGTCCCGCCTGGCCGCTCAAGCGCTACTGGCCGAGGCCGAGCTGGCGTTGGGCCATCACGACGACCTCGTCGGCGAGTTACAGGATCTGGTCCGCCAGCACCCCGAGCACGAACAGCTCGTGTGTCAGCTGATGCTGGCACAACATCGCTGCGGCCGACGCTCCGACGCATTGAGCACCGCCCGGTCGTACCGTCGCCGGTTGGCCGACGAGCAGGGCCTGGACCCGGGCGCCCAGTTCACCGAGTTGGAGAAGGCGATCCTCACCGCCGATCGGTCATTGGACCTCGCGGCACCGGCCCGGGACGCGCCGCAGCGTACTGCGGCGTCGCCCGCTCAACTGCCGTTCGACGTGCACGACTTCGCAGGTCGCAAGCGTGAGATGGATCAGCTCGACGCATTGCTCGACCCGACCGGGAGCTGCCGCCTCGTCCTGATCAGCGGCACCGCCGGGGTCGGCAAGACGGCGCTGGCACTACGGTGGGCCCACCGCGTCCGCGAGCAGTTCCCGGACGGGCAGCTCTATGTGAACCTGCGCGGTTTCGACGCCCGGCGACCGCCGGCGCAGACGCTGACCGTGCTGCACTACTTCCTGCGCTCCCTCGGGCTCGAACCAGCGGCGTTCCCCGCCGACGTCGACGAAGCTGCGGCGCTGTTCCGATCACGGCTGGTCGGCCGGCGGGTGCTGATCGTGCTCGACAACGCCGCCAACACCGAACAGGTCCGGCCCCTGCTGCCCGGCATCGCCAGCTGTCCCGCCCTGCTGACCAGCCGCAACCGGCTGCCCTCCCTGATCGCGCACGAGGGAGCAAGGCTGCTGCAACTGACTCCCATGCGTCGGGAAGAGGCGACCCTGCTCCTCCGGCGGATGCTCACCCGTGGGGCCAGCGACGCCGCCGTCGAGCAACTGGCCACCCGCTGCGCATACCTGCCGCTGGCCCTGCGTCTCGCCGCCGCCCAGCTGATCTGCCACGACCATCTGACGGTGGCGGAGTACGTCGACCAGTTGGGTGAGCGAGACGCCCTCTCGTTGCTGGACCACGGCGTCGACGACGACGTCGCGGTCAGTTCGGCGTTCGGCGTCTCGTACCAGACGTTGACCCCGCAGGGACAGCACCTGTTTCGGATGCTGGGCCTCATCCCAGGCCCGGACTTCACCCCACCGGTGGCCGCCGCGTTGACCGGACGCTCCGAGGCCGCACTGCGCGCTCCGCTGACCGAGCTGATCGCCGCCAACCTGGTAACCGAATACCTACCGCGTCGATACCTTCTCCACGACCTGCTGCGCAGCTACGCCGAGCGGATCTGCGCCACCGAAGAAAGTGAGACCGACCGGCACGCCGCCGCCCTGCGTCTCGTCCACTTCTACGACCAGACCGTCTTCGACGCCTACCCGCTGCTCATGCCGCGGCGTCCGGACACGCGACGAGAGACGATCCAGCCGCCGGTCAGGTCGCTGCGCTTCACCGATCGAGGTGCGGCGCTCACCTGGATCGACCACGAACGCGACAACCTCATCGCTGTCATCCAGCTCGCCGCGGAGCGCGGCTGGCACCACGCGGTTCTGCAACTGACCGCCGACTTGTTCGCCTACTTCGTCATCCGACGCCGATGGACCGAGTGGCTCGCCGCGCTACGCATCGCCCGCGAATCCGCCGAAGCCACCTCCGACATCGCCGCCGCCGCTCGCGTCGAGAACGCCTTCGGCGTGCTCCACAAACAGAGCGGTCGTTTCGACCTCGCCGAACTGCACTACCGACGTGCGATCGACCTCGCGACCACAGCCGGCGAGGAACGCGCCGCCGGAGCCTTCACGGTCAACCTGGCCGGCCTGCGTGTCGGCCAGGGACACGGGGCGGAGGCCGTCGAAATGCTGCGCCTCGCCTTGACCTATCCGGCCTACCGCGACAACCCGCAGTACGCCATCACCGCCCAGGTGAACCTCGCATGCGCTCTCATCGCTCTGGAACGCAACGACGAAGCGGCAAGCGCCCTCGACGAAGCTCTCACCGCCGCCTTCACTCTCGGCGACCTTCAGAACGCCTGCATCATCTACGCCAACCTGGTGGAGGTCGCCCTCCGACGAGGACAGCACCAGACCGCCCGCAAGTACGCCGAGGAACAGCTACGCCTGGCCGAGGAACTTGGGGATCCCTTACGCACCGCGGTCGCCCGCGACAACCTCGCCTCGACCCTGCTGCCCGACGAGCCGGACATCGCCCGGCAACACTGGGCCGAGGCTCACCGGATCTACCTCGAACTTCACCACCCGCTCAGTGACGTACTCGGTCCCTGGCTGGCGACCCTGTCCTCCTTCGCCGACCGCGACGAGCTGATCAGTTCCGACGACCTGCGACGTCAGCGCGCCCGCCGACAACTGTGACCGCCGCTGCACCACGGCTATCTGTCAGGGCTCTGTCAGGTATTCGTACGGCACGACGCCTTCCTGCTCGAATCAGGGACATCGCCTGGATCCGCGTGGGGGAAGGATTCACGTGCACCGCAGCGCACATCTGGATGTGATCTCCGAGGAGCACAACGAGCAGGTCAGAAGGCTCGACCCGGTGCGGTTGGACAACGAACTCCGGGTGTTGCCCAGGTTGAACAGGACCGCCGATGTCGCCGCGATGGTACGGACGCTCGGCGCTGCGCTTCCCTCGGCGGAGAGCATCGCGGCCTTCACCACCGCGGAGTGCCTGGCCACCATGCGTGACCTGGGCATGTATCTCGGCAGCCTGCAACGGCACGGGGTCTCCGCCTTCGACGCCGTGCCGGGCGCGACCAGGTCGTTCCAGCTGCTGGGCCAGCGTACGGGGATGATTCCGCGGGACACGGTTTACCACTACACGTCCTGGAATCCAACGGGTCAGCGGGAACGGCTCTACACGGGCCACCCGATGGAGCGCAGCCTGATCAACGCGGTACGCACCTGCGTGCCGAACCTCGCCCGCGCGGTCGACATCGGGCGGTCACTGATGCAGGAGGACCCAGCTGCGCCCGTCCACGCGGAGCGCATCGCGTCGCTCACCGCGCACATCGCGGTGGCGGACACGGTCATGAGCGGTATCCGGGCGAGCGTCACCCCCGAGTTCTTCGCGCGGGTGCTCAGACCGTTCTACGAGGACGTCCGCGTCGCCGGTCGCGCGTACATGGGGCCGGCGGCGGCCCACATTCCCATCTTTCTCATCGACCTGCTCCTGTGGGCCTCGGACCGAGGAAGCCCGGGATATCTGCAGTTCTGCCATGAGGTGTCAGCGCAGACCCTGCCGCAGTGGCAGGAGCGGTACGCGGAGTGGGCGAGCACGCCATCCATCACGTCCCGTGTCGTCGCGGCCCTCGGGACCTCCGGCTCACCGTCCACGGACGAGATCGTCGAGGCCAGTGCGAGGAGCCTGCGGCGAGCCCTGCAGACCCTCACGTCGTTCCGCGGCAAACATCTGGTGATGGCGCGACGTGCCTATCAGGAGGAACTCCGGCTCTATGAACTGGGCAGTGGCGGCGGCAGTGTCGGACTACTGGAGGAGATTCTCGCCCTGACGAGACAGAATCGCGCCCTGCTCAACGCCACCGCCGCGCAGCGGGTCCAACTGCCGTGACGCACCCCGAAGGTAGGACGCCGACGATGGAAATCACGATAGTGGGGGCCGGGGTGGCGGGGCTGGCCACCGCGCTCAGCCTGCACGCCGCGGGCTTCGACCGGGTCACGGTCTTCGAGGCGGAGCCGGACCTGCGTCCACACGGGCTCGGGCTCAACATTCTGCCCAACGCCGTGCGGGAACTCGCCGAACTCGGGCTGCTCGACGAGTTGCGGCAGCGCGCGATCCGCACCCGGGAACTGGCGATGTACAACACACGTGGGGATCTCGTGTGGCGCGAGGATCGCGGCACCGCTGCGGGCTACCGATGGCCACAGCTTTCGATCTCCCGTGCCCGGCTCGTGACGGTTCTGGCCGACGCGGTACGGCGGCGTCTGGGTGACAAGTCCATCGTCACCGACGCCCGGCTCGTCGGCCTGCACAGCGAGCCGGGTCGGACGTACGGGACCTTCATGGGCCGGGACGGCACCACGCGTACCGTCGAGACGGGGCTTCTCATCGGCGCGGACGGCATTCACTCCGCTGTCCGGGCGGCGTTCTACCCGGCCGAGGGACCACCCCCGGCCAACGGCATGACGATGTACCGAGGAACCGCCTGGGGCCGTCACTTCCTGACGGGCAGCACGATGGCGGTGCTCGGCGACGCCCGGCGACGACTCGTGCTGTATCCCGTCGACAGGGACGATGCCACGAACAAGTCCCTGATCAACTGGGTCGCCGCCTTCCCTGACGACGAGGCCGACCCGTTGCCGCACGATCGCACGGACGCCGCCGACCGGCGTGCGGCCGTACTGCGCCAGTTCGGCAGTTGGGCGCCGCCGGGAGTGGACCTGCCCCGCCTGCTCGACGACACGGCGGACATCCAGCGATACCCGATGATCGACAGAGACCCGATCCCACGCTGGAGTTTCAACGACGTGACACTGGTGGGCGACGCCGCCCACGCCATGTATCCGGCCGGGTCCAACGGTGCCACCCAGGCCATCGTCGACGCCCGGGTGCTGTCGTGGCACCTGGCGACCCACGCCGACCTGGGCAGCGCCCTGCGCGCCTACGAGGACGACCGCCGCCCGCAGATGACCGAGTTGCAGCACGCGAACCGCTCCCTGGGGCCCGAGAAGGTGATCACCATTGCCCACCAGCGGGCACCGCACGGGTTCACGGATGTGCGGGAGGTGTTCAGCGCGGAGGAACTCGCGGAAATCTCCCGCAGCTACGCCCGGACCGGCCGGTTCGATCAGGACTGGGTCAACTCACGACCGTCGCTGGGCGTAGCTCGACCTCAGGGTGAGGGTGCGGATACCGGCGCCGTGGTGGGCGGGGTGGCGGACCTCGCCGGGCGGGACGACGAGTCCAGGGCGGTGAAGGAGACCGGTTTCATCACCGCCGTCATCAGGGCCATGGAGCACGATCGCCCCGACGCCTACCTGGTGGACCGGTACGCGAGGCTGTTGAGCACCCCGGTGTCCCGGGAGATGACCGAGGAGGCGCTGGCCGCTGGCGGCACCGTCGGGTCCGTGATCGTCCGAGCCCGGTTCGGTGACATCGCGCTCCGTGCCGCGACCGACAGTGGCGTAACCCAGGTGGTCTGTCTGGCGGCCGGCAGTGACACCCGGGCATGGCGACTGGATCTTCCCTCGCGTACCCGGTTCTTCGAGGTCGACCTGCCCGGCCAGTTGGAGGCCAAGGAGCGGATGTTGGAGCCGGTCCGGGACCGGCTCGTCTGCCGTCGGGTCTCCCTCGGCGCGGATCTTCGGCATGACACGTGGCCGCAGCGGCTGCGGGCAGCCGGCTACGAACCAGACGAGCAGACGGTCTGGATCATCGAGGGGCTGCTTCCCTACCTTGAGATCGAGGATTTCACCCGGCTGATCGGGACCGTGCGGAAGATGTCGACGCGCGGTTCGGTACTGCTTGTCGACGCGCCGCACACCGACTACTACATCGATCCGGCCAACGAGACGTTTCTGGCGTTCATGACGTCACGCGGATCCGCGTTCCAGCTCGGCTTCGACGACCTCGGCGACTTCCTGCGCCACCAGGGCTGGACTGCGGAGGCCTACACGCTGCGGCAGCTCCGCGCGGGTGAGTGCTCGTGGCTGCCCACGCCGCCCGAGCGCCTCTGCCCACCCCGGGACCATCACTGGGTGGCTCGCGCCCAGCTCGACTGAGCAGCCTCACCCCGACCGACCTCAACGCAACGGCGACGACGGCAACCCCGTGGTCGCACCGAGCACGGCCGAAGCCTCGCGGAACGGTGCGGTCGACAGGTTTGCGATGCCGCCACCGATCTGGCCGACGCCGGGCCGTCGGTGCACGATGCCGGTGTTGACCGACGGACCGAAGCCGGCACGCGCCACCCGATGCACATCGATGCCGGTGGCGACGCCCCGGAAATCGTCGCCAGCCAGCCTGAACCGGTCGCCCGGCTCGGCGGTGATCTCGCGCATCCTGGCGGTGTGCCGCGCGACGTCCGCCGCCGACCAACCAAGCTGCGCGGCGACCACGGGGCTGGCGGCAAGCGCGACGGCACCGAGACCCACGACCTCCATGACGAAGGAGTCACCCGCGATCGGGTGGGCGTCCGCCGGGCGGTACCCGTCGAAGAGCACGACCTCACCCACCGGCGCCTCGGTGACGAACCACCGGTCGCCGGTACCGCTGACCCGGATGCCGAACTCATTCCCGTTGGAGGCCAGCGTGGTCACGATCGGACTGCGGTCCTGGCCGTGTGCGGTGTCGGCGAGCAGGCGGGCCGCGGGCGTGGCGAACGCCCCGAACAGGTGCAGGTTGGCGCGGCACCAGCGGGCCACGCGGGCCACGTCCGGGCCGGACAGCTGGCGGCCCAGCAGGGTGGCGAAGACCTGGGTCAGTAGCAGGGAGCTGCCCGCGACGGTGCGGGCGTGGCAGTCGTCGCCACGGCGCAGGGACTCGGCCATGATGCGGGTCACGTTGATCGGGGTCAGCCGGGCGACCTGGTCGAGCACTGGTGCGACGACCTGGCCGATCCACCGGATCTGGTCGAGTACCTGCTGCTCGTGACAGCCGAAGCGCAGGCACGCCCCAGCGCCGTTCTCCAGTGGACCGAACGCCTGCCGCCCGTCGGCGTCCGCCACGACCACGACCGGCATGGACGGCGACAGCACCCCCGTCATCGGCACCACGGCACCCGTGAGGACCGACGGCAGCAGTCGCACCTCGCGACGGTCGATCAGCCGCTCGGCGGCGGCCGGACTGTCGGCCTCTTCTTCGAGGAGCAACGCCCCGACGATGGCCGACCGCATCGGTGCCGGCGCGTCGGCGACGTCCAGCGGCGGACCGGGGTGCAGGAAGGTGCGGCGATCCAGCTCCGCGCAGACGGCACCGGCGAGGTGCGCGCCAGCCACGTTCACCTGCACGCTCTCCCATCCGGTGAACGGCTGATCCGGGCCGTGGTCAGCGGGTGTGCCGGGCATGGCCGTCCTCCTGCGACGCCTCGGTGCCCCCCGGTGCGTCGAGCGACGGCACGACCGCACCGGCCAGCAGAGCCGCCACGTCGCTGCGACGGATCAGCGCGCTGCCCAGCACGGCCAGGTCCTGTTCGTCGATGCCGTGTTCCCGCATGAGGGCCCGCGCCGGCTCCGTGATCACCAGGGCGGCGGGCGCGACCGGTGGGGCTTGCGGCGTACGGTCGGTCTCCTCCCGGTCCGGGCCAGCAACCGGCGGCGGCGGGGTCTGCGACGGCGGCGTCAGTACCGCCACGACCTGACCCGGCCGGCAGTCGGCGCCGGCCGGCAGCCGACGGCTCAGCACCCCGGTGTGCTCGGACACCAGGTCCTCCAGGGCCTTCGACGTCTCGACCGTCGCCACCGTCGCGCCGCTCTGCACCGTTGCGCCGTCGTCGACCAACCACTCGACCAGCACGTACGAGGCGTCGTTCGTGTTGAGCCGGGGGATTCGGATGTCAGCCATGGACCAGCTCCTTGACGGCGTGCCGGATCGTGCCGCTTTGCACCAGCACCTGTCGTTCCAGGTGGGCTGCGGCGGGAATGATGCTGTCGAGCGAGTGGATCAGGCGGATCGGTGCGGCCAGGGTGCCCCACAGGGGTGGATGCAGAGCCGCGGCGACCTCGGCGCCCCACGTGCCGCCGGCGGTGCTCTCCTCGATCACCGCCACCCGCCGCGCTGGCCCGGTCAAGCTCAGCAGGGGCGCCCGGTCCACCGGATAGAGCCGGGACACGACAAGCAGCTCGGCCACGATCTCGTCGTGCAGAAGCAGCTCACGCAGCGCCTCGACGGCGCGGTGCACCATCGCGCCGGAGGTGATCAGTACGCAGTCCGGCGGTACCGGGTCGTGCAGGCGGATCCGGGCCACGCCGTCGGTGAGCTCGTAGCCGAAGAGGTCGTCGACCATGCCGTCGGTGAACATGCGCTCGCCGTAGAGGACCTTGCCCTCGAACAGCACGGCGGGCACCCCGTCATCGAGGATCCGGGTGAGCAACGTGTGGTTGTCGTGCAACGGCGACGCCTCGTACAGGGCCAGCCCGGGCACTCCGATGAGATGTTTCTGCGGGGTCTGGCTGTGAGTGGGCCCGTACCCGCGATTCCCGCCGGTCGGGCAACGCACCACCAGGCGCAGGGGCAGGCGACGGCCGTACATGGCGGTCGACTTGCTGGCGAAGTTGACCAACTGGTCGAACGCGAGCGTCACGAAGTCGGCGAACATGATCTCCGCGACGGCGGTGTCGCCGGCCAGTGCCAGCCCGCTGGCGACACCCACCAGCGCACCCTCGCTGATCGGTGTGTTGCGGACCCGGTGGGGATACCGGGTGGAGAGCCCCCGGGTGACTTTGAAGGCGCCACCGTACGGATCGCAGACGTCCTCGCCGAGCAGCATGGCCCGCTCGTCCTCGGCGAACAGCCGGTGCAGCGCGGTGTTGAGATCGCCGGCCACCCGGGGGGCGGTCACCGGGGGCTCCACGCCGTCAGCGGCCGGGCGAGCACTTCGGCGACGATCCGTTCGACGCGCCGCGACTGCTCCGCGTCGATCCGTTCGAACTGCTCGGGGTGCCCGGCCGCGTACCCGGCGGCCCAGTCCGCCGCGCGGACCGCGCGCAGCTCGGCCGGAGAGCGAGAGTCGTCACCCTTGCTGTGCGGGCCGAGGCGATGGGTGACGAACTCGACGACGAACGGCCGTGACGCCCGGCGCACCTGCTCCACCAGCGGACGCAGGGCCGCTCGCAGCCGGGTCACGTCGGCGTCGGTGAACCGCTCGTACGCGATGCCGAAGGCCGCCGCCCGGCCGCCGATGTCGCCCGCCATCTGCTGCCCGGTCGGCGTCGACTGGGCGATGCCGTTGTTCTCGGTGACGACGAGCAGCGGCAGTTCCCACCGGGCGGCGATGTTCAGAGCCTCGTAGACCACGCCCTCGCCCCAGGTGCCGTCACCGGTGTAGACGCAGGCGAGCGCTCCCGGCGTGGACCGCTTGAGGTGCAACGCCACGCCCGTGGCCACCGGCAGGCTCTGCCCCTGCACGCCGGTGGACAGGAACCGTTCGCGGAGCAGGTGCTGGCTGCCGCCGACGCCGCCGCAGACCGCACCGGCGCGACCGAGCAACTCGGCGAGCAGGCCCTCGGGGTCTGCGTATCGCGCCAGGTAGTGGCCGTGGCCGCGGTGGTTGCTGAAGATGTGGTCGTCGTCGCGCAGCAGGGACGTCAGCGCCACGGGTACGTACTCCTGCCCGAGACAGGTGTGTGTCGTGCCGTGCAGGAATCCCTGCTCGAAGAGTTTGAGCAGGCTTTTCTCGAAGTGCCGAATGAGCAGCATGGCGGACAGGTCCGCGTCCGACAGTCGGCTGAGCGACGGTGGGCCGACGCCCTCGTCGAGCACCGCGGTGGTATTGCGCGACCGAGCATTGTTGATCATGCGCCTTCGTTCCCCCGTCGGCGTGAAAGCGATCTGGCAAAGCGCGCGCGACGTCCGATGATAGCGGCTGAATTCGTGAAGTGCTGCCTGCCGCAGTGCGGACCGACCGATGTGCGGGCTCCCGGATGACAATAGCCATCCCGTCAAGGCAGCGGGGTGGGTCCACTATGGCTTTCCGTGGCCCCGGCCGTTGTCGAGATAGGCGCTTCTCACTGCGCGGGATGCTGGTTGACGACCCGACGCTAGCCACGGTTCCATCATCGAGGCGTCACGACCGACTGTCACGGCGTCACACCGGAGGCTCAACAGAGACAGGTGGCCACCTTCTTCAGGCGACACCACACCGGTCGTTCAACGGGGGATTCAAATAGCACACATCGCGTACGCCCATGCCGTCGCACCACAATTGGCGACCGCATCGAGGGCTTGGTCAGCAGCTGCGCATAAGTGACGTCAGGTGCGCCGACGCGCGTCCTGACGACAATGCCGTGCGAACTGAACTGACGCTAAGTTAACAAATCGCGTCGTCGGTCGCCGCGACACGGGAATGACACCGCGACCGCCGTCGGGAACGGCCTGCCGCCGTCTGGTTCTGCCGTATTCGTGCCGGCTGGTGGTGTGCCGTGTGCCTCGACCGCGGGACAGGAGCACTCGATGAGTCGGTCCACCATCCGTACGCGATGGCGTTCGCCGTGACGGCCGCCCAGCTGAATTTCGGCTTCAAGGTCGCACAGCAGCTCATCGGCTGGTCGGAACTGCAACGGCTCTGGTCCGCCGCCGACGCCGACGGCGAATGGCAGGACGCCTGGCTCTACGACCACTTCCAGCCGGTGAACGCCGCGCCCGACGGCAGTTGCCTGGAAGCGTGGACCCTGCTGGCCGCCCTGGCGACCCAGACCGCGCGACTACGGATCGGCGTCCTCGTGACCGGGAACGTCTACCGGCATCCCGCCGTGCTGGCGCACATGCTCGCCACCGTCGACCACGTCTCCGCCGGCCGGGTCGAGTTCGGCTTCGGTGCGGGCTGGCACGCCGAGGAATGCCGCCGGCTCGGCATACCCCTGCCCGCTCCGGCGGAACGGCTCGCCCGCTGGGACGAGGCATGCACGGTCGTGCACCGGCTCTGCACCGAGGACACCGTCCACTTCTCCGGCCGGTACTACCAGCTGGAGGGCGCCGGTCTCAATCCGCGCCCGAACACCCGGCCCCGCTTCGTCCTCGGTGCCTCCGGACCGCGCGCCCTGAAGGTCGTGGCCCGGCACGCCGACGTCTGGAACGTGGCCGACGGCCAGGTCAGCACCCTGCGTCGAGGCCGGGACGTCCTGGCCGAACACTGTGTCGACAGCGGACGCGACCCTGCCGAGATCACGTTGTCGGCGCAACTGCACGTCGCCGCCGGGGATCTGCTCGCGGCCCGGTTCTGGACGGCGCGGCTGGTGGCAGCCGGGGCCCGACACGTCGTGTTCAGTCTGCCGCCCGAGGCGTCGCCGACCCTGTTGCGTCGGCTGGTGACCGAGGTCATCACCCCGGTACGAGACGAGTGGCACGCGAAATCCCGTCCCGACCCGTCGGAGGTGGCGCCATGACAACCCGCACCGCGGTACCGCCCCGGGTGCGCCGCGCCCTCGCCCGCGCGTCCGAGCACGACTTCCACGGCGCCTGCGAGGACCCGGTAGGCCCGCTGCTGGCGACGTTGGCGGCAGCGGTCCCGCCCAACGGTCGGATCCTGGAACTGGGCACCGGTACGGGAGTCGGCACCGCCTGGCTGGCCGAAGGGCTCGGCCAGCGCGCCGACGCCCGGCTGGAGACGGTCGAACTGGACGAGTCCCTGGCCGCAGCCGTCCGCGCCGACAACTGGCCGCCGAACGTGATGATCCACACGGGTGACGCCGAGGAGTTGCTGCCCACGCTGGGCCGGTTCGACCTCGTCTTCGCCGACGCCGTCGCCGGCAAGTGGACCGGCCTCGACCTGACGATCGACGCGCTGGCACCCGGCGGGCTGCTCGTCGTCGACGACATGGACCTGGGGCGCTACACCGACCCCGAGCACCGCGCCGCGGTGCGGCGGGTGGAACGGACGCTGACCGACGACCCCCGGCTCGTCACGGCGCGGATCCCGGCCGGCACCGGCCTGATCATCAGCACCCGACGACCTGACCTTCCGCACGACAGCCGAGATGAGGAGACCCCATGACCATGGCCGTCGCCCCGGCCAGGAGCGCCGAACCGGCCGCGCCGGACCCGGTCGCCATGTTCACCAGCATGGTGCTGATCCGGGTGTTCGAGGAGCGGATGATGGAGCTGCGCACCGGCGGCGAGGTGATCGGGCCGGTGCATCCGTACGTCGGCCAGGAGGCCATCGCCGTCGGGGTGTGCGCGGCGCTGACCCAGGCGGACTCCCTGGTCAGCCACTACCGGGGGCACGGGCACGCGATCGCCCGCGGAGTGGACCTCGACGCCCTCACCGCGGAGCTGTTCGGCCGAGCCGCCGGCCTGTGTGGCGGTAAGGCAGCCGCGCTGATCAGTGACAGCCGGACCAATCTGCTGATGTCCAGCGGCATCGTCGGCGCCGGCGTACCCGTCGCCGCCGGCGCCGCCATGGCCGCCCAGGTACGCGGTGAGCCGGCGGTCAGCGTCGCGTTCATCGGTGACGGCGCCCTGGGCAGCGGAGCGGTGCACGAGACCCTCACCATCGCCGCCGTGCAACGGCTGCCGCTGGTGATTGTGTGCGAGCACAACGGATACCAGGCCGGCAACCGCACCGAGGAGGTCTATCCCGAGGTGTCGCTGCTGCGCCTGGCCGAGGCGCACCGGGTCCGCGCGGTGGGGGTCGACGGCAACGACGTGGCCGCGGTCGCGACGGCGGCCCGCGATGCCGTGCACCTCACTCGCGGTGGCGAAGGCCCGACGTTCATCGAGGCCAGGACCTATCTGACCCGGTTCCACCTGCAGTTCGAACGCCCTTCGCCGGAGGTGCGGCCATCGGAGGAGATGGCGGCATGGCGGGCGCGGGATCCGATCGACACCGCGCGCCAGAGCCCGCCCCTGCGGGACAGGCTGTCGGACGCGGACGTCGAGGCCATCTGGGAGCGGGCCCGCGAGCGGGTCGAGCGCGCCGTCGAAACCGCCCGCAGCTCCCCCTGGCCGGCACCGGAGGAAGCAGCGACGCATGTCTGGGCGGAGGAACCGTGAACGAAGTCGGTCTGCTGGATCTCGTCCTCGAAGAGGAGTTCACCCGGGATCCGAACCTGGTGTTCCTGGCCACCAACTCACCGGCGTCGCTGCGCCGACGCTTCGGCTCGGACCGGGTACGCATCTGCGCGATCTCCGAACAGGCGATGACCGGCATGGCGGTCGGCGCGGCAATGAGCGGCCTGCGGCCCATCGTCGACCTGAACCGGGCCTCGTTCGCCATGCTGGTGATGGACCAACTGGTCAACCACGCCGGCCGGATGCACTATCTCTCCGGCGGCCAGTACCGGGTGCCGATGATCGTGACGTCGGCGACCCGCGGGCGGCAGCAGCTCGGCCCGCAGAACGAACAGTGTCCGTACGGCATCTTCATGCAGACACCGGGTCTCGCCGTGGTCGTACCCGGCTCGTTGCGGGACGCGTGCGCGTTGCTCCGCGGCGCGACGCGGTGGCCCGGCCCGGTCCTGTACTTCGTCGCACCGGAGCTGAACCGTCAGCGAGGGCTGAGTGCCGCGCTCGCCGCCGCTCCCCTGCGGTTCGGCGAGGCCGCACACCTGCGCCACGGCGACGCGGCCACGATCGTGGCGATCGGTGGCGCCGTCAAGGTCGCAGCCGACGCGGCCGAGGCGCTCGCCGCCGACGGCGTGCACTGTGACGTCCTCGACCCCCGCACGCTGGTCCCGTTGGACACCGCGGCGTTGGCCGCATCGGTCCGCCGTACCGGGCGACTGGTCTTCGTCGACGACGGCCCGCGCTCCGGTGCGCCCGCGCAGATCCTGTCCCGACTGCTCGACGAGCCCGGGGTGGCGGCTGCGGTGGGTGGACGGATCGGGTTCGTCTGTCAGCCCGACGTTCCGGTGCCGTCCGCTCCCCCACTCGAAGAGACGATGTGGCCGACCGAGGGACGAATCCGCGCCGAGGTACAGCGGGTACTGGGCGAGCCGGAATGACCGAGGCCCTGAGTACGCTGGCAACTCCACCGCCGGCGTCCCGCGTCGTGTCCGCGCAGCCTCCCCTGCGCAGTCTGCTGCGGCATTCGGCGTTCGCGGTGCAGCGTCAGGCGGACGAGTTGGCCGCCACCGGCCGGGACGTGATTCACCTCGAACTCGGCGAGCCCGACCTGCCGACGGCGTCCCACATCGTGTCGGCGATGGTCAGCAGCGCGCGGGACGGTTGGACGCACTACACGGCGCCGGCCGGTGACCCGGAGATACGCCAGCACCTCGCCGGACACTACGCGCGGCTGCTGCGGATGCCGGTGGCCGCCGAGCAGGTGCTGCTCGTGCCCGGCAGCAACATGGTCCTGCACTTCGCCCTGCTGACCCTCGTCGCGCCCGGTGACGAGGTGCTGCTGCCGGATCCAGGCTTTCCGGTCTACGCCGAGCTGGTGCGGCTCGCCGGCGGGGTGCCCGTCAGTTATCCGCTCCGCAGTACGGCCGGCTTCGTCCCCGACATCGCTGAGCTGGCCGCCCGGGTCACCGCCCGGACCCGCCTGCTGGTGGTCAACTCACCGCACAATCCCACCGGAGCCGTCCTGCTCCCGGAGACCGCCCGGGAGCTGACGGACCTCGTCCGGCGGCACTCCTTCTACGTGCTGCGCGACGAGGCGTACCGGGGGTTGAACTGGACCGGTGTGGACACCGACGCGGTGCTGGCCGAGCTGCCACCGGAACGCGTCATCGTCTCGGAGACACTCTCGAAGAGCCATGCCATGTGCGGCTGGCGGGCCGGGATCATGGTTTCTCCCCCGCACCTCGCCGCCGACTTCGCGGTCCTGATGACCAACACGAACTGCTGCATGCCGGCGTTCGTCCAGCGGGCGCTGCCCACAGCGCTGACCGCGCCCGAGACGGCCAGCTGGTCGGCGAGGTACGCCGCCGAGTACCGCGGCCGCCGTGACCTCACCGTGGCCCGGCTGCTCGACATGCCCTCGGTGCGACTCACCCCGCCGATGGGCGCCTTCTACGCGTTCCCCGACATCAGCGACACGGGCCTGCCGGACGTGGTCTTCGCACAGCGGCTGCTCGCCGAGACGGGAGTCGCCGTCATGCCGGGCAGCAGCTACGGCCGGCACGGCAGGGGCCATGTCCGGCTGTCGTTCACCCAGCCACCGGACCGCCTGACGGACGCGCTGGACCGGATGCACCGGTTCCTGGCGGAGCTGGCGTGACGCCGGGGCCACGACCGTTCCTCGATCGTGGCCCCGGGGTTCTTCAGCGACCGTCGCCGGCGGCAACCCAGGCCCCGCGACGAACCGCAGGATCGACCGAGAGCCGGTCGGTGGGGCCGTCGGCCCGCCGTCCCGTTCCCTCGGCGAGCACCGCGCATTTCTCCCACGCCAGCCGGTCGTCCGGATCATCCGGACCGTGGGCACACCGGACGTAGCGGGACGGAGCGCGGACATCCGTCCGCTCACCGAGCGCGGCGACGAACGCCTCGTGCAGGTCGCCGAGGTCGCTGTCGCGCGGCCCGGCCAGATAACCGACCAACCCGGAACCGGTCCGGGCCGGGTCATCGTCCAGGAAAACCCCACCTGTGGTGGCGTCGGGCAGCAGAGCGCGCCACAGCGCGCGAGTGCCGGCCAGATCGACCCAGCCGTCGGGGCCACGCACCCAGTCCGGGCCGCGCATCACCGACGGCACCCCGATGGTCTCGGAGATCAGCTGTGCGGTGAGGTCGTCGGTCGCCGCTGCGATCACCACCCGTTCGATGCCGCGCAGCAGTGCGACGACGTCCTCCGTCGGCACGTACGCGGTGTCGCAGAGCATCGACAGCCGGGTCGCCGCGCCGGCGGTGGCCACGGTCAGGAACACCCGGGCATCCATCAGGTCCCAACCGCCGGCCGGCTCGATCCTCGTGCCGGCGGCCAGCCGGCGTATCGTCCGCTCGTCCGCCGGGTCGGTCGGCACGGCGGACGCGACGCCGTCCCGTACGTCGTTGAAGTAGACGCCGATGCCGAGGACCGCGCCACGCGCGAGGTGCTCCGCGGCCCTCATCCGCCAGGCTGCCTCGGGATCGTAGTAGCCGAACCGGTACGCGCCCACGCCCGCCAGGAAGGTCCGCCGGGCGATCCGCGCGAAGGAATCCTGGGCCAGATCGACCCGGACGATGCCGTCTCCGGCGACCGTGCCGACCAGCCGTTCCCGCTCCGCGTCGCGGTTGGCGCAGATGAGCTGCACCGGCACGACGTCGTGGCCGGTGTACCGGCCCAACACGAGAGCCTCCGCCGCCAACAGCACCGCCGACGAGGTGACCCGCAGGCGTAGGGCGGCAGCCGCGGCGGCGACGGTGACCGCCTCGCTGTACATGATCGTCCGGCGGAATCGGGGTGGCCCGGTGTCGTGGGTGCGGTAGTCGAAGATGGAGGCGGGAATGTTCCGGAGCGTACGGGCCCAGTGCCGCAGGGCTGTCTCGCTCGTGGCCCGCCCCGCCTCGGTTCGCTCGTACGCGGCCTGGTCGACGGGCTGGTGTTCGGGACGCGGCGGCCGTCGCCCGGCCAACAGCTCCGCGAGATCCGCCATGACCAGGTCGGCACCGGTGTGGTCGACCGCCAGATGACTGAACACCACCGCCACGAACCGTGGTCGGTCAGCCATGGTCAGCACGGCGATCCGTACCGGCCACTCGTGCACCGGCAACACGAGGCCGGCGAGTTGGTACATCCGCGTCCAGGCGGCCGCGTCCGCCGAGGCGTGCCCGGCGGTGGACAACGCCTCCACCGCGACCGGCAGCTCGCCGGAACCCTGCACCGTCTGCCGCAGGGTCGAGTCAGCGAACTCGAACACGGTTCGCAGGGTCTCGTGCCGGCGAAACAGTTCACCGAGCGCGTCGGCGACGTCGGTCAGACCGCACCGCTGCGGCACCGGCAGCACCCGCCCCGCGTTGAAGTACGGATCGTGCTCCCCCATGAACTGGATGCAGGACCAGATGGCCCGCTGCCCCCAGGTCGCTTCCGCCTCGACGGTCCGCTCGTCCGTCACCCGGACGAGAAGGCAGTTCGGCATTTTGTCGTCCCCCCGTGCGGCGGGCCTCATTCGGCCGGCAGGAACCGCTTGCGGATCCGGCCCAGTGTCCGGAAGTCATCGACGCTCAACTGCTGCAGGTCGATCGGACTGCCGGAGATCTCCTCCAAGAGGTACACAAAGTCCAGGAAGTCCAGCGAATCGATCAAGCGGGCCTCGATGAGGTCGTCGTCCTCGCCGATGTCGCCGGTCAGCGACGGGTTCCTGCTCCGGATCCACTCGCGGATCTCATCCATGTGGGTACTCCTCGATCGAGTCGGGGTCAGCGGACCCGGCCACCGCGATCGCCGCGGCCCAGCCGTCCTGATGGGTGATGCTCACCGCGACCGACCGCACGCCGCAGTGCTCGGCGTGCCGCCCGGCCCGGCCGGACAACCGCACGACCGGAGCGCCGTGCGGCAGCCGCAGCACCTCGATGTCGTGCCAGGCCACAAGGTCGTTCGGGCGCAACGCCTTGACGACCGCCTCCTTGGCGGCGACCCGGCCGGCCGCCCGTTCGGGTAGATCCCCACGGACGAGTCGCAACTGCTCCAGTTCCGGCCCGGTGAACATGTCGGCCAGCCAGCGGTCGCCGTGGCGGTCGATCGCGCGGCGGACCCGCTCCACCGCTACCAGGTCGAGACCGACCTCCGGCGCATCACCGACCAGCCGGCGCAGTGCCTCGGCCGGCCCGCCCCCCGGACCGCGACCGTCGAGATCCGGTCCTGGCAGATCCCAGCGCCCCGGACCTCGGCCCGGCAGGTCCCGACCGTCCGGTGTGCCCGGGGGCACCGTGCGGGTCACGACGCACGTCCGACCCGCACGACGGATTCGCCGGTGGCCGGCAGGCCCGTCAGACGCGACACGATCTCCGCGGCCGGCTCCACCACCGTCACCCAACGGGCGCCGGTACCCGCATAACGGGCCATCTCGGCGATCCCGCCCTGCGTCTCGACAGTCGGCACCGCGGCGGACCCGCGCGGCACCGGCAACCGCCGGCCGGTCACCGTGGTCCAGGCGACGAAGCGGCCGGCCGGCGGTTCCGCCGCCTGCGTGACAGCCGAGCGCAGCACCCGGTGCCGGCGACCCGGCCAGCCGATCGCGAACCGATCGGTGACAGTGGTGGCGTCCTCGCCAGCCGCCACGATGGCGGCCTGGTAGTCCGGATGCGCGGCCGCCTCCGCCGCGACCACGAACGCCGTGCCGCACAGGCAACCACTCGCGCCGGCCCGCAGGTGCGCCGCGACCTGGTCGGCCCGCTGGATACCACCGGCAGCCAGCACCGGCACCGGCACGCCGCGGTCCAGCACCTCGGCCAGCAGATCGGCCACCGGCCGGTCCCCCAGATGGTGCCCGCCGGCCTCGACGCCCTGCACGGCGAGCACATCGGCACCATCCGCCGCCGCCCGCTGAGCGTCGGCGGCGGACCCGACCTGGACGAGGACGGCGTGCCCCGCGTCGTGCACCCGAGGTACCAGCCACGACGGCGGCGGGCCGTACACGTTGATCACCAGTCTGCGGTCGGCGGCGTCCAGCACCGCGGCGACCTGCGCGGGCAACGTCGCGTCGGCAACCTCCGGGATCACGTTGACGCCGAAGGTGGCCGCGGTGTTCTCCGCCGTGCGGCGGACCAGCTCGGCGGCGGTGGACGCGTCGACGCGGTACAGCGCCACCGTCCCCAACGCGCCGGCTTCGGCCACCGCCGCGGCCAGGGCGGGGCCGGCGACCCCACCCATGCCGGCCTGCACCAGGGGCAGCCGGACGCCGAGCACACCGGCGGTGGCCGGGACGTCAGCCACTGGCCCGCTCCGCGACCGCGAGCGAGGCGCGCACCGACCCGTGCGCGCACACCATCGCGTGGATCCAGCGTTCGACACCGAAGGCGGTGCACGAGCTGTACGCGTGGTCGGCACCGATCCGGATGTCGAGCCGCTCACCGAAGAAGTTGCGGTGCCGGTTCACCGAGGCGATCGCGGTGCCGTCCCCGGTGACGAACTCATGCTTGACCGGGTCCAGCATGGCGAGCCGGGCCCGGGAACCGGTCCGGTCGTAGAACGGATCGTTGGCCGCCTCCACCGTCACCGGCACGCCGAGCCGGTTGGCGAGGTCGAGAATCATCTCGCGGGAGACGTTCAGGTGCCCGGCGGCACCGTCCTGGTCCCCGACGAACAGGATCTCCCGCATGTGGAAGCCCCAGAGCCGGCGCAGGCCCTCGAACCGCTCCTCGTTGCGGAAACACCGGCCGGTCGCGGTCAGCCGTACGGGGGCGTCGAGGCGGACGCCCGTCATGGCGGTGAGCAACCCGTAGCAGGTCGCGGAGGGTAGGAGGTAGCCGGTCGGCACGGTGGTCAGCGCGGTGGGGTCGGCGCCGGCGGCGGCCTCGGCGGTCGCCTCGGCGGTCAGGCGGGCGGCCAGCACGCCCAGGTGCGGAAAGTTGCGGAAGTAGTCGAGCCGGACGAGGTCCGCCGCCGGTAGCAGCGGCGGCCCGACCACGGGCGCCGCACCGAACCGCTCCGCGACCTCGACGAAGAGCCCGTCGAGGAGGTGGAAGAGGCGAGCCTGGTCGGGGTCGAGCACGATCAACCCGGGCCCCGGGTCGCGCAGCGCCGGAACGGTGCCGAGATGGGCTTCGGTCGGGCCCGCGGTCATGCCAGCACCCCGATCCGTCGGTAGAAGCTGTACGCGCGCCCGGCGAAGGCGTCGTGCACCGCTCGGCGTCCCGGGTCGGCCAACAGCCGCTGCCGGAACGCGGCGGGCCGGTCGATCCCCGCGTCCCGGTAGGCGTCCACGCTGTACATCTGGTGCAAGGAGGATTCGATGTACCGGGCCACGTACCGGCGGGCCTGTTCCACCTCGGCGGGCTCGCAGGTGGCCCGCAACCGGTCGAACAGCACCCGGACGAGGTGGCAGCCGAACGCGATGTGCCGTGACTCGTCCTGGTGGTGCACGCGGTTGATGGCCCGGATCGTCTCCGGCAGGGTGGCGTCGGCCGCCATCCGGCTGTTGAAGTAGTCGACGATGATCTCGAAGATGAGGATCCGGCTGAAGACGATGAAGTGGTCGACGACCGGGCTGGCCGGCTCCCGGGGAAACGCCATCGTCCGGTCCGGATAGATCTTCCCGCCGTAGCGCAGGCAGAACTCGGCGAAGAACCACATGTGCTCGTTCTCCTCACCGAGGAAGTGGTGGAAGAACGGGGTGGGGATCTCGAATCCGGGCGTGTGTATCCGCGCCACGACCTCCGTCATCAGGTCCCGGATCCCGTGCACGTTGAGGCTGTAGAAGTGGATGCTCTCCCACTTGGACAGCGCCAGTCGTTGTGCCGACGACAGGTCGGCGGCCGCCTCGGTGCCGTGCACGGTCATCAGGTCGGCACTCATCCACGGGATGCTCTCGTCGATGTGATCCGGCCACTCGAACGTCTGGTAGGGGTTGTAGTAGTTCTCCTCGGCGGTGTGGGTGAGGCGGTCCACCGCGGTCCGCATCTCGTCGTCCCAGGTCAGTTCGGTAACAGCGGTCATACGGCGCCTCCGGGGGTAGAAGACCTCTGCACGATGTCGGGCGTGTCCTGCGATGCTCCGGTGGGCGCGTCGAGGTGTACCCAGTCCGGACCGCTGCGGGTCCAGCCGGGCCCGCGCCGGACCACGGCGAGCCCGGCGACCGCGGCGAGGTCGGAGATCCGCAGATCGTCGGCCTGCACGGCGGTGACCAGGACCTCCTCGACCGCGCGCAGCAGGGCGAACGCCGTCTCGCGGGTCAGGTAGGCGGTGTCCGCGAGCAGGTACAGCTGCCCGGTGTCGGGGGCCGCGCCGGTCGCGAAGAACGCCTTGGCGTCCACCTTGGCGTGCGAGCCCACCACGAAGGTGCGGGTCCGTGAGCTGAGGCTGCGTGGGCCGTCGGGCGCAGCCGGCAGCCCGGGCCAGGCGCCGGAGGCTCGGATGTCGTTGAAGTACGCGGACAGGTCCATCGGGGCGCCCCGGGCGAGGCCGGCCTGTTCCCGCAGCTGGCGAACGGCCGCCGGATCGTAGTGCCCGTACCGGTACGCCGCCATCGCCTGCATGTGGCCCCGCCGCACCGTCTCGGCGAAGGAGCCCGCGTCCAGATCCAGCAGCAGCAGGCCGTCCTGGGCCGCCGGGCCGACCATGGTGCGGAACCGCCGGTCATGCCGGTTGGCGACGATGAGCTGAAGCGCGACGCGGTCGTGCCCGGTGTGCACCCCGAGCAGGACGCCACAGGCCACGGTGAGCACGCTGGCGGTGCTCACTCCCCACCGGTGGGCGAGTTCCGTGGCGGCCACCGCCAGGGCCGGCGACTCCATGCCGACCCGCACGAACCGTAACGTCTCCGGTTCCCGTGGCGGGAAGTCGAACAGTGTCCGTGGTGCCTGCGCCAGCGTCCGGGCCCAGTACTCGACCGACTCGGCACCCCGGCCGGCGCCGGCGCCGTCGCGTTCGAACGCCACCCGGTCCAGCGGCTGCGTCGGCACGCCAGCCGGGTCGGCGCCGGCGACCAGGGCGGCCCAGTCGTCGGTGAGCACCCGGATCGACCAGGCGTCCACGGCCAGGTGCGACAAGGCCAGCGCCAGCTGGGTGGCCACGCCGTCGCGGCGCACCACCGCGCAGCGGAACGGCAGCTCCTCGGCGTACCGGAAGGCGCGGGCCGCGAGGTCGGCGGCGACCTGCTGTGCCACCTGCGCGGCGTCGTCCCCGGCCTCGTGCACGTCGACGGAGAGCTCGCCGGCCGCCACAACGGTCTGCCGGGCACCGTCCGGGGTGTCCGCGATCGTGGTGCGCAGCGCCTCGTGCCGCTCCACCAGCCGGCGCAGCGCGGCACCGACCCGGTCCAGGTCGGGGCCGCCGACGATCGGCAGCACGTACGGGATGTTGAAGTACGGGTCGTCCTCGTCGAGCCAGCGTACGGTCCGCCAGATCGACTCCTGCCCCCAGCTCAACGCCGCCTCGGCGGTACGGGTGCCGGTGAACGGCACGGTCATCGACGCCGTCACGTGGACACCCGCGCCTGCATGCCGAACAGCTCCGCGTACAGACCGCCGCGCGCCATCAGCTCGGTGTGGCTGCCGCTCTCGGCCACCCGACCGCCGTCCAGCACGACGATCAGGTCCGCCATGCGTACGGTGGAGAACCGGTGCGACACGAAGAGCGTGACGCCGCCGTTGACGGCGCCCACCCGCCCGGCGGAGTCCCGGTACCGCTCGAAGATGGCGTGTTCGGCGGCCGCGTCCAGGGCCGCCGCCGGCTCGTCGAGTACCAGCAACAGCGGTCGGTCGCGCATCATCGTCCGAGCCAGCCCGAGCCGTTGCCACTGACCGCCGGAGAGCTCCGCGCCGTCGCCGTACCCCTTTCCGAGCAGACCGTCCAGACCACCCGGTACCGCGGCCACCGCACCGCCGGCCTCGGCCCGGTCGACAGCGTCGGCGACCGCGTCGCGGTCCTCGACGCGCGTCACGTCACCGAGCCCGACACTCTCCCGCACCAGCAGTTCGAAGCGCGCGAAGTCCTGGAACAGCGGGGCCACCCGCTTGCGCCACTCGTCGTCCGGCACGTCAGCCAGGTCGCCGTGGTCCAGCAGGATCCGCCCGGCCACCGGCTGGTACAGCCCGCAGAGGAGCTTGACCAGCGTGCTCTTGCCGGCACCGTTCTCGCCGACGATGGCAACCGAGCCACCGGCCGGCAGCCGCAGGTTGATGTCGCGGAGCACGAGACGGTCCGTTCCCGGGTAGTGGAAACTCACGTTCTCCAGCACGATGCCGTCGTTCAGACGCTCCGGCACCACGCCGGACGACTCCGTGCCCACCGTGGTCGCCGCGCCGGTCGACCGGCGCAGCCGGGTCAGCCGGGCCACGGTCCGACCGACCCCCTGCAACAGCGCGAGCAGGTTGAGAGCGCTCGCCACCTGCACCGCCACCTGCACCGCCAGGGTGATCACCAGGACCACGTCGCCCACGTCGGCGCGCCCGTCGCGTACCTGCGAGATGACCAGCACCACCGCGCCGCCGTACGCCAGCGCGAACACCGACTGGCCGGCGGAGCGCAGCGTCGCCGCCCGGCGGTGCGCCCGCCACAACAGTCGGGTCGACGCCGACCAGGCCCGATCGTGCCGGCGCAGCAGTTCCTGCTCGCCGTGGAACAGGCGGATCTCCTTGATCGCGGCCGGAGTGGTGGCCAGTTCCAGCAGGTGCCGTGCCTGCCGGGTGGTTTCGGCGGCGTTCTCCTTGGCCGCGTCGATGGTCGCCTGGGCCCGCTTGCCGATGAACACCGGCGCAAGAGCCGCGACGGGCAGCAGGAGCAGCCATGGATTCAGCATCGCCAGCACGACGGTTGTGACGAGAACCTGGAGCAGCAGGCCGGCGAGTTGCAGCACCGCCTCCAGCGCCACCCGGGTGCGAACCAGTTCCTCCTGCACCATCGTCACGCCGTCGGCGAACTCCGGGTCGTCCACCCGTTCCAGCCCGTGGCCCGCGTTGACGTGCCGCAGCAGTTCCTCGTTGAGGGCCACCTCGGCCAGTTCGCCGACCTCGAAGTACGACAGGTGCGCGAAGTGGCCCAACATCAGCTCGAAGGTGAGCAGCACCGCGACGACAAGCGCGGCGATGGTGGCCGCCGAGACGTCGCCGCTCAGCGCGGCGTTGGTGAGATCCCGCAGGCCCAGCGCGATGAACGGGGTCGCGGCGTAGCCCAGGAGCATCAACACGCCCGACCGGATGAGCCGGCCACGGTCCAGGCGGGCCGCCAGGCCCAGCATGAAACGGGCGGTACGCAACAGCCCTATCACGCGGTCACCTCCACGAGCGGCTCGTCGTCATCGGAGAAACGCCGCGCCTGAAGGTGGAACAGTTCGGCGTACTGGCCGCCGGCCGCCATCAGCTCGTCGTGGCTGCCCTGCTCGGTCACCCGTCCGCCGTCCAAAACGATGATCTGGTCGGCGCGTCGTACGGTCGAGAACCGGTGCGAAATGATCACCGTGGTGAGTCCACGGGTCAGTTCGAGGAACCGGTCGTAGAACTCGACCTCCGCGCGGACGTCGAGTTGGGCGGTGGGTTCGTCGAGCACCAGGACGGACGCGCCGTGCCGCACCGCGAACAGCGCCCGGGCCAGGGCGATCCGCTGCCACTGGCCACCGGAGAGGTCGGTGCCGCCCGCGTACTGCCGGGACAGGATCGTGTCCAGGCCGCGCGGCAGGGCGTCGATCACCTCCTCGGCGCCCGCCCGGCGGGCGGCGGCCAGCAGACCTTCCCGATCGTCGAGGTGGTCCGCCGCGCCCAGGCCGATGTTCGCCGCCGCGTCCAGCTCGTAGTGCACGTAGTCCTGGAAGATGACGGCGAGCCGCTGTTGCCAGTCCCGCGGTGAGTACTGGCGCAGGTCGACGCCGTCGATCGAGATCGCTCCGCCGGTCGGGTCGTAGAGCCGGGCCAGCAGCTTGACCAACGTGGTCTTGCCGGCACCGTTGAGCCCGACGATGGCGGTGCTCCGCCCCGCCGGCAGGGTGCAGGAGACCCCGTCGAGCACCGGGCTGCCGGCCTCGCCGTAGCGGAACGCCACGTCGTCGAAGCGGATCGGGCCGATCGGGCCGGCCGGCACCGGCAGGTCACCGGCGACGCCGGCCCGGCCTTCGGCGGCGGTCCGCTCGAACGTGGTCAGCGCCTGGTACGCCTGCATGCCGTACTGGGTCTGCACGTCCGACTCCGGGAAGAACACCCCGAACCGGATCGGGATCAGCACCCCCTGGATGGCGATACCCAGCTGGGTCAGCGTGAGCGTGCCGCTGCCGGCGGCACCCGCCAGCCAGTACAGCACTGTCGCGCCGCCGACCAGCGCGACGACGGCGTACGCGAGGAACGGGCGCAGCAGGATCCGCCGCCGGCCGACCCACAGCGGGTCCAGGTAGGAGCGCGAGTCGGCCCGATGCCGGCGCTGGTACCACTCCAGCAGCCCGAACATCCGCATCTCCTTGGCCACCTTCGTGCTGGTGCCGAAGGAGCGCAGATACATCACCCGCTGCCGGCTCGACAGCAGACTGACCCAGAGTGCGCCGAAGCGGCCGAGGGAACCACGCTGGCCGTACCGGACGATCAACGCGGTCGCCCCGATCAGCAGCGCAGCGGGTACCGAGAGCACGAACCCGACCAGGATGACCGCACCGGCGAGCTGGCTGTACCGCGCGATCAGCGCCAACGCGCCCGCGACCGCGTCGCCCGGCGTGGGCAGCACCCGGTCGTAGCCGCCCCGCGCCTCACCGAGCAGTCCGCTGATGTCGGGTCGCTCCAGCACCGCGATCGGGGCTTCGGCAAGGGCCGCGCGGCCCAACCGCCCGGCGCAGAAGCCGTCTACCCGCCGGATCACCACCTCGCCCAGAGCCGACTGGAACGGCACCAGCATCTGCTGGAAGACGAAGGCGGCCACCGCGATCGTCAGGCTGAGCACGACGGTACGCCAGGCGTCCGGGGCCCCGCCGGCGACGGCCGGAAGGTCACCGAGCACCTGGCCGGTCCAGATGATGAATGCCATCGGCAGCACGCCGATCAGCAAGTTGAGCAGGACCGCGGCGATGATCACTCCGGCGCCGGCCCGGGGCAGCAGCCGGAAGATGGCCGACCACCGTTCCCGGGTCGGCCGCGTCCAGCCGCGTACGCGTTCGGTCAGGGTGGGCGACACGGCCGCCACCTTTCTCTCGGTCATCGGCGGGCCCGCCGACCGATGACGGTGGTGCGGTCGGCGGCGGTCGGCCGACAGTCCACGTAGTCGAAGCCGGTCTCGGCGAACAGGCCGCGCAGCTCCGCCACGGACCAGCACTTGCCGGGGGTCGAGTGCATGAGCAGCACCGAGTACTCCGCCACCGGCAGCGGCCCTGAGCGGCCATCGTTGATATGGGTGTCGTGCACCACCACCCAGCCGCCCGGCGGCAGGGCCGCGGCCGAGTTCGCCAGCAGCCGGCGGACCTCGCCGGTTCCCCAGTCGTGCAGCACGTGCGAGTACAGGTGAGCGTCGTACTCGTCGGGCAGGTCGGCGAACATGTCACCGGCTACGACACCGACCCGATCCGCGTAGCCGCGCGTGGCCAGCAGGGTACGGGCGACGTCGTCCACCGGCGGCCGTTCGAGAACATCGACCCGCAGACCGGGCAGTCGCTCCACCAGCGCGGAGCCGTAGATCCCGGAGCCACCGCCCACATCCAGGACCGCGCGTGCGGGCACATCCGCGATCGCTTCGGCCAGAGCCGGGCCCAGGTAGGCGCCGCGCGCGTCCATCGCGGCCGTGATCGACGCGGCGAACTCCGGCGACGCCAGCCGATCCGACCATGCCTGTTCGCCGCCGGCGCCGGCCCACGCCGCAGGGCGTCCGGAACGAAGGACCGTGAGCAGATCGCGGCAGGTGGGCCGCTCCCGCAACGAGGCGTAGTAGGCCCGCAGGTCGTACGGCGAACCAGCGACCAGATGGTCCCGGGCAACCCTGGTCGGCACGACCCGGTCGCCGACGCGCGCCAGCAACCCCCGCGCGACGAGGTAGGTGATCGTCACATCGGCAGCCCGTGGGTCGAGGTGATGCGCCCCGCACACCTGCTCGACCCCGGCCGGCTCGTCGTGCTCGCGCTCGTACCGGTCGAGCCAGGTGAACAGGTCCAGCTCCGCGACGACCACGATGAGCAGGTCGGCGGCGTACACGCCGTCGCGGAGCCGGTACAGCTCGGTGGGATCGGTGACGACCGCTTCGTGGCGCACCGTCACTCCGGCTTGCGCGCGATCAGCACGTGTGACGAGGCCCCGGCGATCGGCTCCACCTGAGGCTCACCGAAGCCGTTGTCGGTGATCAACCGGCTGAGCTCGGCCACGCTGAAGTCCCGTCCGCCCTCCCACAGCACCATCGACGAGACGTTGTGCAGCGCGGAGAAGAGGGGCCCGGTGCGGTCCTCGTTGAGCAGGTTGCCGTTGACGATCAGCCGGCCGCCCGGCGCCAGCGCACGGTGCGCCCGCCGGAGCATGTCGGCGGCGGTCTCCCGCCGCTCGGAGTGCAGCATGTTGGACATGAGCACGGCGGCGAGGCCGGTGCCGTACTCCTCCCGGGTGTAGTCGCGCCCGACCACGCTGACCCGGTCGGCCATCCCGTGTTCGGCGATCACCTTGCTGGCCAGCGGCACCGCGTCCGGCAGTTCCCAGATGACGGAGGTGAGCCCGGGATGGCGCCGGCACAGCGCCATCGAGTACGCGCCGCAGCCCCCGCCGAGATCGACGAGGGCACCCTCCAACGGGCCGGGTACGCACCCGGCCAGCTCCTCGGCGAGCCGGGTGGCGTACCGGAAGAAGCCGACCTCCAGGTCGGCGAGGTAGGCCGGGTCCTCGGTCAGCCGGATGTCGTGGCCCAGGGCCGGCCCCCCGGTGCGGACAACGTCGGTCAGCCGCGCCCAGGCCCGGGCCCAGCGGCCCATGGTTCGTACCCACTCGACCAGGCACTCGTCGGTGTCTCCGGTGAGCAGCCGGCGGGACAGCTCGGTGTTGTCGTACACCGCTCCGGTACGGCTCAGCAACCGCAGTGCCACGCCGGCGTCGAGTACCGCCTCGGTGGCTTCCGGGTGCCAGCCATGGGCGGCGGCCAGCTCCGCCGCGGTGGCCGGCTGGTCGGCGAGCGCGGTGAAGACGTCCAGCTCGGCGAGGGTGTAGAGCACCTCCGCCTGCCAGGTGCCGACGGTCAGCTGCGTCACGTGCCGCATACCCAGGTCCATCTGTCTCTCCGATCGCTCAAGTCATCCGGCTGCGTCCTGGACCAGCTGGCCGCCCAGGACGTCGCGCTCTGGCCGGCCGAGGAAGTACGCCGACTGTTCGTGATTCGTGGTGGCCACGAATGCGGCGAAACCCACCTTGTAGTAGAAGGAGGTGACCAGTCGCCGTGGTTCGATCGGCACCGTCTCGCCACGTCCGATCGCCTCCACCAGGCGCGGCACGTCGAACTCGAACTCGACCGGCGCGCCGCGCAGGAAGGCCTCGCCGTCGACGTCGACCAGATCCAACCCGGCCGCTTCCAGGCTGCCCGGCTCGGCACAGGTGGGCTGGGTGACGATGTCGTACCGGAATGCCTCGTCCAGGCACCTGCGGGCCGACTCCGGCACCAGCGGACGAACCGCCTCCTGCCACCACCGGCTGAGCACCGTCTTGGCACGTGGATCGCCGTACATGTAGACCAGCGCCGGACTGACCGCGCCGAACTCGGCGGCGGCGTTGGCGGCCGCCTCCCGCAGCGGCGCCGAGTCGGTGTCGTCCTGACGCTCCAACCAGTCGGCGAAGTTCAGCAGCAACGTGGACTGGCTGAGCCCGGCGTACACCCGGGCCGGTGCCCACACGTGCCGCAGCACCAGGTTCTCCGCCAGCACCCGGGCGTAGAAGATGAACCGGCGGGCCTCGAGATTCTCCCGCAGCGGCATGGTGTGGTGGGCCAGGACGTACTCGAAGTCGTCGGTGTCGCCGCGCACGGTCACGAACCCGTACGCGTCCTTCTTCTCGAAGTACTCGGTGTTCGGCAGCAGGAGCATCGGATAGACGGCGATCCGGGACACGTGTTCGGCGAGGCGGTCGTAGCCACGCAGGAACGACTGCAGGCTCTCCCCCGGGGCTCCCCAGATCAGCTCCGCGTAGCAGTCCAGTTCCTCGGCCTTGAGCCACTCGACGAGGTCGCGCCAGTCGTTGACCTTCATGTTGCGGCGGTTCATCAGCTTGAGGGCGTCGTCGGAGAGGGTCTGCAGGGCCAGGGTGAACGAGCTGCGCATCCCGGCGTTCTTCATGTCCCGGACGATCTGGTAGAAGACCTGCGACTTGTTCTTGGCCCAGGACGTCTCCAGCGTGCGCGGGTACCCGTAGCGCTCACGAATCTCCAGTAGATCCGCGACGAACTCCGCGTCGATCGGCAGCATGCCGAAGTTGGCGTCGCAGAGCACCACCGTGTGCACCTTGTGCTGGGCGAGGAACTCCAGCTCGTCGCGGAGACGCTGGCGGGAGAAGGCCCGCACCCGCTGGCCGACCGCACCGCCCCAGTAGCAGAACGAGCATTTGTACGGGCAGCCCCGGTTGGTCTCCATCAGGGCGACGTCGTACCGGAACTCGCCGGCGTCGTCGAGCAGTGGGATGGCCCCGGTCAGCAGGGGCGACGGGATGACGTCCAGGTCCTCCAGGCGCGGCCGGTCCGGTGTGGTCACCACCGCACCGTCCGGATCCTGGAAGGAGATTCCGTCGATGTCGCCCAGCGACCGCGGCGAGCGCCCGTCGAGGTAGGCGGTGACCAGCTCGGTGAAGACGAACTCGCCCTCGCCGTTGACCACCACGTCGACCTCGGGAACCATCGCGAAGGTCCGCTGGGCGCGGTTGGCCACGTGGGTGCCACCGAAGATCACCCAGCCGTCCGGGCGAAGCTGCTTGAACGTCTCCGCCAGGATCCCGAACTCCCGGTAGTTCCAGCCGAGCACGGAGAACGCCAGGACATCGGGCGCGCCGTCCCGAAATAGATCTTGGGAGAGCGCGGAAAGCTTCATCCCGCCCCGGTAATTGCGAATCTCTATCTCGGCCTCCCGCGCAATCCGTTCGTCGGCGAGCGCGGTGGCCTTGAGGTAGCCGGCGGCGAGGGGCATGGATTCCATCGGCGTGTCCCAAACGCCTTGCTGCACGAGCCAAACCTGCCGTTTGGCACTGTCAACGGGCACGCGAACTCCTCATCGGGCACAACGCACAGCCGTTCGCCGCGGACCGTGCGTCCCAACAGGCACGACGGTCAGAACGGAGTTGGAGAGTGGGTGGCGCTCACCGACACGGAGGCACGAACACCCGGCCACGAGATCGTCGCGACGCGTTTGCAGCAAACCCCCGTTGTCCGGCACCGGCCGCCTGTTTGCCATCGGCGACCAGCACCTCTGCGCTCACGGGCGAGCGATGGCCGGCCGTGGGCGCGCTCCCATGGTGGGATAGCCGTCTGACGGGTGTCAATGCTGCCGACGTTTCCCGGACCGCCAATACGCCCCCACCTGTGGCTCTGTCAGCATTAGCTGTCCGCATGCTGGAACGGAAAGGTCCGGATGGCACTACGAAGTCCGCCCCGACAACGTCCGCGAGCGACGCGGCAGCAATCTTGATCTCTCAACGGTGGCGACGCGCAGACGACCACCACGAGGCGCTCAGCGGAACGAAGTCACCCGCAAAAATGCGACAGCATTTCGGTTGACCGTGCGCGCCGGGTTGGTCTAGCGTCTGTCGCGTGTTCGGGTGGTTCGGGGGAAACACCACGACTTCGCGTTCATAACGGGCGGTCATCTCCTCGCACCGGCCAGGCGCGCAATCCGCGCCGGCGACAGGTGCGGCCCAAGCTCTGCGTCGACCTCAGCCGGCACAAGTGTGCCCCTGCCCAGCTGCGGACCCGTCGGGGTCCAGCGGCTGAGCAGTCCGCCGGTTGCTGCGCTTCAGCGTCGCCGGCATCCACGCGTCGCCGCGTGCGCCTGCGTCCCGGGACCTCTCCGAGGAGTTTGAGCCTGTGAGCAACGCCGTACTGGACCGTGAGACCACCTCGTACCTCAGCCGGCTCGACGAAGGCGGCATCCTACCAGGCCGGCACCTCCTCGTCGACGCCGAGAACGCGACGTTACGGTTGACGGACCCGACCGGGCGGATACGCTCCTGCACCGACTTCATGTCCGCGTTCGCCGCGGTCAACTTCGGTCATCGCAATCCAGCCATCGTGGAGGCGCTGCGACGACCGTCGGACCTCGCCGCCCCCTTCCAGACCGCCGACGCCGAACTGACCGCCCGTTGGCTGTGCCGCCGACTCGGTGGCACCGCCGACCGGCGGGTGCTGTTCCAGATCGGTGGCAGCTTCGCGGTCTCCACCGCGTTGGCCCTGGCCCGCCGGCACCGGCCCGGCCGGGTGCTGGGCGTACGAGGCGCCTTCCACGGCCTGGGCGTCGACGCGGCCGCCGTCACCACCGTCCAGCGGGAGTTCTCCCTTCAGGACACCGGATTCGTCGAGCTGCTCGACACCGAGGTCGGGCACCTCACTCCCGGCGAGGTCCCCGACGACTGGACCGGCGTCTCCTGCGTCATCTACGAACCGGTGCAGGGCGCCAACGGTTACGTGCCACTCGACGTGGACTGGCTGCGCCGGCTCTCCGAGTCGGCCCGCTCCGCCGGGGTGCTGCTGATCGCCGACGAGATCCAGTGCGGCTTCCACCGGCACGGCCCCTTCAGCCCGTCCGCCGCCGCCGACCTCGACCCGGACGTGGTGTTGTTCAGCAAGTCACTGACCAACGGGATGTACCCGCTCTCCGCCGTGGTCTACAAGCAACACCTGGAGCGGGACGCGGCCGCCGTCTACCTCGCGCACACCTTCCAGACCGGGACCATGGGCCCGGCCGCGGCGGTCGCGGTCGCGGCCTACCTCGACAGCCACGATGTCGCCGCGATGGCTGCCGCCGTCGAGCGTCCGCTGCGGGATCTGGCCGACCGCCTCACCGCCGCCGGGCTCGCCGACGAGGTGCACGTCACCGGCCCGGCGCTGTCCTTCCGGCCGACCGCACGGACCAGCCGTGCGGTGGTGACGGCCGCCTTCGAGGCGGGCGTCCTGGTGTTCGCCGGTGGCCGGCACGGCGAACGGATCCGGATCGCACCGCCGCTGACGGTGCCGGCTGATCAACTGCGCGGCGGCGTGGACACGCTGTGGAACGTACTCAACGGATGACCGGGAGGCAGCAGATGGAGCGAGAGCAGTTCTACCGTGAGGTTGTCGGGTTCCTGACCCGAACCGCGTCCGAGGCGGGCACCACCGCCCCGCCCGCCGACATCGACCCGGACGACAACCTGTTCGACCTCGGGCTGGTCAACTCCTTCTCGATGATCCGGATGATCGTCTTCGTCGAGGAGACCACCGGCGTGGCCGTCGATCTCGCCGACCACGAGCTGGAGACCTTCTACACCCTCCGCGGCCTGTACGACGTCGTCGCCGGAACGGAAGAACGGGTATGACCGTCACCGAGCAGCGGCCCACCGACGAGGAACACATCGACCGGATCCGCCGTCGCTTCGCCACCGTCGGCTGTGCCCAACTCGCGGACGCCGCCCCCGAGTTCGTGGTGCCGCTGCACCTGCCGGCGGTGCCGCGCAACGGACGGCCACGCGTCTGCGGGCCGGTCTTCCCGGTGGCCACGACCGACGACATGCTCCCGGCGTTGCAGGCACTGGCGCAGACACCCCCCGGGCACGTGCTGTTCATCCACAACACCGTCACGCGCTCCGAGGCGATCGTCGGTGACATCTTCCTCACCTCCGCGGCGGTGCAGCGGCTCGGCGGGATCGTGGTCGACGGCGCCGTACGCGACCTGACCGACCTCGCCGCCATCGACGTGCCGGTCTTCTCCACACAGGTGACATTCGTGTCGGCGCGCACCACCAGTCAGCGCGCCATCGACCTGCCGCAGACCGTCGAGGTGGCCGGCACCGCGGTGCGCCCCGGCGACTGGCTGTTCGGCGACCCGGACGGCTTCCTGCTGCTCCCCGCCGACCGCGTAGGCGCGGTGTTCGCCGCGGGCGCGGTCCTTCGCGACCGCGAGGAGGCGCTGAAGAAGGCCATGCGGCACGACGGAAAAACCCTCGCCGACCTGACCCACCTGGACGACTTCCTGGACGGCACCGGCGACCTGGGCTTCACACCCTGAGGAGGGTTCCATGCCGACGGTCGATCTGACCGCCGGGCCGGCCGGTGAACTGAACTTCGCCGACCCGGTCTTCCAGACCAACCCCTGGCCGCTGTACGACTGGCACCGCGAGCACCAACCCGTGTCGTACGTCCCCGCGCTGGAGTCGTACTTCGTGGTCGGGTACGACCTGGTCCGCCGGGTCGTCACCTCGCCGGACTTCACCGTCCACCACCCGTTCCGCACCAGCCGGCGGGCGTTCGGGCCGTCCATGCTCGACCAGGAGGGATCCGCGCACACCCGGGCTCGGGCGGCCACAGCCGGGGTCCTGCGCCCCCGGAAGGTGGCCGCGTTCGCCCGCGACATCATCGCTCCACTGGCCGCGGCGACGCTTGACGACCTGCTGGCCGACGCCCGCCCGGACCTCGCCGACCGGCTGGCCACAGCGTTGCCGATGCGGGTGGTGTGCCGCTTCATGGGGCTGCCCGACGGTGACGCCGAGTGGCTGCACGAGGCCATGCGGCCGCTCGTCGAATACGTCGACCACGCGCCGGTGCCGCTGGCGGCGGTGGTGCAGCGACGGCGGGAACTCGCCGCGTACTTCCGCAGCCGGATCGCCGCCGGCACGGATGACGGAGGCATCCTCGCCGTCCTCGCCGCCGACGAGGTGCTGACGGAGGCGGACGTCGTCAACAACGCGATCCTGCTGCTGGCCGCGGGCACCGAGACGACCGCAGCGGCGATCAGCAATCTGTTCGCCCGGCTGGCCGCGGATCCCGCCCTGTACGCGGCGGTCGCCGCCGACCCGGCGCTGGTCCCGGCGGTCGTCGCCGAGACGCTGCGGCACGAGCCACCACTGCACGTGACGCTGCGGTTCGCGGCCGCCGACGTCGAGTTGGCCGGAGTACCGATTCCACGGGCCACTCCGGTCCAGGTCTGCCTGGCCGCCGCCAACCGGGACCCGGGGATCTATCCGGACCCGCACCGGTTCGATCACACCCGCCGGGACCGACCGTCTCTCGCCTTCGGCGCCGGCCGGCACGTCTGCCTCGGCATGGGTCTCGCCCAGGCCGAGCTGGAAGTCGTGCTGGAGGCGCTGATCGAGCGGGTGGCGGAGGTGCACCCGATCGGTCCCGTCCCTCCGGTACGCGGACGGGGCTTCCGCGCCGCCACCGGCCTGCGCCTGGACTGCCGGCCCCGGAGTCGACGATGAGCGCCCCGATCGTGACGCCGGCACCGAGGGTGTGGCAGGCCGACGTCCGCCTCACGCCGGACGGCCGGCGGTGTTTCGACGACCTGCTCCCCTACTGCCTGGACGAGGCATGGTCATGGGAATGTGATCACGGCGACCAGCTCACCGTGGTCTACCACGTCGACGACAGCGTGGCGGAGAAGATCGGTCAGCGACTGACCGAAGCCCTGGAGCGGGCCCGCGTCGTGCCGGACCGGCAGGCCCGGATCGTGTACGACTCCTGGTCCGCCGACGTGGCCCCGGTCACCGGCGCCGAGGGCCGCCCGGTTCGCTTCGCCGTCGGGCCCGGCCTGGCCGTGCACGGTCCAGGTCCGGCCCGGCTCGTCCGCGCCCTGGACGGGCTGTTTCTCCGCCTGGCCCGGGGCTGGGGTGCCGACGAGTACCTGGTCCCCCACCTGGTCGCCTGGGAGACCATCGAGCGGGCCGGTTACGCCCGCACCTTCCCGCAGCACCTGACCACCTGCGCGGTGGTGGCCTCCGACCTGCCGGCGCTGGACCGCTTCGCCCGGGCCCGCACCGCCGCCGAGCGCCGTGCCGAGCTGCGGGAGGCGCCGGTGGCCGTGGCACCGACCGTGTGCCTGCACCTGTTCGCCGCGCTCAGCGGCACCCGGCTCACCGAGCCGCTGATCGCCACCGCCCGCCAGTCGTGCGGCCGGCACGAGGCCGGCACCACGGACGAGGCCACCCGGCTCTGGTCCTTCGACATGCGCGAGGTGATCTACGTGGGTGACCGGGCCGGGGCTCGCCGGTTCCGGGACCGGGCCCTCACCGATCTCACCGAGATGGTCCGGGAGCTGGGGCTGCCGGCACGGATCGGCTCGGCCAACGACCCGTTCTTCACCGACAGCCGTGCCGACCTCGCCAGTTACCAGAGCACCTGGGATCTCAAGCAGGAGGTGTGCGGACGGATGGCGGGCAGCGGTGCCGCGGTCGCGGTCAGCTCGGTCAACCTGCACCAGCAGCACTTCGGTCAGGGCTTCGCGATGACCGAAGCCACCGGAGCGACGGCGTCGTCGGCGTGTGTCGGCTTCGGCATGGACCGCTGGCTGCACTGGATCCACGGCTACCTCGGCGACGACCCGCAGCGGTGGCCCGCGATCCTGCGGCGCGAACTGCCCGACGGCCGCTGACCGGTGTACGGCCGGGCCGGTGGTGACGACACCGGCCCAGCCCCGGAGGTCAGGAACTCAGTTTGATCCGGACCCGCCGGTTCTGCCGACCCTTGCTCTCGACCTTGGTGACGGTCACCCGACCGATCTGACCGGTCGACGCCACGTGGGTGCCCCCGTCGGCCTGCACATCGAGCCCGACGATGTCCACCACCCGCACCTCGGGCAGTTCCGGCGGTGCCTTGAACTGGGTCCGTACCAGGTCGGGCGTTGCGTTCGCCTCTTCCCGGGAGAGCATCCGCACCACGATCTTGCGGTCCGCGGCGATCTCGGCGTTCACCGCGTCCTCCAGGCTCTGTTTGAAGCCCGGCGGGATCTCCGGCAGGTTGAAGTCCATCCGGGCTTCGCCGGGCTCCATGTTGCTGCCGGTCACCAGGACGTTGAAGTCGCGGAAGACGGTGCCACAGAGCACGTGCAGGCCCGAGTGGGTACGCATCAGCGAGCTACGGCGGTCGTCGTCGATCGCACCGGTCACCGTGGTGCCGACCGGGGGCACCGGGTCCCCCGGCGCCGGCAACAGGTAGAGGTCGTCCCCCTTGCGGGTGCCGACGATCCGCGTCTGCACACCCTGCCAGATCAGCACGCCGTGGTCCGGCGGCTGACCGCCACCGCCGGGGTAGAACGCGGACCGGTCCAGCACGATGCCCTGGTCGGGATCCGCCGGATCCGACCACAGGACCGTGCAGTCCCATTCGCGGAGTGTGACGTCTGCCCAGTCCAGCCGTTGGGTCCGGCCGTGGTGATCAATACCCATAGGTTGATGGGGAGGGCGACCCTCGACGGCTCGCCACTCCGTCCCCCTTCGACGCTCGTGTGGTCATCTGCACCACGATTATTCGTGCGGTGGACACCGAGGACAAACACCCCGGTGGCGCTAAGTGATCAGACGCAGCACGGCGGCGGTACCGGCACCGAGGGCGACAACCAGCAGGAACGGTGCCCGCAGCAACGCCGCCACCAAGGCGACGGCGAAGCCGGCGGCGCGCGCGTCGAGCACCAGGTCGTGGCCGCTGGCGAAGGTCTGCACCGCGACCAGGGCGGCCAGCAGCGCCACCGGAAGCAACGCCGACGCCTCCTGCACCTGCGGCTGCTCCAACACCGACTTGGGTACGCAGAGCCCGACGAGCTTGAGCAGGTAGACCCCGAGGGTGCCCAGCAGGACCGCCGTCCACATCAGCGGTCACCCGCCTGGCGGGCGGTCAACGCCGCGACGATGGCGGTCAGCCCGGCCACCAGCACCGGTATTCCGGCCGGCAACAGCGGCACCATGATCAGCGCGATCACCGCCGCGGCGACGGCGAGTGTCCAGAGCCGTCGGCCGCGCAGTCGCGGCAGCAGCAGGGCGACGAACGCGGCCGGTGCGGCCACGTCGAGTCCGAGTGCTTCCGGGTCGGGCAGCACGTGTGCGCCGAGCGCACCGGCCAGCGTGGCGATGTTCCAGAGGACGAAGACGGAGATTCCGGTGGCCCAGAACGCCAGACGTGCCTCGCGCGGGTCGCTGCGGGCCGTCGCCATCGCCGAGCTCTCGTCGAGCACCAGGTGCGCGCCGACCAGGCGCCGCACCCCGCGGAGCCGCAGCAGCGACGCGAGGTTCAGGCCGTAGAGGCTGTTGCGCACCCCCAGCAGGGTGGCGGTGGCCGCGCCGGTCAGTGCGCCACCGCCGGCGCCCATCACCCCGATCACGGCGAACTGCGACGCGCCGGAGAACATCAGCAGCGACAGCGCAGAGGTCTGCGCGACGGAGAAGCCGGCCAGTACCGACAGCGCACCGAAGGAGAGCCCGAGCGCGCCGACGGCCACGCCCACCCCGACCGCGTCGCGGAGGACAGCGGTACGCGCCCGCGGCCAACTCCGATCCGCGATCGTGTCTGTCGTACTCACGTCGGCGTCCCTTCGCGTACCTGCTCGCGCAGCTCGATCAGCCCTTCACCGCACCGGCTCGCGTGCCCGGCGGTGGCGGGCCCGGTCGGATAGTCGGCGGCGCCGAGGGTTCGGAAAACCCGCACCTTACCCGGCAGCTCGGCGCAGCGGGCGAGGGCGGCGGCGGTCCGCTCCTCGCCCTCCCGGTGTTCGCCGAGCAGGATACCGAGGTAGGTACCACTGTGCGCGATGGCCAGCCCCAGGCCGCCGACCTCACGGCACAGCCGACGCAGCTGCGCGAAGTCGGCACGGGGATGCCGGTGCACGTGCAACTCGGCGCTGCGGGTGGCGATCCGGCCGACCATGCTCAGGTCACCGGTCCGCACGGCGGTGGCCATCTCGGCCAGCAGCGCGCGGTACTCGTGGCGGACCCGCATCGGGGGCAGGGCGGTCGACCGGTTGAACCGGATCGTGTCGACCATGCCGCCGATGTCGTGCGCCACGATGGTGAGCGGCGGCAGGAAACCGAGCTTCTCCCGCAGCCGTACCTCTCGATGGTGGTAGCTGACGATGCCCGGATACATCACCCCGTCGGAGGGCTCCACATCACGCAGAAAACCTTCGATCGCCGCGGCGTCCAGAGGAATGCCTATGGCATCGGCGATGGCCCGGGCGGTGGCCACCAGGTCCGCCGAGGAACTGGCCAGGCCCTTGCCCTCCGGCAACGCGCCACCCAGTTCCACCACGCCGCCGCCGGATATTCCGTACGTCCGCAGCAGGCGCGTCGCCAGCCGGCGGGCCTTGGTCTTGTGCGCCGGCCGCACCTCGACCTCCGGCCTGTCCGGCAGGTAGTGGAATGCCGCGTGTGCCCAGCCGGCTATCGGGAGGGTCACCAGGAAGTGGCGCTCCTCCTCCGGCAGGACCCCCTGCAACAGTTCTCCGAACGTGCCGTTGGCTGTCCCGAAGCCCGTTACCTTCCGCAGATACATCGAGTCCCCGTTTGGTGGTGTCAGTTTTCGGTGGGATGAAGAAGGCGCGACCGGTCGCCGCCGGCCAGGGCGGCGCCGACCCGCTAGCGACCCGTCACCGCCTGGCCCGCTTGCGGATGGTGAAGGCGAGGCTCTCGTGCTCGTGGAACCAGGGCCGGTAACCGGCGTGCGGCGGCTCCGTCCAGCGCAGCAGTTCCACTGCGGCGACCTCCTCGCTGACCCCGCTGGCTTCCAGGTACGCCGCCAGATCGTCGCGGTCGTAGAACTTGCAGTAGAAGTCGGCGTGGTCGAGGTACTCCTTGGGCCCGGTCTCGACCATGCCGGGGTCGGTGACCTGGCAGTCGTTCATGGTCCACATGTTCGCGACGATGTGTCCGCCGGGCCGGCAGATCCGGTACAGCTCCTGGAGTGCCTTGACCGGCTCGGTGAGGTGACCCAGCAGGTCCCAGCAGAAGATGCCGTCCACGGCGTCGTCGGGCAGGCCGGTGGCGAAGACGTCCACCGCGCGGAGGACGACATTGTCCGCGTTCGCCTTGGCGATCACCCGACGGGCGAGGCTCATCGCGTTGACGGAGGTGTCGCCACCGATCACCACCGTCGCGGCCTGCGCCAACGGGGACAGGTTCCGTCCGTCGCCGCAGGGGAGGTCCAGCACGACCATCGCGTCGTGGTCGGCGAAGAGCTTTGCGGCGTTCACCACGTACGGCACCGGCGGATCACCCCAGAGGTTGGGGTGCCCGTCGAGCTGATATGCCTCGTTCCACTGGTGCTTGGCAGCCTCGTCGGCCTCGGCCAGGGTGCTCATGACTGCGGTCCTTTCTGCTGGTGGAACATCTCCGCGACGCAGCGGTGTGCGTCGACGAAAGCGCGGGAGTATCCCGGGGTGGGGATCAGGTGGTTGTAGAAGGTGGGGCCCTCACACAGCGGCCCGATCAACCAGAGACGCGGATCGCTGCCGTCCGCACCCACCGGATGCAGGTTCGCGTCGACGTCGGCGGCGTGCACCACGGCGCTGCCGGGCGCGTGCCGCCGGAGGCGTCCTCGCCGGTACAACGAGCGCACCAGGGGGCTGGCCGAGGAGTGCACGGTGGGCCAGGGTGAGCTGCCGGCGCAGAGCCAGTCGGCGTGTTCGCGGTGCACCGTGGCCAGGCGGGTGGAGGTCAGCTCCCAGCGACCGGTGCCGGGGTCGAAGGCGGTACGCGGCGCGGGCCCCAGCGGGAACCGGATCAGGCCGGACTCCGCCAGGGTGACCAGCTCGTGGTGGCGATCCTTCTGCGGGCCGACGACGGCCCGGTTCATCAACGGCACCACCTGCCCGAAGAAGTGCTCCCGGGAGCCCGGGGCAAGCCCCTGGGCCGCGACCGCGTCGCGCAGGAAGTCCCGGACGTCGCGGATCGCCTCCAGGGCGGCCTTGACCGGACTGCCCAGCACTCCCCGGTCGGCCTCGTCGAGGTCAGCCCGGATCGTGGCCAGCAGCCAACGCTGGTAGCTGCCGCTGTCCTCCAGGCGCACGGCGGTTGCCCCGTCCCAGAGTTCGGTGGGATCGACTCCGCCGTGCAGCCGGTCGAGCGAGTCCACCGCGGCAACCAGCTTGCCGTCACCCGCGGCTTCGGCCAGACCGGCGGCCAACTGCTCCTGCGCGTCCGGCCCGTCCCGGAGCAGGGTGCGGCACCGGTGGTACGCGACCCGCATCTCGATCATCAGGAGCGGCAGGACCGCCCGGTCGAAGTCGATCGGCCCGGCGTCGCGCAGTCGGCGTACTGCTGCCCGGGTGAGCGCGATCGGTGGGAAGGCGGTGGCGATCCCCGCCCGGTCCGGCCGGGCCCGGAAGGGCACGCCGGACCGGGAGTACAGCAGTATTCGTGGTTCGGCGCCGCTCGGCCGATACCGCAGAGCGCCACCCTGCCGCTCGAACCTCCCGCCGCGTCCGACCGTGAGGCTCGCGATGACGTCCATGGCCGACAGTCCGAATCCGGCGACGGCGACGGTCTCCCCCGCGCCGATCACGTCGAGCCGCCGGGGCAGCGGGTACGGATCGGTGATTCGACGGTCCGCCCCGGTTTCCTCGGCGCCCTCAGGCGGCGGCTCGTTGCCGGTGTGTCCGATCGTCAGAAACGCGTAGTCGGTGCGGACGTGGGAGCCGTCCGCCAAGGTGATGGTCACGCCACCGCGCTGGTCGGAGTCGAGGTCGACGGCGGCCGAACGGCGCACCGTCACCCGCATACCGTCAGGAACGCCACGGCGTACCTGCTCGAAGAACCAGCGCAGGTATTCGCCGAGGACGCGTCGGGGAAGGAAATCGGTGGGCCGGACCGGGCGGCCGGCAGGCCCGAGAGTGTGCCCGTCCTCGGCCAGCCGTAGGCCGCGCTCGGTCACCCAGCTGTGCAGATCCGGGCCGACCGGCCCGCAGTACGACCCGACCGACTCCTCGTCGGGATACATGGAGATCTCACCGCAGAGCGTGTTGAGCAGCAGGTAATCCGGCTGGTCGGTGCCATGCAGGCCCTGACCGTCGGAGAGCGGATCGATGATCTCCACCCGGGTGGGCGCACCGGGCACCCCGAGCCGGGCGAGCGCGACGATACGCTCGAAGACGCTGCACCCTCTCGAGCCCAGACCGACAATTGCCACCGCATACTCGGACGGCATTCGATACTTCCCCCGTGACACGAAACGAACGAGACGCCACCACCGCGACGTCAGAAAGGACTCGCCGCAGCCCTATTCACGGCCGGCGAGAATTCCGGATGAACATTCGGTTCACTCCGGCGGGGCGACCCCAACGTGCCCCGACCTCTCTGGTGACCAGCAGAATCCACCATCAAGTGGAGGTAGAATGTGTCCAGCGAATCCTATGTCGACGTGACGGCGATCCGTCAATAGTTATCCACATGTTGGACGCGGTCCATCGTGGCGCGTACAGAGACAGTGCACATGCGCATTTGCATTCGCGGTGCGCCACACATTACCGACCCGGATCCGGGCCTGTCAATCCCCGTAAATCATGGGTGGACCGTTATACGGACATACTCCAGAGGTCGGGCCATTGATCATCGGTGCGACTGCACGACCCGGCCGCATTCCCGCAGCGTCCGATCAGTAGTGCTCCTCGATCGGTCGCCGGGCCTCGGCGAACAGCGCCGGCCCGTCGTACCGGACCGGGGCCGGCGCCGGGGTGGGCGGCTTGACGCTTTCGAACTGCTCGGCGGAGAGCGCGAACACCACCCGGCTCAGGCCGGAGCGTTCGATGGCGCTGGCGCACATCGGGCACGGTTGGCAACTGGTGTACATCGTGGTGCCGGCGGCCACCTCCGGATCCAGTTCCCGGGCTGCCCAACGCGCCAGCTTCAACTCGGGGTGAGCGGTGATATCGGCCTCGGAGACCACCGTGTTGTGATCGGAGATCAACACCGCACGGTCCGGGCCGACCAGTAGCGAGCCGAACGGGCGCTCACCGGCCGCGCCGGCTCGGTCGGCGATGTCGATCGCCTGCCGGAGAAACGTCTCGTCGTCGGGATTCATCGCTCCTCCGTGGGATTTCCGTCTGCCCTTGGTCGCCTGCCCGCGAGAAAGGTGGCGGCCTTCTCACCCAGGGTTTACCAGCTGGCGGCGCCGGGTGTTGGCCTGGTAGCCGAAGGCGGACACGGCACCGGCGGCGACCACCGCGCGCAGCCCGCGATGGTGCCCGGGTGGTGCGGTGTCCGCTGCGGGGCTCACCCCGGAACCCCGAGCGCATGGGTGCTGCCGGTGCGCGCCGGCCAGGGCAGCGCCGCGCGGTCGAGCTTGCCGTTGGCGGTGGCGGGGAAACCGTCCACGAACACGATCGCCGCCGGAACCATGTAGTCCGGCAGTGCCGCCGCCACGTGCCGACGCAGCTCCCGTACGGTCGGGCGGCAGCCGGGTGCCGGCCGGACGTAGGCCACCAGCACCCGGTCGCCGTCCCGGTCCGGCCGGGCCAGCGCCACCACGTCCCGCACCTCAGCATGCCCGCGGAGGCAGTGCTCGACCTCCCCGAGCTCGACCCGGGCGCCGCGAATCTTCACCTGCCCGTCGACCCGGCCGAGGATGGTCAGCACACCGTCGGCGCCGAAGCTCGCCCGGTCGCCGGTGCGGTACAGCCGACCCCCGGGGTCGGGTCCCAGTGTGTCCGGGATGAACCGCTGCGCGGTCAGTTCCGGCTGGCCGTGGTAACCGATCGAGAGAACATCGCCGCCGATGAGCAGGTCGCCCGGCACGCCGACCGGGCACGGCCGCAGGTCCTCGTCGACCACCCAGTACTGGGCGTTGTCGATCGGCCGACCGTACGGAACGCTCCGCCAGGCCGGGTCGACCGCCCCGACCTCGAACCAGTTCGCCCACACGGTCGTCTCGGTCGTGCCGCCGAGGTTGACGATCGTCGCCCGGGTGAAGACCGACCGCACGTCGTCCGGCAGCGTCAGCGGTGGGAAATCGCCGGCGAGGTAGACCAGACGAAGGTCGCCGGTCCCGGCGTCGTCGCGGTGTCCGTCGAGCAACGGCGCGAGGTGGGCAAGCGTCGTCGGCGCGGAGTTCCAGAACGTCACCGGCTCGCGTAGCAGGACGTCGAGCAGCAGCTCCGGGTCGCGCCGCTGCGCGTCGTCGGCGATGTACACGCCGGCTCCGTACCCGGGCAGGCCGAGCAGGTCGAAGACGGACAGGTCGAAGCCGAACGAGGCGACCGACAGGCCGAGGTCGTGCGGGCCGAAACCGTGGGTGCGCTGGCACCAGGCGAAGAGGTTGTGCAGTGACCGGTGCGCCACCTCGACGCCGTTGGGTCGGCCGGTGGTGCCGGAGGTGAAGACCACATAGGCGGTGGAGTCGGCGTCGGTGCCGGGTTCGGGGGCGCACAGTTCACGGCGGTCCGGGACCGGGTGGTCGGCGGCCACCGCCGCTACCCCGGCCGGCACCGCCCAGGTGTCCCCGCCGGCCGCGACGACAAGTACCCGCGCGCCGGCCTCGGCCAGAAGGGTGTGTGCCCGCCCGGCTGGGAGGGCCGGCTCCACCGGCAGGTAGTAGCCACCCGCCTTCAGCACGCCGTACACGGCGACCGCCAGCTGCGGGCCGCGCGGCACCCGGATCCCGACCGGTGTCTGCGGTCCGACCCCGCGGTCGCGCAGTGCCCACGCCAGCCGGTTGGCGCGCCGATCCAGCTCGGCGAAGGTCAACGTGCCGCCGGCCCAGCGCACCGCCACCGCGTCCGGTCGGAGCCGGGCCTGCGCCTCGAACCGCCGGTGCACGGGGCCGTCCGCGGTGAACCCGCGGCTGGTGGCGTTCCACGCCCGCTGCTGTGCGGTGGGCCCGAGTGCGGCCGTGCCGGTCGTCGTCGCGGTCATCGCGAGCCACCCAGCACCGCGCCGATCACATCGGTCAGGTGCTTGAGCAGGGGCGGTTTCATGATCCCGATGTGGTCTCCGGGTACCCGGTGCAGCTCGATGCCACCGTCGATCAGCTCCTCCCACCGGGCGTAGTAGTCGGTGAAGCTCTGGCCGGAGGTCACCACGTGCCGACTGTCGGCGAGCGCGTCGCTGACGATGAGGTGCAGCTTGCCGGCGTAGACCGGGTTCGGGTACTCGATCAGGGCCTGAAGCGATTCCCGCCAGACGCGGACCATCCGCGGCCAGGCGGTGCCGACGCCGCGCTCGGGCAGCGCCATACCCTCGCTGTCGTCGATGTCGTTGGCGACCCGTCCGTACAGGTCCATGATCTCGGCGCGGCGTTCGGGTGTGTCCACCTGCGGCCCACCCCGGTCGATCTCCAGGACCAGCTCCTCCAGCCGGCGCACAAAGCCCATCTGCTCGTAGAACTTCGGCCTGGTCTTCGCGTCCAGCACCGGGTCGAGAAGCATGAAGATCACCTCCTCGCCGGCGTCGAGCAGCATGGTGGCGAGCGCCGCCGCAATGGTGCTGCCGCCGCACCAGCTGAAGAGCCGGTACGGCCCGTGCGGCTGGACGGCCCGCAGCTCGTCGAAGTGCCGGCGGGCCATCTCGTCGGCGGTGGGGATCGGCGCGTTGTCACCGTGCGGTTTCGGCCACTCGAACGCGGCCAGCGGCAGTTCGGGGTCCAGATAGGGCAGGAAGCGCTGGAACCAGTGGGCGCTGCCGCCGCCCGGGTGGATGCAGAACAGCGGCGCGCCGGTGCCGCGACGCAACCACAGCATCGCGCAGTTGCGGCTACCGGCCTCGGCCGGCTGCTCCGGGGCGCCGACCGCGCCGTCATCGATCGCGGTAGCCAGCCGCGCGACGGTCTGGTGCTCCAGGAAGGCGCGGAACGTCAGCTCCACGCCGTGCGATTCCCGCAGCAGCGAGATGATTCGCATCATCGCCATCGAGTGGCCGCCGAGGTCGAAGAAGTCGTCGTCGACGCCGACCCGGTCCAGCCGCAGCGCCTGCTCCCAGGCACCGGCGATCGCCCGCTCCAGCGGCGTCCGCGGCGCCACCCGCTCCAGTTGCGCGGCGACCGGCTCCGGCTCGGCCGCTACCAGCGCAGCGCGATCGACCTTGCCGGAGGCGGTGACCGGAAACTGGGCGACGATGTGGCAGCGGGTCGGCACCAGGTGTGCCGGCAGCCGGCGACGGACGTGATCGCGCAGTTCGGCAGCCGAGGGGGCAGCGCCGCCGGCGCCGGTGAGCCGGACGAACGCCACAAGCGTCGCGTCCTCGGTGCCCGCCGCGGCGACCGCGACCGCCGCGGCCGCGATGGCCGGATGCGCCTGCAACGCGTGCTCCACCTCGCCGAGTTCGATCCGGAAGCCGCGGACGCTGACCTGCTGGTCGCCGCGGCCGTGGAAGTGCAGGGAGCCGTCGTCCGCGCGGGACACCACGTCGCCGGTGCGGTACATCCGGCTGCCGGGCGCTCCGTTCGGGTCCGGAACGAACCGGTCCGCAGTCAGGCCGGGCCGGCCGAGGTAACCGCGGGCCAGCCCCGCGCCGGCGACGTACAACTCGCCACGTACCCCGGCGGGCAGCGGTCGCAGCTCGGCGTCCAGGACGTAGCAACGCACGTTCGCCAGCGGGGTGCCGATCGGCGGTAGCCGGTCCGGCGTGCCGGCGAGGACCGGCGCATACGTTGCATATACGCATGTTTCGGTGGGGCCGTAGACGTTGACGAACGCGGCGTGCCGCGCCCACCGGTCGGCCTGCGCCGCGGGGCACGCCTCGCCCCCGACGAGAGTGATCCGCAGCTTCGGGAAGTCCGCCGGGTCCAACCGACTCAGCATCGACGGCGGCAGGAGGATGTGGGTGAGTGTGGCTGCCTCGCCGCGCAGGTCGCCCGGGTCGCGGCCGACCCCGGGCAGGACCAGCTCGGCGCCGGCGGTGAGCGCGGCGAGCAGCTCGGACACCGATGCGTCGAAGCTCGCCGAGAAGAACTGCAGCATCCGGTCGCCCGGCCGGACGTCGAAGATCTCCTGCTGGGCGTAGCGGAGGTTGCGGGCGGCCCGGTGCGGCACGGCGACGCCCTTGGGGCGCCCGGTCGAGCCGGACGTGTAGGTGACGTACGCCAGGTCGTCCGGTGACACGGTCTCCTGCGGCGCGGTGACCGGCAGGTCCAGCAGGGCGGACTCGTGAGTCACGTCGACGGTCGGCACCTGCGCGGAACCGGCCCCGGTGAGGCCGGCCGGTGGCGGGCCGGCGGTGAGAACCACTGCGGCCGCCGCGTTGTCGAGCATGAACCGCAGCCGCTCGACCGGGTACTGCGGGTCCAGCGCTAGGAACGCGCCGCCCGCCTTGAGGACGGCCAGGATGCTGACGGCGAGGTCGGGTGTGCGCGGCAGGCAGACGCCGACGACGGTGTTCGGGCCGACGCCGAGCGCGCGCAGGCGGTGCGCCAGCCGGTTGGCGCGCAGGTCCAGCTCGGCGTAGTAGACCTTGACGGCGCCCTGCCGCAGCGCGACCGCGGTGGGTGTGGACCGGGCCTGCCGCGCGATCAGCCGGTGCACCGGTTCGTCGGAGGGCCAGGTCCGGTCGGAGCGGTTCGGCGCGACGAGGACCCGGTCGCGGTCGACCGGTGCCAGCGTCACGGTGCGCGGCCCCGTGGCCGGTGCCGCGTCCGGGAGGGCAGCCGGGTCGCGGTCCGGGCCGGCGGCCATCGCGGCGAGCACCTGGCGGTAGGTGCGGGCGACCAGTTCCAGGTACGGCCGTCGGATCCGGCTCGGTCGGCCCACCAGACACAGGCGGCCGGGGAACGACACCGCGGAGAACGGCAGCTCACTCGGGCTGAAGTCGGACTCGAAACCGATGCCGGAGCTCCAGTCGATCATGTGGAAGTCCAGGTACGTGAAGCTGACGTCGACGAGTGCCGAGAGGTGCCGACCGTCGCGTCGCATCGCCGCGATCGGGTAGCGCCGGTGTGGCCACAGCCGGGCCTCCTGCGCGAAGACCGCCCGGACCAGGTCCGGCCAGCTCGCGACGGTCAGATCGGCGGGGAACGGCACCGTGTTCAGGTACATGCCGATCACCTCGTCACCGCGCGCCAGCTCCGGCCGGCCGTTGACGACCAGCCCGGCGGAGAAGCGCTGCCGCCCGGTGACCACGCCCCAGGCCGTGAGGTGGGCGGCATGCAGCACGCTCTTCAGCGACACACCCGAGTCGGCCGCCAGCCGGCGCAACGCCGGTTCCAGGTCGGCGTACCCGACGTCGATCGAGTCCGGCACGGCGTCGATCCGGTCCGAGCCGGCCGCCGGATCGCCCCACCCGGCCGGGATCTCCAGCTTGTCCGCGGCCGTGATGGTGGCGGACCAGAAGTCCCGATCGGCGGCCGACGCCAGCGACTCCTGCTCGGCGGCGATGAAGTCGGCGAACCGGACAGCGGGCGGCGGCGCCGGCTGCGGCGTGCCGCCCCCGCGCAGCGTCCGGTAGGTCTGGATCAGCTCACCGACCATCGACGTCTGGCTCCACCCGTCCAGGATGGCGTGGCACTCGACGTGGGTGAGCCACCACTCGCGCTCGCCGGTGCGGTGCACCGTGTAGCGCACCAGCGGCGGCATGGCCAGGTCGAACGGCACGTCGCGCTGGGCGATCAGGAACTCGTCCAGGACCTGGCGCTGCGCGGCCGGGGGCAGGTCGCGCAGGTCGTCCAGCTCCACCGGAAGCTCGGCAGTGCCGTGCACCAGTTGCAACGCCCGGGTGTAGCCGGTGAGCGCGAACGAGGTACGCAGGATCTCGTGCCGCTGCACCAGCAACGCCGCGGCCGCGCGCAGGTCGGCCAGGTCGAACGGCAGCTCGTCGACGATGCGGTAGCAGCTGACGTTGACGTAGACCGGCCGCTGCGCGGCCAGCATCTCGTACACCATCCCCGCCTGGATCTCGCCCATCGGGTACGCGTCGACCACACCCGGCGGCAGCAGCGCGCGGTCGGCGTCGGACAGCAGCGTGAACGACGCCACGGCCGACGGGCCGGCGGCTGGCTCGGCCGGTTCCCGCGTGCCGACCAGTTCGGCCAGCTCGGCCACCGTGGCGTGGCTGAACAGGTCGTGCACCGAGACCGGCAGGCCGGCGGCCCGCAGCGCACCGACGGCCCGGATCGCCCGCATCGAGTCACCGCCGAGCGCGAAGAAGGCGTCGTGCCGGCCGATCGTGTCGACGCCCAGCGCGGCAGTGAACGCGTCCGCGAGCATCCGCTCGAGCTCGGTGAGCGGCTCCGCTTCGGCCGGCCCGACGTGCGCGGGCGGCGCCGGCAGCGCCCGCACGTCGACCTTGCCGGCGGCGGTCAGCGGTAGTGCGTCGAGGACGATCCAGCGCGTGGGTACCAGGTTCAGCGGCAGCCGGGCCCGGGCGTACGCCGCGACCACGTTCGGATCGACCGAGCCTTCGAGGTAGGCGACGAGCCGGTCGTCGTGCACGGTGACCACGGCGGCGGCGACGTCCGGGTACGCGGTGAGCACCGCCTCGACCTCCCCCGGCTCGATGCGGTTGCCGTGCAGCTTCACCTGCCGGTCCAGCCGGCCCAGGTAATCGATCGTGCCGTCGGCGCGGTGCCGGACCAGGTCGCCGGTGCGGTAGAGCCGGCCCCCGGTGCCGAACGGGTCGGGAACGAACCGGTCGGCCGTGTCCGCCGGGCGCAGGTAGCCCCGGGCGAGCTGGACGCCGGCCAACACCAGCTCGCCAGGCACGCCGACCGGCTGTAGGCGCAGGTCCGCATCGACGACGTAGGCGCGGGTGTTCGCGACCGGCCGGCCGATCGTGACCGGCTCCCCGGGCCGGCACCGGGCCGCGGTCACGTCGATCGTGGCTTCGGTGGGACCGTAGAGGTTGTACAACGGGCAGCCGATCTGCGTCTGCACGGCCGCCACCACCTCGGCGGGCAGCGGCTCGCCGCTGGCGAAGAGCCGCCGCACCGAGGGCAGCCCGCCGGGCAGCTCGTCGAGGAAGGCCCGCAACATCGACGGCACGAAATGCAGCGTGGTCACGCCGTGCTCGGCGATCAGCCCAGCCAGGTACGCCGGATCGCGGTGCCCGCCCGGGCGGGCGACCACAAGCGTCGCCCCGGTCACCAGCGGCCAGAACAGTTCCCAGACCGACACGTCGAAGCCGTACGGCGTCTTGTGCAGCACCCGGTCCGTGCCGTCGAGGGGGTACTCGCGCTGCATCCAGGTCAGTCGGTTCAGCAGCGCCCGATGGGTGATCACCACGCCCTTGGGTCGGCCGGTCGAGCCGGAGGTGTGCAACACGTACGCCGGATGGTCCGGGTGGAGGTCGACGCCGAGCGGGCCGTCCGGGGCGTCGGCGGCGTCGTCCGGCCGGACCAGCGTCCGCGCGGTGTGTCCGACGGTCGTCCGGTCGGTCACCACGATCCCGACCGCGGCCTCGGTGAGCTGGTCTTCCAGCCGCAGGTCCGGGCTCTCGGTGTCCAGCGGCAGGTAGGCCCCGCCGGCCGTGAGCACGGCCAGCAGCGCGGTCACCAGCTCCGGGCCGCGTTCCAGACACACCCCGACCACCGACTCGGGGCCGACGCCGAGCACGCGCAGCCGGTGCGCCAGCGCGGTGACCCGGGCGTCCAGCTCGGTGTAGGTCAGGCTGCGGTCCCCCGCCCGTACCGCCACCGCGTCCGGGGTGGCGACCACCTGGGCCCGGAACAGCTCCGGCACCGTGCCGGCCGGCACGTCGGACGCGGTGTCGTTCCAGCCGTCGAGCAGCAGCTCGCGCTCGGCCGGCGGCAGGATGGTGATGGCGGACAGCGGGGTGTCCGGTGCCGCGGCGACGCCCGCCAGCAGCTGCCCGACCTGCGCGGCGAACCGCTCGATCGTGCCGCGGTCGAACAGACTTGTGGCGTAGACCAGGGCACCGGCGAGCGTGCCGTCCGGGCCGGGAGCCACCGACATGGTCAGGTCGACCTTGGCGTCGGCGACCGGGATCGGTACCTGCTCGACGTCCAGGCCGGGTGCGTGTAAGCCGCCCGGACCGGCCTCCTGCCAGACGAGCATCGTCGAGAACAGCGGAGTGCGCGCGGGGTCGCGGACCGGTGCCAGATCCTCGACGAGTTGATCGAACGGCAGCTCCTGGTGGGCCATCGCGCCCAACGCGGCACCACGGACCCGGTCGACCAGGTCACCGAACGTCGGGTCGCCGGCCAGGTCGGCACGCACCACGACGGTGTCGAGGAAAAGTCCGATCAGGTTGTGCGTGTCGTCGTGCCCACGGCCGGCGACCGGCGTTCCGACCGTGACGTCGGTCCGGCCGCTCCACCGTCCGAGGACGACCGCGTACGCCGCCAGCAGGACCATGAACGGCGTGGCGCGGTGGGCGCGGGCGAGCCGGCCCAGCGCCGCCGCCACGCCGGTGGGCACGGTGAACGGCACGATGTCGCCGGCGGCGTCGCGTACCGCCGGCCGCGGCCGGTCGGTCGGCAGGTCCACCGGCGTGGCGTCGGCGAGCTGCCGACGCCAGTACGGGAGTTGGGTGCCGCGCAGCTCGGCGATCCGTTGCCCCTGCCAGGCCGCGACGTCGGCGTACTGCACCGGCAGCGGGGCGAGGTCGGCCGGGCGATTGTCGAGGGCGGCGGTGTAGCGGCGGCGCAGCTCGTCCACCAGCAGGTTCTCCGACCAGAGGTCCATCGCGATGTGGTGGGTGGTGAGCAGCAGCAGGTTCTGGTCCGGTCCGCGCCGGACGAGCAGCGCGCGGAAGACCGGACCGGCGGCCAGGTCAACCGGCTCGCGGTCGACCGATACGAGCTGGTTGAGCAGCGTGCACTGGGTCTCGCTGTCGAGGTGGGTGAGGTCCCGGACCGGCATCGGAATCGGCGCGGGCGGGTCGATCAGTTGCACCGGCTCGCCGTCGGGACCGGCCGGGTAGCGGGTACGCAGCACCTCGTGCCGCGCCACCAGCCCGTCCAGCGCGGCCTGTAACGCGGCGACGTCGAGCCGGCTGCCGGGATGGTCGACCATGTGCAGCGCGATCTGGACCACGTACTCGACACCACCCGGACGCAGCTGGTCGAGAATCCACAGCCGGCGCTGCGCGGGTGACAGCGGCGGCGCGACGGCCCGTGATACCTGAGGGATACCCGGCTCGATGAGCGTCTCCAGGCCGTGCAGTCGACGCTCCAGCAGCTGTTCGTGCAGGCTGGGCGTCTGCAACATCTCGGTCATCGGGTTCCTTTCGGGGCGGCCCGGAGCAGTACGCCCTGCACCTGGCTGGTGGACATTCGGCCGACGTCGGCACGTACCGCGGCGGTGACCGCAGCCGCGAGTTCGGCCACCGTGACGGCCTCGAACAGGACCTGCACGGGGAGATCGACGGCGAACGTGCGCCGCAGCGCGGCACGCACCCGGATCACCAACAGCGAGTTGCCGCCGAGGTCGAAGAATTCGTCGTCGGCGGCGATGTCGTCGACGTCGAGCAGAGCCGACCAGATTCCCGCGACGGCCTGCTCGACCGGGCCGGACGGCGAAACCGGGGCGGCCGTCGGCTGCGTCGTGGTGGTGGTCGCTGTGGTCGGCGCGCCGGGCGCCGGGGCTGGTTGGACCGCGCGGACCTGCGGGGCACCGGCCAGCCGCTCGAGCAGCGCCACGTAGTCCTCGGCGAGCCACTGCATCGTCGTCCGGTCGAACAGACCGGCGGCGTACTCCAGCATGCACTGCAGGTCGCCCGCTGGCGTGCGGTAGACGGTGAACACCAGGTCGAACTTGGCAGCGGTGGCAGTCGCCGGCAGCGGCTCCACCGCCGCGCCGCCGAGCGTGCCGGGCGTACCGGAGGTGTGGATGACCTGGAACATGATGTCGAACAGCGGGTTGCGGGCCGGGTCCCGGCCGGGCCGGACCGCGGCCACGACGTCCTCGAACGGGACGTCGTTGTGCATCAGGGCGCTCAGCACCGTCTCGCGCACCCGGTGCAGCACCTCGACGAACGACGGCCCGCCGGACAGGTCGGTCCGCAGCACCAGGGTGTTGATGAAGAAGCCGATCAGATCCTCGGTCTCCGGCTCGTCCCGCCCGGCGTCGGGTAGCCCGACCGCGATGTCGGTGCGGCCGGTCCGGTGCGCCAGCAGCACCTTGAACGCGGCCAGCAGTGTCATGAACGCGGTCGTGCCGTGCCGCTCGCCGATGGCGTCGACCAGCCGGGCGACGTGCCGCGGCACATCGACGGTGAACACCTCGCCGCGCCGGTCGTGGCCGGCGTCGCGCCGCCGGTCGGTGGGCAGGATGACCGGGTCGAGCCCGGCGAGCCGGTCCCGCCAGTACTCGATGCCGGACGTGCCGGTGGCCTCCCGACGGCTCCGCTGCCAGGCCGCGACGTCGGCGTACTGCACCGGCGGTGGCGGCGGCTGAGGCCGTCCGGTCGCGAGCGCGCGGTACGCCTGATCCAGTTCGCGCATCAGGATGTCGCATGACCAGCCGTCGGCCGCGATGTGGTGCAGGGTGAGCCCGACCAGGTGCTCGGTGGGCGCGAGCCGTACCACGACGACTCGCAGCGGGTGTTCCCGGCGCAGGTCGAACGGCCGGGCCGCCGCCGCGTCGAGCAGCGCCGCCGCCCGGGTCGCGGCATGCGGATCCCCCACCGGGTCGCCGGTCAGGTCCACGACCGTGACGTCGGCCGGGCCGGGTGGATCGACGACCTGCACCGGATCGCCGGCGTCGTCCTCGTACCGGGTGCGCAGCACCTCGTGCCGGCGGACGACCTCGGCCACGGCGCGCTCGAACACTGCGGGATCCCATGCGCCGCGCAGGCGCAGGTGTGACCGGATGAGATACCCGGTACCGCCGCTGTGCAGCCGGTCGAGGAACCACAGCCGCTCCTGCCCGGGTGACAGCCGCAGCACGCCGGTGCGCGGCACCGGCCGGATCGGCGGCGGGATGTTCATCGCGGTACCAACTCGGGCCGACATCAGTGGCCCCCCTTCACCGGCGATCGGCATCGGTATCGGTTCCGAGAGTGGTGCCCACGGGCGGGCCCGGACCAGAGCCGGACCAGCAGCCCCGCCTCTGCCTGTCCTTCTCTGCCAGCGGCCCGGGCGGGGACGGCAGAGTCGGCAGGGTCAGCGGAAACCGGGGAGAGGCGGCGACATGTCCGGGACGTTCGCCCTACGCACGGTGGCGTCGTTCCTGCCGGAACGGTCGGTCGCGGTGGCCGAGCTGCCGGAACTGGCGTACCTGGGGCCGGCCGAGCGGCAGCTCTGCGCCGACCTCGGGATCGAGCGGATCCGCACCGACCCGGAGTTGGACGCGCTCCACCTGGCCGCCGGCGCCGCCAGCAGGGCACTGGGCGCCGCCGGCCTCGCCGCGGATCAGATCGGGGCCCTGGTCGCGGTCGAGTCCCGTGCGCCGGCCACGCTGATGAGCTCCGCCGAGACCCGGCTGCAGGCACACCTCGGCGCCGACCGGGCGCTGACGTTCTCCGTCGGCGGGCTGGGCTGCGTGTCGATGACGCCGGCGCTGCTGGTCGCGCGCGGCCTGCTGGCCGCCGATCCGGATCTGAGCGACGTCCTCGTCGTGCACGGCAGTACGCCGGCCACGCCGCGGCGCTACCGGCACCCGGTGACGGTCAGCGGCGACGGGGGCATGGCCGCGGTCGTCTCGAGAGACGGGCCGTTGCGCGTTCTCGACGTGTTGCAGGAGACCAACGGCCACTACTGGGACCTGTTCCGGGTGGACTACCGGGACCGCCCGTCGGCCCGCTGGTCCGAGCAGTGCCGCGATCTCCAGGAGTACTCCTTCACCCTGGCGCTGGAGAGCCGTGACCGACTGGGCGCGATGTACCGACGCCTGCTGGACCGCAATGGGCTCGCGCCGGCGGACGTCGCCCGGCATGTGTGCCACAACCTGTCCCTGGGCGGGTTCCGGTTCCTTGAGGAGACGCTCGGCGTGACAATCGCGGCGGCCTGCCACGACAACCTGCGCGACCTGGGCCATCTCGGCGCGAACGACATCCTGCTCAACCTGGCGACCGAGATCGGGACCGGGCGGCTGCGCGACGGTGAGCGGGCCGTGCTGATCAGCGCCAGCCCCGTGGCCGCCTGGAGCATGCTGCTGGTCGAGGTCGTCGGCGATCCCGGTGACTGCACCGTCGGTGACCGGCGCGGAGCCGGGCCGACGACCGACGACGTTCCTGGACACCACACCAGCTCCCGAGACGGACGTGTGATCTGACCTGAGGAGAGGAACCCGACCATGAGCGTTGTCGGCGTTGCCGGAGCCGGCGTGATGGGGATCGGCGTGACGCAGAACCTGGCCCAGACCGGGCATCGGGTGGTCCTTGTGGACACCGAACAGCAGGTTCTCGACGCGGCTCTGCAGAAGATCGAGGCACAGCTGCGGATGAGCCGGATGCTCGGCGGTCCTGCCGTGGACTCGGCTGCGGCGATGGCGTTGATCAGCACCGGCGTGGATCTGAAGGCGCTCGCCGAGGTGGATTTCGTCATCGAGAACATCCCCGAGAGGTGGGACCTCAAACGAGCCTTGTACCTGGAGATGGACCGGATCTGCGATCCGGCGACGGTGTTCGTCGTCAACACGTCCGCGATTCCGATCACCGAGTTCGCAGCGGTGACCGGCCGACCGGAGCAGTTGGTCGGCGTGCACTTCATGAACCCGGTGCCCATGAAGACCGCCGTGGAACTCATCGCGGGTCAGCACACCTCGGCCGAGACGGTTCGGCGTACCCGTGAACTGCTGGACGCGATGGGCAAGAAGGCTATCGACGTCAAGGACGTCTGCGGCTTCATCTCCAACCGCGTCCTGATGTTGACCGTCAACGAAGCGGCCTTCCTGGTTCATCAGGGCGTCGCCACCGCCGAAGCGGTCGACGAGGTTTTTCGGAGCTGTTTCGGTCACCCGATGGGCCCGTTGGAGACTGCCGACCTGATCGGCGTCGACACCATCCTGCACAGCATCGACGTGCTCTACCAGCACTACCGCGACAGCAAGTACCGGCCCTGCCCGCTGCTGCGCACCATGGCCAACGCCGGCCGGCACGGGCGCAAGTCCGGTCGTGGCTTCTACGAGTACGGCCCGACCGTTTGAGTACCCGGCTACCAGCACAGGAGGGGAACACATGTCCCACAACGACCCCGGCGCCGTCGTCGCCGCGTTCCTCCAGCAGCGGTTCCCGCACGTGGAGATCGCCCACGATGAGGACATCTTCGCGCTCGGCCTGGTCAACTCGTTGTTCGCGCTGGAGCTGGTGATGTTCGTGGAGAAGACCTTCGGCTTCACCGTGCCCAGCGACGAGATGCGGATCGACAGCTTCCGCAGCATCGACGCGATCAGGGCGTTGGTCGACCGTCAGTCCGCGACAGTGTGACGGCGGTAGCGGCGATGTCACCGATGGCTGCGGCCACCGAACGCGTACCAACAGATCGGGCCGCGGCCCGCTGCTTCGCCCGGACCCACCTCGCCCCGCTGGCCGCCCGGTTCGATCAGGCCGGCAGCATTCCGTCGGAGACGCTCGTCGGTATCGGCGCGGCCGGACTGTGGGCACCGTTCCTACCGGTCGAGTACGGCGGGCAGGGCGCATCGATGCTGACCATGGGTCAGGTGCACGAGGAGATCGGACACGCCTGCTCGTCGGTACGCAGCCTGCTCACCGTGCACGGAATGGTCTCCTGGGCGGTGCTGAGGTTCGGCACGCCCAGGCAGCGGGAGCAGTGGCTCCCGCGCCTGGCCACCGGATCGGTGCTGGGGGCGTTCTGCCTGTCCGAGCCGGATGCCGGCAGCGACGCCGGGAGCCTGACCAGCCGAGCGGTCCGGGACGCAGCTGGGTGGGTGCTCGACGGAACCAAAACGTGGATCACCGGAGGCCAACGAGCGCACCTGTTCCTGGTGTTCGCACGCACCGGCACCGGCATCGCCGCGTTCCTGGTGCCCCGCGACAGCGACGGGCTGACGGTGACGCCGATCCCCGGCATGCTGGGCACTCGCGGCAGCATGCTCGCCCGGCTCACTCTGACCGGGGTACGGGTGGGACCGGACGCCCTCGTCGGTCCGGACGGCTTCGTGAACGGCATGGTGATGAGCGCTGTGTTGGACTTCGGCCGCTACAGCGTGGCCGCCGGCTCAGTCGGCATCCTCCAAGCCTGCCTGGACGCCTGCGCCCACCACACCGCGCACCGCAAGGTCGGTGGCATCGCGTTGCGCGACAGGCAACTCATCCAGGCGAAGCTCTCCGACATGGTCACCGACACCCGAGCCGCGCGACTGCTCTACGAGGCCGCCGGGCGGCTGAAGGACCAGGGCGACGCGGACACCCTGATGGCCACCTGGGTGGCCAAGTATTTCGCCTCGACCGCTGCCGCCCGACATGCCGCCGAGGCAGTGCAGATACACGGTGCCGTCGGCTGCACCCCGGGCCATCTCGTGGAGCGCTTGTACCGCGACGCCAAGGTCATGGAGATCATCGAAGGCAGCAACGAGATCCAGCGGATCACGATCGCGGCCGACGCCTATCGGAAGGATGTTCGGTGAGTGACGATCCGTGCGAGGAGGAGCGGCACGGTCGGATCAAGTGTGTGGTCTGGGACCTCGACCAGACGATCTGGACCGGCGTCCTGCTGGAGGACGCGACGGTCACGGTGAAGCCGGAGGTCGTCGAGGCGATCGAGGCGCTCGACCGGTTGGGGATTCTGCACTCCATCGCCAGCAAGAACGATCACCAGGCGGCCTGGACACAGATTGCGCGAAGCGGACTCGCCGAGATGTTCCTCTGCCCGCAGATCGGGTGGAACGCCAAGTCACACTCCGTGCAGCAGATCGCCGAGAAGCTCAACATCGGGCTCGACACGATCGCCTTCGTCGACGATCAGGAGTTCGAGCGGGCGGAGGTCGCCATGGCGTGTCCGCAGGTGCTCTGCATGGATCCGGGCGAACTCGCCGAGGCGATGCGGACGCCGGCATTCCAGCCACGGTTCATCACCGACGAGTCGCGCGAACGCCGCCAGATGTACCGCAACCAGATCCGACGCGACGACGAGGAGGAGCGGTTCGTCGGCACCCCCGACGAGTTCCTCTCCCAGTTGGGGCTGGTCGTACGGATCGAATCCGCCACCCGGGCCGACCTGCAACGGGCCCAGGAACTGACGGTCCGTACCAACCAGCTGAATTCGACAGGTCGGACGTACTCCTACGACGACCTCGACAAGTCGCGCACCTCAGACAATCACCGGCTGCATGTGGTCACCCTCGACGACCGCTTCGGCTCCTACGGCAAGATCGGGCTCGTCCTGATCGAAACGTCAGAAAAGGTCTGGCGGCTACGGTTGTTGCTGATGTCGTGCCGCGTGATCTCCCGCGGCGTCGGAGGGATCGTGCTCAGCCACCTGATGCGGCAGGCCCGGAATGCCCGCGTCGAGCTACAGGCGGATCTGATCGAGACCGGCCGGAACAGAATGATGCAGATCACCTACGCCTTCGCCGGCTTCCGCGAGATCGATCGGGCCGATCAGCACGTGACCCTGCGCGCTGACCTGGACGTCATTCCGCCCGTGCCGCCCTTCGTCCGGCTGATCGCGGATTGACGCGCACCGACGTGCTGGAGGCCGACGGCAGCCGGGTCACCCTGCACCGGCTGCGCCACGTGGAGCGGCTATGCTCGCTCGCGCGAGGTCACCGTGGGCGGCAGCACGAGCACCGGGAGCGACAGGGCAGATGGCATCCGAAGCAACCGTCTGCGCCTTCTGCGGCAGGGCAACCGACTCCGGCCGCCCGGTCCACGAACGCGGAACTCGGTGCACGCCTTCTACTGGTACAGCCGCTGAGCAGCTGGCCAGCCCTCGACGCGCTGCTGCCGCTGAAGCCCGACGCCACCATCAGATACCTGGCCAACACCGTCGACCACATCGCCGTCGAGCCCAACTGGGTGGCGGTGTGCGGGCGTGCCCTTCAAGCACCCGAAGCGACCCCGACCGGCCGACCCCCAAGCGCCGCAGACTCACCGTGGCGGCGCTCCGCATGGCGGGAACGCTGAGGACCAGGCCGATGGCCGCGCCGAGCACGCTCAGCCACGGGGACGGCGGGACTGGGCCCGCACCACCAGGATCAGGCAGACGCTTATCAGTCCGGCGAGGACCGAACCGAGCAGCATGAACCAGAGCCCCTCCCGCGCATCGGCGCCCGGTAGGCCCTTCACGTTCGCCCCGTAGAACGCGGCGATCAGGCCGGGCGCCACGAAAACGGCCGCCAGGATTCCCACGCTGGCCTGGAAGGCACCGTCCCGGTCGGCCCGTTCCTGGGCCAGCCGGAACTGCTGGCCGGAGGTGGCGTTGGCGACGAGGTCGAACGACTGCCGGACCGCCCGGCGCTGCGCCTGCGACTGGGACAGGAACCGCGCGCAGTTCTCCTTGACCAGGTCGCGGATGTGGCGGGGAATGCCAGGCTGGATCTCGATCCGGCGGACCAGGGTACGCACGGCGTCCCGGTTGAGTGCGGCGCCGTGGCCGAGTAGAGCGAGGTGGCGCTGCAGGCGGTTGAAGTCCGGCCCGACGAACAGACCGCCGTCGCCGGCCGCCTGTGCCAGGAAGTAGTTCTCCCAGGTCTCCAGCTCCAGGTCGACCATGTCGACGGACCACTCGATGTGCCGCACCACGGCGTGCAGGAAGCGGGCCATCCGCTCCGCGCCGCTGCCGCCCGTCGGACGCCCCTCCAGCCGCCGGTCCGGCAGCCCCCACGTCCGGTACTTCGAACCCTCGCCACCGGTCCGTCCGGTCCAGACGACGACGCACCAGCGCGGCGCCCAGATGATCCGCGTGTGCCGGTAGTGCGCCACCGGATCGGCGGCGGCGTCGTCCTGTCGCCAGTTGACCGACGGCGTCAGCACGTCGAACCAGGCGGCGCCCTCGCGGGCCAGAGCCGGCGGGACGGGCGGGATCCACTCGGCGTGCCAGGGCATCGGCTCGTCGCGCAGCCCGTCAGCCAGCGCGGCCAGTTCGTCCACCGCCCCGGGCGGGAGCAGGCCGGCAAGGACCAGCCGCAATGCGGCGGTGGCCTCGGATCCGGGCTCGCCGATCTCCAGGTCCCAGCCGTCCGCGCCGGCTGCGACCATCGCGGCAAGGTCGGCACCGTCGCTGATCCAGCCGGCCCCGAGCACCTCGTGCCGGAAGTTGTCCGCGTCGGGGATCGTACGGTTGCGTCGTTCGATCTCGGCCCGGACTCCGGTGACCAGCCTCAGTTCCTCATCGTTCCGGGTGACCCGCAGTTCACAGATGGCCAGCGAGTTCATCCGGCGCTGACCTGACCGGCGATCTCGGCCTGCCACTCCGGCGTGGTGAACGTGCTGATCTCCTCGGGCGTGGGCAAGGGCGTCTCCAGCTTCCGCAGCTCGTCGGGATCGTCGCCGCGCAGCGTCCGCAGCGCGACCAGCCGAGTGTGACTCCACCGGCGGTAGCTCTCCCGGTTGGCCTCGAACCGGGCGGTCCGCACGCTCTGATCCCGGTGCTGCCGGTAGAGGTAGACCGGGTGCGGCACGTACCACCCCGGCGCGAACGTCGAGATGGCCAGCAGGACGTCCTGGTCCTCCATCTCCGTACCGGCCGGCCACCCACCGGCGGCGAGCAGCCAGGTGCGGTCGAACATCACCGCGCCCGGGTGGAAGAAGAGGTTCTTGTCGCGCCGCCAGATCTCCTCCAGGCGCCCGGGTGGCACCCGCCCCGGCTCGTACGGCCGGCGACTGAAGCGGGCCAGCCGCTTGCCGTCCGGGAAGAGGTCGACGCTCTCACCAAAGACGAAGCTCACCTCCGGGCGGGTACGCAGCGGCTCGGAGAGCAGCGCGAGCGTGTCCGGGAAGAACTCGTCGTCGGCGTCGAGCGGCGTCACCCAGCGCCCGGTGGAGCGCAGCAGGGCCCGGTTGCGCGCCGCGCTGATGCCGAGTTTCTCCCCGTTGGCGGCAACCCGGATCCGGCCGTCGGTGGCCGCCGCCGGGAAGTCCTCCTCGACCGGCCCCTCAGGGGCGCCGTCGATCTGGATCAGCCACTCCCAGTCCGGGCCGCCGTCCTGCCAGAGCAGGGATTCGTGGGCCCGGGCGAGCATGTCAACCTGAGCCGGCAGAACAGGCGTGATGACGCTGATCATCCCTCGATGCTAGTGCGGTGGCCACGAACGTTCACCGGGTGTCCGATGGACTGTTGTGGATCCCGATAATCGGCACACAACGGGCGGCCGCGTAGCGTGGAGCAGCCCGACGGGAGGGCTGCCGGTGGTACCGGAGTACCAGGTGCGGCCGGAAAGTGTCGACCGCGGTACCACGAACCTGACGTTGGGCGCTCCTAGCGTTGCGAGCATGATTCAGATACGTGAAGTAACCAAGCGGTACGGCGCGAAGACGGTCGTCGACCGCCTGTCGTTCACCGCGAAGCCCGGACAGGTCACCGGCTTCCTCGGCCCCAACGGGGCCGGCAAGTCGACGACCATGCGGATGGTGGTCGGGCTCGACGCGCCGAGCTCCGGCGACGTGCTGGTCAACGGTAGGCCGTACGCCTCGTCGAAGGCGCCGCTGCGCGAGATCGGCGTACTGCTCGAAGCCAAGGCCGCGCACCCCGGCCGGACGGCGGTCAGCCACCTCCTGGCCCTGGCCCGTACGCACGGCATCCCGCGCTCGCGTGTCGATGAGGTGCTCGGCCTGGCCGGTCTCTCGGCCGTCGCCCACAAGCGGGTCGGCGCTTTCTCCCTCGGCATGGGCCAGCGGCTCGGCATCGCCGCCGCCCTGCTCGGCGACCCGGCCGTGGTGATGCTCGACGAGCCGGTCAACGGCCTCGACCCGGAGGGTGTCCTCTGGGTGCGCAAGCTGCTCACCGGCCTGGCCGCCGAGGGCCGCACCGTGATGTTGTCCTCGCACCTGATGAGCGAGGTGTCGCTGATCGCGGACCATCTGGTCATCGTGGGTCGGGGCAGGCTGCTGGCCGACACCACCGTGGCCGACTTCGTGACGGCCGAGGGTGTCCGGGTCGTCACTCCCGCCCCTGACGCGCTGCGCACGACGATTGCCGGCCCGGGTGTCACGGTCACCTCGACCGGCGCGGAGGAACTGCTCGTCGCCGGCGCCTCCGCCCGGGTGATCGGGCTGGCCGCGGCCGCCCGCGGCATCCCGCTGTTCGAACTGACCCCGCAGAACGCCTCACTCGAAGCGGCGTTCATGGACCTGACCCGCGACGCTGTCGAATACGAGGCTTCCCGATGAAGATCACTCCTGGTGGCGTCGTCGCCGCCGAATGGACCAAGTTCTCCTCGCTGCGCTCCACCTGGATCACGACCGGCATATCGGTCTTCCTCCTGATCGCCTTCGGCATGATCGCCTCAGCTTCCTTTTCGGGCGACAACCTGACCTCGGTCGACCTGGCCCTGTCCGGCAGCGCCCTGGCCGCGCTGTCCGTCGGCGTGCTCGGCGCGCTGCTGGGGGCCGGCGAATACACCACCGGCATGATCCGGGCGACCCTCGCCGCGGTGCCGCGCCGGTTGCCGGTGCTCTGGTCGAAGAGCCTCGTGGCGGGGTCGGCCGCCTTCGTCACGATGACCGTCGGCGCCTTCGCCGCTTTCGTGGCGGGGTCGGCAGTGCTCAACGACGAGGTCGGCGGCCTGGGCCTCGGCGACGACGGCGTGCTGCGGGCACTGCTCGGCGCCGGCCTCTATCTCGGCCTGGTCGCGGTGCTCGGGGTCGCGCTCGGCATGCTCGTCCGCTCCAGCGCCGGCGCCATCGCGATCCTGGCCGGCCTGCTGCTGATCGTGCCCGGTCTGGCCGCTCTGCTGCCGGACTCGATCTCCGAGGTCATCACCCCGTACCTGCCCAGCAACGCCGGCAGCGCCGTGATGACGCTGACCCAATCGGACGGCACTCTGGCCCCATGGGCCGGCCTCGCGGTCTTCGCCGGGTACGTGGTCGTGACGCTCGCCGCGACGGCGTACCGGCTGAAGACGACCGACGCGTGAGTGGGTAGAGGGAGAATCCGGTGATGAGTACGCAGGGTTGGCTGGTGGACCGGCAGGCCCGGTTACGAGCCTTCGACCGGCGCCGCCCGTGGGTGATGGACACCCTGGTGGCCGTCCCGATCGTGCTCTTCAGCATCCCCAACATCATCGAGAATCCCCTCTCGGCGACGATCGCGACCCTGGTTCTGCTACCGCCGCTGTACTGGCGACGGCGGTACCCGTTCCCGGCGTTCCTGGTCACCGCGGCCATCGAGTTGACAGAGGGACTGCTGGACGTCGCCGTCGGCGCCGGAGTGATCCTGCTCGTGATGCTGTTCGGCGTGGCCTCCCGGGGTTCGTGGCGGGCGCTGGTCTGGGCCTCGGGGATCACCCTCGCGCTGCTGGTCGCCGAGATCTATCTGATCAATCCGGTCACGGAGAACCGCACCATCACGCTGTTCCTGGTGATCGGCACCTCAGCTGCCGCGGTCGCGTCCGGCATCGCGGTGCGCACCCGTCGGGCGTACCTCATCGCTCTCGAGGACCGCGCCGCCCGCCTCGAGGTCGAGCGGGATCAACGGGCCCGCCTCGCCGTCGCCGAGGAGCGGGCCCGGGTGGCCCGCGAGATGCACGACATCGTCGGCCATCACGTCTCGGTCATCGTGGGCCTGGCCGACGGCGGTGCCGCGCTCGCGACCTCGCGGGCTGAGCAGTCCGCCGAACCGCTCCGGTTGATCGGTGACACCGGCCGGCAGGCGCTGTCCGAGCTACGCCGAGTGCTGGGCGTGCTGCGCGAAGGAGACGACGATCCGCAACTGAGCCCGCAGCCGGGCATCGACGATCTCGACCGGCTGCTGCCGAGCGTGCGGGCGGCCGGGCTGCCGGTCACCTACTCGACCTCGGGCGAGTTGCACACCCTCGGCCGTGGCGTGCAGCTCGCGGTCTACCGCATCGTTCAGGAGGCGCTCACCAACACCCTCAAACACGCGGGAAGCGGCGCGACCGCGGACGTCACTCTCGCTGCCTCCGCTGGAGAGGTACGGGTACGGGTACGTGACAACGGCCGTGGCAGACCCGCTGCCCCGAGCCACGGCCTACTCGGCATGCGGGAACGCGCCGCCATGTACAGCGGGGTAGTGACCGCCGGCCCGACCGAACACGGCTGGCTCGTCGACGTAGTCCTCAAGGAGCCTGCATGACCACCGTCCTGATCGCCGACGACCAGCAGCTGCAACGGATGGGCTTCAAGATGCTGCTCGACGGCACACCCGGTTTCAGCGTGGTGGGCGAGGCCGCCAACGGCGCCGAGGCAGTACGGAAGGTCGAGCAGACCCGGCCCGACGTGGTGCTGATGGACGTGCGCATGCCCGGCATGGACGGCATCGAAGCCACCCGCCGCATCACCGCGGCCGGCTCCCGCACGCACGTGCTGATCCTGACCACATTCGACCTGGACGAATACGTGTATGCGGGACTGCGGGCCGGAGCGAGCGGTTTCCTCCTCAAGGACGCCCGCCCCGAGGAGCTGATCGCCGGCATCCGCGCCGTTGCGAGCGGAGACTCGGTGGTGGCCCCCAGCCTGACCCGCAAGCTGATGGACGCCTACCTCCAGAAGCCGGCGTCGACCACCCGTGCGGACCCTCGCCTGACCACGCTCAGCGAGCGCGAGCGAGAGGTCCTCGAAGCGATCGGCCAGGGCGCCACCAACACCGAGATCGCCGAACGCTTCACCCTCACCGAATCCACAGTGAAGAAGCATGTCGGGCGCGTCCTGGCCAAGATCGGGGCGCGAGACCGCATCCAGGCCGTCATCTTCGCGTACGACAACGGCCTGGTCGAACCACGTGCCTGAACGGGTTGCCGCGAACCGGCCTCCTCGCCAGGGGCGGGCACGACGACATCGGTCACCGGGATTCTGAGCGGCAGGCCGTGAACTGCGGCACCACGTCGGCGAGCGCTCGATCGAGGATCTCCAGACCCAGGTCCAGCTCGGCGTGGGTGGAGGTGAGCGCCGGCGCGATGCGGAACACGCCGCCCATGCCCGGCAACTGCACCACATTCATGTGCAGTCCCAGCTCCAGACACCGCGCGGTCACGGCGGCGCCCAGCGCGTCGGCCGGTCGTTTCGACTCCCGGTCGCTGACCAGTTCGAGCCCGACCAGCAGCCCGCGGCCGCGCACGTCGCCGACCACCGGGTGTCGCTGGCCGATCTCCCGCAACCCCTTCCGGAGGTACGCGCCCAGGTGCGCCGCCTGTTCGTCGAGCCGGTCGGCCTCCAGCACGTCCAGGACCGTGTTGCCGACCGCGGCCACCAGCGGGTCCGAGACGTGCGTGGTGAAGAAGAGGAAACCGCGCTCGTGCGCCGTCTGCTCGATCTCCGGGCTGGTCACCACGGCAGCCAGCGGCAGGCCGGCACCGAGTGTCTTGGACAGGGTCAGGATGTCCGGCACGACGCCGTCACGCTGGAACGCGTACCACTCGCCGGTGCGGCACAGACCGGTCTGCGCCTCGTCGAGGATCAGCAGCCCGCCGCGCTGGTGCACCTTGTCCCGCAGCGCCGCGAGGTATCCCGGCGGCAGGTCGAGCACGCCGCCGGAGCTGAGGATCGGCTCAACGATGCACGCCGCCAGACTGCCCACCGACTGGGCGTCGAACAGCTCGAACGAGAACTCCAGCTGACGCCGCCAGTCCAGCTCACCGCCCGGAAGGGTGAAGTCGGGCCGGTACGCGTTCGGCGTGGGGATCGCGACGTTGCCGGGCGCCGCAGGCCCGTACCCCTTGCGTCCCGAGCTGTAGGTGGCGCTCGCCGCCGCCTGCGTCATCCCGTGCCAGGACCGGGCGAACGAGATGATCTCGTGCCGGCCGGTGACCAGCTTCGCCATCCGGATCGCCGCCTCGTTGGACTCTGCGCCGGTGGTGAGCAGCAGAACCTTCTCGAGCGGCGCGGGCAGGGAGCCGGCGAGGCGGCGGGCCAGCTCCACCACGGGCCGGCTCAGCATGCCGCTGAACAGGTGGTCGAGGGTGGCGGCCTGTTGCTGGATCGTGGCTACGACAGCCGGGTGGGAGTGACCGAGAATGGCGCTCATCTGCCCGGACGTGAAGTCGAGCAGGCGGCGGCCGTCGGCAGTGAACACGAAACTGCCTTCGGCGCGGTCGATGATCTCGCGGACGAAGCTGCCCGCGCCGATGTAGCGGACCAGGTGACGATCGGCGTCGGACCAGAAGGAATCAGCCATGAGCCGACGCTAGGCAGCCCCGTTAAGGCACGTCCATCGCACATTTCCGCTGTCGCTGTTAAGCAAAGCCGTACAGTCGGCGGGCATGACGCTGAATCCGTGGCGGCTGCGCCTGCTCGCCGACCTGGCAACCTACGGCACCGTCCGGGCTGTCGCGCAGCGCGGCAACCTGAGCCCGTCGGCGGTGTCCCAGCAGCTGGCCACGCTGGAACGGGAGACCCGGACCGCGCTGCTGGAACGCACCGGGCGGCGGGTGCGGCTCACCGCAGCCGGAATACTGCTCGCCGGCCGGGCTCGGGAGATCCTCACGGCCATGGACGCGGCCGAGGCGGAGCTGCGCCGCCTCGCCGACGAACCGGCCGGCACGGTCACCGTGGCCGCGTTCCAGAGTGCCGTGCAGGCCCTCGCCGAACCGGCGCTGGCCCGCCTCGCGGCCCGGCACCCGGACGTGAGCGTGGTGTTGCTGGAACTGGAGCCGCACGAGAGCATGCCGGCGCTGCGTCGGGGCGACGTCGACCTCATCATCACGACGGCCGACTTCACCGGCGCCGAGCTCTCGCCGGAGATCGACCTGGTGCCGCTCGCCACCGATCCGATCGTGCTCGTGCTGCCCCCGGAGCACTCGCTGGCCAGTGCCGAGTCGGTGGCCCTGGAGGCGTGCGCGCAGCAACGCTGGACGTTCGACGTCGCCGGCTCGTACATGTCCGAGTTGTCCACCCGGCTGTGCCGGGAGGCCGGCTTCGAGCCCGTGGTGATCTGTCGGTTCAACAACTACATGCTGGCACTCCAGCACGTGGAGAACGGCCGCTCGATCACCATGCTGCCGAAGCTGGCGGTGGACCCGCGGTACCGGGTGGTGACCCGGCCGCTGAACCCGCCGCTGACCCGACGCATCACGACCGCGCTCCGGCGACCGGCTGCGTCACGCCCCGAGGTGACGGCCGTGCTCAGCGCGCTGAGAGCAGGTGACTGACCGCCGGGGTGTCGGGCTTCGCCACAGCGGCCACCGTCGCCTTTCGCGAATGCCGTTCCGGGCAGGAAAGGGCTGAAGCGTGGCCGGCGGGGCGGGTCAACCAGCGGTGATCGTTCGAGGCCCGTACCTCTCAGCCGCGCGCGCCTTGGCCTTGGCCGCCTCCACGTCGCGGTCACGGGGAGGCGCCTTCGTCACGAGGCTGTCCAGCAGGGTCCGGGTGGCCGCCGTGACAGCGCGGACCGCCTCGCCGAACGCCTCCTCGTTGGCCGCCGAGGGCCGTGTCGTGCCGCTGACCTTGCGCACGTACTGAAGGGCGGCGGCCTCGATCTCATCGTCGCTGACCGGCGGTTCGAAGTTGTGGAGCACGCGTATGTTCCTGCACATGCCTCCACCATGCCACGCAGAACCACTTGGCCAGCAGGCCGAGCTGGTCACCACGCGAGCCACCTGAGGTCTCCCCGGGCCAGCCAGAACGGTTGCGCCTCGTGGCAAGATCGGCCATCATCTAGCGATGATCTCCAACCGGAAGGGCGGACACGCCCTGGCGCGTTGACCGCGCCCACGCGGCACGACGATGCCGCGCCCCTCTCCCCGGCCCCCCGCGATCTGTGGCGGCAGGCCGAAGTGATCCGGCAGGAGTGGCTGGGGTACGCCCTCTCCACCGAACCCGCCGACCGACCCACCACGCAACGATGCCTCACGGCGATCTACGCCCGAGCCGGCCGTCGCCAGCCCCGGTTCGCCTGGGTGGACTCCCCCGCCGCGGCCCTGCCACTGATCCAGCAACTGCCCACCCTCGGCCAACTCCTCCAGCGGGTCCGTGACCCCGCCCCGGCCGGCCCACCGCCCCCGGCCAGCGACATAGCCACCGTGGCGTCCCGGCTGAGGGCCGCGCTCAGCGACGGGGTCCAGCACACCGATCCCGAACTGTCTCCCGTCCGCCGAGGCAGGACCCGCGAACCCTGGCCGGACCTGCCACCGCAGGATGCCCTCGACCGGCAGGTGCCACTCGGCGTCGTGCTGCACCGAGGCGTCCGCAACGCCCTGCACCGCAGCCTGATCCCCGGCTTCACGCAACCGGTCCGCGCCGGGCTGCCCGGTGGCGACCGAGAGGCCCCCGTCTGCTGGTACGGCCAGCAGGACGCATTCTGGGTCGGCTACTACGACGCGCTGCACCGGCTCGGACTGGCCGCGTACACCGCCGAGGCGAGCGACCATCTGCGGACCTGGACCGACTTGGCGCGATCCGGCGGCTGGTGGTGGCCCGGCTCGAACGTCTGCGTCGTGGTGGAGCGGCCGGCGGTGATCCGCACCGAACCCGTACCCGGCTCGTGGTACGACGAGGTCCGGCTACGACCGGACGGTGTCGGGTACCGCGACGGCTGGCGACCGCCGCCGTGCTGACCGACGGCTGAACACCGGCACGAGGACGAGGGAGGCTTGGCGGGCGGCCGTTTCGGCAGCCGACGACGCCGGAACGCGGAAGGGCCGGAAAGGACGAGCCGGTCGCCGCCCGCCAAGCCGCCTCGGGCCCGCTGCCGACGGGCGACGGCGATGACCACCGGCCGGGGAACCCGGCGACGCGCCCATCACGACCAACGACAACGTATCCGTCGTGGCCTGCCCAAATATGCGGGAGACACCCGGGAAACCGGCAAGCTCCTCGACACGTTTCCAGATTCATCGAGACCAAGGGGTAGCGCATCGGTGTCCGTCGTTGGAATGATGTCCGCCAGCGTATTTATTATTTCGGCGTCAGCGCCAAACGGAGGGCCTATTCCGTGAAGCACGACCATTCGCCTGTTCTGCCAGGTCACGGCGCTACGGACTATGCGCGCTACATGCGGACAGATGCTTTGCTCGGTCTACAACGGACGCCGGACGAGGTCATACATCGCGACGAGCTGCTTTTTCAGGTGGTGCATCAGTCGACCGAGTTGTGGCTGAAACTGGCTGCGGCGGAGCTGGCGGAGGCGACCACCCAGGTGACTGCCGGTCGGCTACCGGCCGCGGAGGCGCTGCTGGCCCGGGCGACGCTCGCGGTCCGCTTGATCACCGACCAACTGGAGATGCTGCGATATCTGTCCCCAGTGGACTTCCAGGCGATGCAACCCGCCCTCGGCAACGGTTCTGGTGCGGAGTCACCCGGTTGGCGGCAGGTCCAGGGAGCCAGCCGACAGCTCGGCCGTGCGTTCGACGAGCAGCTTGCCGCCCACGGTGTCGAGGCGGCCGACCTGTGCCCGGCGGATCCGGCGGATCCGCTGCACCGGCTCGCCGAAGCGATGGTGGAATGGGATGAACGGGTGTCGGTGTGGCGGGTCCGCCACTACCAGGTGGCCCTGCGAATTGGCGGCCATCCCCCGGCCGGTGACCCCGGCAGCCCAGCGAACATGCTGGCAAAACTCGCCGGACACCGATTCTTTCCCGAGTTGTGGCAGGCGCGGCTGCGCCCCACCGCTGACGAATAGCCCGGCTGAACCTTACGCAGCTTCGGTCGGCCGGCATATCCGGCGACCACAGTGAGGTTCGTCTCGTCGACTTCGAGGGGTGGCACGTGCGTCCATTGATTCACTGGTTGTCGCGCCCGACCGAACCGCGCCGCTTTCCCTACTCCCCGGTGCTGAAAGAGTTTCACCGCAACGGCAAACATTTCGCGGAAAAGAGTTTCCTCGCCCTGCTCGACAGCGCCCGGCAGGTGGTGACCCGCCCGGTCTCCGGCACCGGCGACGCCGCGGCCCGGCAGCTGACCGACTTCCTGGACGTCGCACTGGACAAGTGGGACGGCCGTTACGACTACCGCAGCTATCTCGCCCTGCGGCTGCTCCGACTGCCCTGCGGACCAAACGATCCGACCCCGGGCGCGCAGACCGCCGCCCGGCGGCAGAGCCGGGATCGGCTCCTCGTCCGCCTGGTCGCCGACGCGCTGGCGTTCGAGTTGGCCGCCGCCGCAGGCAGGACCGAGGAGCTCCCGCTGCAGAGACCCGGGCCAGCGGTGGTCGTCAAACGCTGCCGACTCGGTGTCCGAGCCGCCGCGCCCGCGCTGGCTCGTCTCGGCATGACCGCGGCGATCGGGAGCGACGCCCCGACCACAACCGCGGCCAACCTGCACACCGTCGCCCGGGACCTGGCGTTCCCCGGGGATCCGCTGCTGCGGCTGACCATGTTGCCGGTCCACGTGACGCACGACGAGTACCTCTTCATCCGGGTACTCCAGGGTTACGAGTGCCTCTTCGCCGGGGTCGCCGACGAACTTCGCGCGGCGGTCGCCGCATTGGCCGGGCCCACACCGGGCACCGCCGCCGACCGGCTCGGGTACGCGGGCGACCTGCTGCGCACCGCGGCTCCACTCTTCTCCCTCCTGGCCACCATGCGGCCCGAGTCGTTCCGTACATTCCGGCAGTACACCGAGGGCGCCAGCGCGATCCAGTCCCGCTCGTACAAACTCATCGAATCGCTGTGTCGCACCCCGCACGCGGATCGGCTGGGCTCGGTGGCCTACCAGTCGGTGCCGGAGATACAGGCCCGGGTAAGCGTCGGTCAGCCGACGGTTGACCAGACGTACCGGTCGGCGGTGTCTGAGGGCCGGCTCACCGGCGCCGACGGCGCCCTGGTGGCGCGGCGGATGGCCGCATTCGCCGGTGCCCTGTCGCAGTGGCGCCGGACCCATCTCCGCGTGGCGGTGTGGATGCTCGGTGCCCAGACCGGTACCGGCTACACCGAGGGCACGCCGTACCTCGCGGCGAACAGCGCCGCACCCGTGTTCACCCCCATGACCACCGATCCGCCTGCGGCCGGCCCGACTGGGAGGCGCTGCGCATGAGCCAGCCCGAGCACAGCCCCCGATGCCTCGACGCGGGCACGCACGCCGCCCTGCGCGCCGAGTTCCCGCTGGTGCACACCTGCGTCTACCTGAACAGCAACTCCACCGGCGCGGTGCCCCGGGGAGGTGAGCGGGTGCTGCACGACTACTGGGAGACCCTGCGCACCTGGCGCGACGACGTCTGGCAGGACTGGCACATCGGCCTCGACCGGTACGCCGACTCGGTGGCCGCGTTGATCGGCGCGCCGCCGGGCAGCGTGATCACCGATGCGAATCTGAGCACCTTCCTGGCCCGGGTGGCGTCCTGCTTCGACTACCACCCGCCGCGCAACCGCGTCGTCATCACGGATCTCGACTATCCGACGGTGCCGTTCATCTTCCGCGCGTACGGCCGACACGGGGCCGAGGTCGACGTGGTCGGCACCGGCGGACCCCACCTCGACCAGGACGCTGTCGAGGCCCGGCTCGACGAGCGGACGCTGCTGGTGTGCGTGTCCCACGCCAGCTTCACCTCCGGCGCCACCGTGGACCTGTCCCGCCTGGTGGCCCGCGCCCACCAGGTCGGCGCGCTGGTGGTGGTGGACGCCTTCCAGACCGTCGGGGTGATGCCGTTGGACGTCACCGCGCTCGGCGTCGACGTGGTCATCGGCGGTTCCCACAAGTGGCTCTGCGGTGTCGGCACCGGATTCCTCTACGTCCGGCCGGACCTGGTGCCACTGCTGACTCCGGCCGCCACCGGCTGGCAGGCCGGCGACCGCGCGCTGAGCTTCCGACCGTCATCCGGCTGGGCGACCGGTGTCCGTCGCTTCGCCGGCGGCACCCCCTACCCGCTCACCTCCCTGGTCTCACAGGTCGGTCTGGACCTGCTGCTCGGTGTCGGTATCGACGCCATCCGACGGCATTCGCTGGCGCTCACCCAACAGCTGCTGAACCGGGCCGAGGCCGCCGGCATCGTCGTGGTCAGCCCCACCAGCATCGCCCGGCGAGGCGGGGTGGTGTGCCTGGACATCCCCGACGGCGAGGCCGTCAAGCGGCGGCTGGGCGCTCGTGACGTGATCTGCAGCTGGCGCGGCTATCTGCGGGTCGGCCCGCACGTCTACAACACGCTCGACGAGATCGACCTGTTCATGGATGCGCTGGAAAAGGAGCTGCGGCAGTGACCGTCACCCTCTCACCGCGGGCACTGATGAGTCTGCTCGTCAACGGGCCCAAGGCCATGGACGTCCTGCACACGGCGCTCGACCTGGGGCTGCTCGACACGCTGGAGCGCGGACCGGTCCGCCTCGACGCGCTGGCCACCCAGCTCGGGGTGCTCCCGCTGCGGCTGTACAAATTCCTCGACTGCATCGAGAGCCTCGGCTTCGTCATCCGCGACGAGCCCGGCGACGACATCGGCGCGACCAGCTACCGAGCCGTGCCAGGGCTACGCGACGCGGTCAACGCGGTCGTCGGGCCGGGCGCCACCGAACGGGACCGTGACCGCTACCCGTGGCGGCAGTTGCACGGCCGCCTGGCCGAGAGCCTACGCGGCGAGGTCAGCATCGACGACGGGTTCGCCTGGCCGCCGAAGACCGCCGCGCAGACCGCGGAGTTCGAACGCAGCATGGCCCTCGGGCTGGGACCGGCGATCGAGACGGTACGCCGGCACTCACCTCGACTCTGGCCGGACCGGCACCGCCTGCTCGACGTCGGCGGCGGTGACGGGACACTCGCCGCACACATCCTCGACTCCGCACCGCACCTGCGGGCCGACGTGTACAACCTGCCGGCGGTGGCACCACTGGTCGCGGCCACCCGGGACGACCGAGGTCACGCGGATCGGCTCGGCTTCGTCGGCGGCGACTTCTTCGCCGAACCCCTGCCGCGCGGCTACGACGCGCTGTCCTTCGTCCGAGTTCTGCACGACTGGCCCAACGCGGTCGCCCGCGAACTGGTTCAACAGGCGTACGCGGCGTTGCAGCCCGGTGGACTGATCCTGATCTGCGAGGAGTTCCGCACCCCCGACCGGCTCGCCATGCAGTTCTTCTGGAGCTACTTCCTGATCGGCGTCGACAGCAGCGTCAGCCGCCTACGCGACGTGGACTTCTACACCACCCTGCTCACGGAGACCGGCTTTCACCACGTGGCAGTGCTGCCCGGCACCTGGGAGCTTGTCATCGCGTACAAGCCGACCCAATGACCCTGGAGGCCGTCGAGGTCGTCTCCGAGGGGCACGGGAGGCGGCTCCCTCGGAGCCGCAGCCGACAGTGATCGGCGTGGCGAACGCACCTGCTCGTACCGGACGAGTCTCCATCGGGCGGGATTGGGGGTCTAGCATCGGGCGGTGGAATCGTCCCTTGACACCTTGCCGAAGATCAGCGCACCCGCGACGCGGGCGCTGAACGCCGCCGGCTACACCGCCCTACGCCAGCTCGCGGGCGTGCCACGCGCAGACCTGGCCAAGTTGCACGGCATGGGGCCAAAAGCACTCGACACCATTGAGGCCGCCCTCGAACAGCACAATCTGAGGCTGAGCTGACGCCGGCCAGACGCCGCTGCGCCCTTCGAGACCTGATCGAGCGCACTGTTAAGAGGCAATCGGCTGGCTACCTGGCCTTACGGTCGGCCTCCGGTCGACAGTCGCAGTTATGAAGGTGCTACCTACGCGACCGGCGGCGTTGGCGCTCAGCAACTGCGGAAACCCGTCCGGTAATCAGCGTCGTGGCGACGGCGATGGTACCGCCGGAGGATGTCACAAGCGCGGGAACGGTCTTGTCGAGCAGTGCGAGGAGCACACCGGAAACCAGCGTGAGCACGACGATGACGAGGGCATAGGTCAGGCGGCGTTCAGCGTCGCGGCGTATGAACTTTGCATCCTCCTCGACCTGCACCAGGATGCGTTCAGCAGCATCTGGCACAGCCCGTTGCCACTTTTGGACCTTCTCGTACGCGGGGAGGGCGTCCCACACCGAGGGAGGGCTGGACTCGGTCACCGGCTCCGCCCTTCGGGGTCACCAAGTGCCACGAGGATCCTCGTCATCCGGTCGTCGAATCGCTCAGCGGCCACCGTCATCGCACCGGCAGTAGTGAGGGGAAGACCGAGCAGGCGCTCCACGATCGTGCGCCACCGCGGCTCAGCAGGCGCCTGCCCGGGCGGTGAGGACGACGGATCGGCGGGGTCGAGCCATGGATCGCGGGGCGGCTCGGTCGTACCGCCGGCCGCAGTGAGCGTGCCGCCACGCAAGGCGTCGCGGGTCCGCTGCTCCTCGGCGAGGGAGTGCATGGCGTTTGCCTCAAGCGCCCGAACCAGCGCCCGCCTGACGTGCGCGAACATGGTCCGGTCGGTTGTGCGATACAACAGGACCTCGCGCCCCTGGTACGTCGCCCGCAACTCGAACACCTCGCGGCGCCACGTCTGCTTGAGGGCGATCACCCTGATGTCGCGGAGATCCTGGACCAGGTAGGGCTCGCGGGCGCGCAGCACGAACAGCTTGTCGGTGATATTGAGTTCCGGCCCCCGATAGTAGATCGCCATCTGTGTGCCCTCCCGGAACCAGAATTGCACAGGATCGACCAAACACAATCCACAGTCGATGCCGCTACACGTTCGTGCTCAGCGGCGACCGTGAGGGCGAGATCTGGCGCTACGAGTTCACCCCCGACGCCTGGGCGACTGCCCGCGCCGCAGCCAGCCTCGCCACCCTCTTCACCGGCTGGACGCAAGGCGACGCTCCACATGGCGGAAGGGGTGGCCCCGGCCGGCGGATCACCCTCGGATTGCAACAAAAGCGCCCGCTGGCACCGTTCTACCTCCGTAGCGGTAGTCCTTCGAAGGGTGTCAGATGCGCTTGAAACGACTCCTGATCGCCGTGGTGGCATTGGCCGCCGTGCTGGTCACGGCGGCTCCGGCCGCGGCAATCAGCGGCGGTGAACGGGCCGCGCCCGGTGAGTTCCCGTGGATGGTCCGGCTTCTGCCGGTGGGTTGCGGCGGAACCCTTATTCACCCGCAGTTGGTGCTCACCGCCCAACATTGCGTCGATGAGCAGCCAGCCGACAGCCTCACCGTCGTCTCCGGCACCGTCGACCTCAAGAACCCACGCCGGACGATGACCAGATCCGCCGCTCACATCGGCGGAACCGAGTGGTGGAATGGACCGGACTGGGCGGTGATCAAGCTGGAACGGCCGCTCGACCTGCCCGTCCTGCGGCTGGCCACCGAGCCCCGACAGCTACGGACCCTGACCGTGACCGGCTGGGGCACGAAGAAGTCAGGCGGCCCCCAGGAACGCTTCCTCAACAAGGTGAAGCTGCCCTTCCTGCCCGACGAGCAGTGCTTCGACGACCCCTGGTGGGATGAGCACCCCGAGTACCCGAGGTCGACGATCTGCGCGAAGTCGGTGAACCAGAAGAGCCACTGCCCCGGCGACTCGGGCGGACCAGCTCTGCACCGGCTTGCCCACGGCGCCTGGGAGCAGGTCGGCATCGTGAGCGCCGGTTCGGACTGCGACTGGGACATCGGCGAGGAGCCGACCCCCAACTACACCGACGTCGCCTACTTCAGCCAGAGCATCCAGCGCGCCGCCGACCAACTGCTCGCAAGCTCCAGCTGATCACCACCCGGCGGTGGTAGCCGACCGGACACGGCGCTGACGCTCGCGTCGGCGCCGGCGTCGGCCAGCCGGCCGAGCATCTCGTCGCGGGTGCCTTGGTCCATGTTCCGCCCCCGTCCTGCCCACGCGGTCGACACCCGCATCGTCCGCTGCATCGCAGGATGTCGATTGTCAGCCTGACTGCCCTTGATCCGGTATCCGCGCCTGCCGCACCTGGCGCGCCACGCCAACGAAGAGCGGCTGCCCGACGCATTCTGTGGATGATGGACGTGTGAAGCCCGCGCTTGTACTCCTGCACAGCCTGTTGCTGGGGCCTCTGAGCTGGGCTCCGGTGGCGGCCAGGCTGAGGGCGCTGGGCGTCGCTACGGTGGTGCCGTCGATGGTCCACGTGACAAATGTCGACGACCCGCCGTTCTGGCCACAGATCGGTCCGGTGATCAAGGACAGTGTCTCCCACCTACCGCAGGACCAGCCGATCGTGCTGGTTGCTCACAGCAACGCCGGTCTTCTGGTGCCACCTGTCGTACCGGCTGCCGACCGTCCGATCGTCGGGTGCGTGTTCGTCGATGCCAGTCTGCCCTCGCGATGCGGGCCGACGCCGGCCGCGTCACCCGAACGCCTGACCTACCTGCGGTCGATCGCGGCGGAGGGCCGGCTGCCGCAATGGACGAACTGGTGGGACGAGGACACCGTCGCGCCGCTGTTCCCCGACCGCCGGACCAGAGCACTTGTCTCAGCCGAGCAGCCTCGGCTTCCGGTGAGCTACTACGAACAGCAGATCCCGGTGGCGGCGGGCTGGGATCACCGGCCATGCGCGTACCTGCTGTTCGGGCCGCCGTACGACCGCATGGCGCAAGAGGCACGCGCCCGGGGCTGGAGCGTCGCGGAGGTCCCGGGCGGACACCTCCATCAACTCATCGACCCCGACGCGGTAACCGCTCACCTTCTCACCCTTACCGCAGGATGGACTCACCTCCCTCGCTAGGCGGCCTTGACGGTGAACCTGCCGGACGGGACTGTGACCCCGAGCCTCGCCGAGCGGCGCCGATGGTCAGTCGACGCCGGACGAGCTCAGGGCAGCAGGATGATGTGCAGGGTGCGGGGGCCGTGGACGCCTTCCACGCGGTTGAGTTCGATGTCGCTGGTGGCTGACGGGCCGCTGATCCAGGTCAGTGGCCGGTGCGGGGCGAGCCGGGTGAGTGCCTGCGGCACGTTGGCGACGACCTGGGCAGCGCGGACCACGCAGATGTGCAGGTCCGGTAGGAGGCTGAGGACGCGGCGACCCTGGTCGGGTGAGCCGTCCAGCACGACGGTGCCGGTGTCGGCGATGGCGACGGCGGCGGCGGTGATCACGCCGTCGGCGGCGGCGATCGCGGTGGTGTCGAGACCCTCGTCAGCCAGGGCGGTCACGGTCGCCGGCAGCCAGGCCGACGGCAATGCCGGTGGTACGACGACGCTCGCGCCGGTCGGCAGGATGCCGGTGATGGTGTCGGCGACGGCCGCCTCGGTGACCCGGTGCACATGGGCGCGGTAGTCGGTCAGCCGATCCACCAGCAAATCCAGGTCGACCGCGCCGTCGCGCCGGTAGTCACGGAGCACCTCGACCGGGGCCGGCGCGGGGTCGAGGGCGGCCCGCAGCCGGGCGAGGATCGTTTCCCGCGCGCTCACCGCTGCGCCCACCACTGCCGGAAGGTCTGCGCCGGCACCTCGGGCAGGTCACGGCCGGCGGTCCAGCCGGACAACGGCGGCGGCAGGCCCCGACCACGCCGGCCCGTGAGCCGGCTCAGCCGGGTCGCGCGCTGCGCCGCCGCGAACAGCGCCGGGTGGTCCATCGCGTACGCGGCGGCGCCCATCACGGCCGCCTCACCGCGCGGATGCGGCGCCTGGTCGCGCAGGTGCACCAGCAACGCCGGAATGTTGATCTTCACAGGGCAGGCGTCGTAGCAGGCCCCGCAGAGCGACGACGCGTACGGCAGCGACGCGTTGTCGGCCACCCCGGTCAGCTGCGGGGACAGCACCGCGCCGATCGGCCCCGGATACACCGACCCGTACGCGTGCCCGCCGGTGCGCTCATACACCGGGCACACGTTGAGGCACGCCGAGCAGCGGATACAGTGCAGCGCCTGCCGGCCCACCTCGTCGGCGAGCACCGCGCTGCGACCGTTGTCCAGCAGCACCAGATGAAACGCCTGCGGCCCGTCGCCCGGGGTGACCCCGGTCCACATCGAGGTGTACGGGTTCATCCGCTCCCCGGTCGAGGCCCGGGGCAGCAGTTGCAGGAACACCTCCAGGTCCCGCCAGGTCGGCACCACCTTCTCCACACCCATCACGGTGATCAGCGTCTCCGGCAGGGTCAGACACATCCGACCGTTACCCTCTGACTCCACCACCGCCAGGGTGCCGGTCTCCGCCACCGCGAAGTTCGCCCCGGACACCGCCACCGACGTGGACAGGAACGTCTGCCGCAGAAACCGGCGCGCCGCCGCCGCCAGGACCGCCGGCTCGTCGGTCAACCCCGGATCCACTCCCGGCATCGCCCGCAGGAAGATCTCCCGGATCTCGGCCCGATTACGGTGAATCGCCGGCACCAGGATGTGACTCGGCCGATCCCGGCCGAGCTGCACGATCAGCTCGGCCAGGTCGGTCTCCACCGGCGCGATCCCGGCCGCTTCAAGGGCCTCGTTGAGGCCGATCTCCTGCGTCGCCATCGACTTGACCTTGATCACCCGGTCACTGCCGGTGGCGCGTACCAGGTCGACGACGATCGCGTTCGCCTCGTTGGCGTCGGCCGCCCAGTGCACCACTCCCCCGGCCGCGCTCACCCGGGCCTCCAACTGCTCCAACAGTTCCGGCAACCGGGCCAGCACGTCGGTCTTGATCGCGCTGCCGGCCGCCCGCAACTGCTCCCAGTCCGACACCTCACCGATCACACCCGCCGACTTCGCCCGGATCGTCGCGGTCGCGTGCCCGAGGTTGCGGCGCAACTGCGCGTCCGCCAGCGCCCGTCGGGCGGCAGCCGGAAAGGACTCCTCACCCCGCAGGTGCCCGACGCCCGCCGGGGCGGTCGTCGGCATGCCGAGGAAGGTCCGCCTCACGACCCGACCACCAGTTCGCTCCGCTCACCGAGGGCGCCGTCGGGCGCGGTCGAGGCAAGGATCTCGGCCAGGTGCACCGTACGCACCCCGACACCCAACCGCGACAACCCGCCACCGATGTGCATCAGACACGACGCATCCCCCGCCGTGCAGAACTCCGCACCTGTCGACACCACGTGCCGCATCTTGTCCACCAACATCGCCGTCGAGGTGTCCGCGTTCTTCACCGCGAACGTCCCCCCGAACCCGCAGCACTGCTCCGCCGCCGGCAACTCCACCAGGTCCAGCCTCCGTACCGCCCGCAACAGCCGCACCGGCCGATCCCCCACGCCCAGCATCCGCAACGAGTGACACGTCGGGTGATACGTCACCCGATGCGGAAAGGACGCCCCCACATCGGTAACCCCCAACACGTCCACCAACAGCTCCGACAACTCGAACGTGCGCGCCGCCACCGACTCCGCCCGCGAGGCCAGCCGGACGTCACCGGCCCGTCGCGCCACCATCGCGTGCTGATGCCGTACCGACCCCACACACGACCCTGACGGCGCGACGATCACGTCGTACGGATCGAAGACCCGCACATGCCGACGCACCAGCGGCACCGCCTGCTCCTGATAGCCGGTGTTGACATGCATCTGCCCACAACACGTCTGCCCGTCGGGGAACACCACCTCGTGACCCAACCGCTCCAGCAACCGCACCGTCGCCTTCGCCGCCTCGGGAAACAGGGTGTCCGCCAGACACGTCACGAACAACGCGATCCGCACGTCACACCTCCAACCGCCCCGCACCGGCCCGCGTCACCCCGGACCCGCCACCGGGCTCGTACCGCATGATCCGCTGAGTCTGCCGCACCAGCCCCCGCAGCGCAGCAAGGCCACCACAGGCGGTCCTGGCCTGCAACAGCAGGTTGCCGATCGCGGTGGCCTCCACCCGCCCGCCCAGCACCGGCAGGCAAGCGGCGACTGCGGTACCGGCTGGCCGGCGAGCCGGCACGCCTCGGTGATCCGGGCGGGCATGTCGCCCGGCGGCAGGAACGTCGGCGCGTCGACGCCGACCACGCTGCGGAATGCCGGTTCGGCAGCGGCGGCGGCCAACAGGTCGCTCAGGTCTGGCTTTCCCCAGGGCTGTCGGTCTCAGCCGTATCGCTCGACGAGCGCGTTGCCGATCGAGGCCAGGTGGTCTCGCACGCCCGGGGGCCCGGTCACCTCGATCCATTCGACCAGCCCGGCAAGCTCGCCAGCGAGTGTGTGTTCGTCGTTGCCGCGGATCACGACCTCGATGCGGCCGTCGGTCGTTGTGCCTCCCACCTCGAGCCGACCGCCGAACCCTATCCGGAGCACGCCTATCCCCCGGGGCGCACACACCGCCCGGGCTTCGAGGGGCGTTCGTTTGCGGTCGACTTCGTCGGCGATCGCGCGCCAGCTCTCGGCGAGATCGAAGTCGTCGGGCCGGTGTACGGGTTCGGAGGTCGGGTCGGCGGACGAGACGCGGTCGATCCGGAAGGTCCGCCGTCCGGCCTCGCTGTTGGCGACGAGGTACCACGAGGAGCCCTTGGCGACGACGCCCAGCGGGTGCACGGTTCGCTCGGTCTCGGTGCCTTCGCGATCGACGTAGCCGAGCCGGACCTGGACCCCGCGGATCACCGCGTCCTGGAGCGCGTCGAGGAAACGAGGCGGTCGCGGCTCTCCCCGGCTCGCCCCCCATCGCTGCGGATCCATCACGCGCGACGACGCCGCCGCCTCGGCCTGCGCCCGGAAAGGTGCCGGCAGGGCTTGGACGAGCTTGCGCAGCGCCGCTTTCACGGCCGGCGTCGCAGCCGAGGCCGGGCCGGCGACCAGGAAAAGGGCGCGGGCCTCACTCGCCGTCAATCCGGACAGGTCGGTGCGGGCGCCGCCCACGAGGCGCCAGCCGCCGCCTCGGCCCTGGATGGAGTACACCGGAACCCCGGCCATACCCAGCGCGTCGAGGTCGCGGCGGGCGGTGCGCTCGGAGATCTCCAACTCCCGGGCAACCTCCGCTGCGGTCACCTGCTCGCGCTGTTGCAGCAGCAGGAGGATGGCCATCAACCGGTCGGCTCGCACCTCGACAACACTTCCACGAAAACCGGTCAGGAGGTGACCGGTATCGGTCGGCATGATCCCGGCATGACAACCGAATTTCCCGAGCCGACCCGCATTCCGGTCAACGGTGTAGAGCTCGAAGTCTTCGAAGCCGGCCGGCAGAACGCGGGGAACCCCATCGTGCTGTGTCACGGCTGGCCGGAGCACGCCTTCTCCTGGCGTCATCAGATGCCCGCCCTCGCCGCAGCGGGCTACCACGTCATCGTGCCGAACCAGCGGGGCTACGGCAACTCGTCCCGACCGACCGAAGTCACCGACTACGACATCACACACCTGTCGGGGGACCTCGTCGCACTGCTCGATCACTATGGATACGACGATGCCACCTTCGTTGGTCATGACTGGGGTGCAGCCGTCGTCTGGGGCCTGACCCTGTTGCACCCGAACCGGGTCAACAAGGTGATCAACCTGAGCCTGCCGTACCTCGAGCGCGGGGACAGGCCCTGGATCGAGTTCATGGAGGATGTGCTCGGTAGCGACTTCTACTTTGTCCACTTCAACCGACAGCCGGGCGTCGCGGACGCCGTGTTCGAGGAGAACACGTTCCAGTTTCTTCGGAACCTGTACCGGAAGGACGTGCCCGTCACAGAGCCGCAGCCAGGCAATGTGTGGATCAACCTCGCCAGAATGGAAACCCCACCCGGTGAGCCCATCATGAGCGACGACGAACTGGCCGTCTTCGTCTCCGCCTTCGAATCAACAGGTTTCACGAGCGGTTTGAATTGGTACAGAAACCTGGACCGCAACTGGCGCCTGCTCGCCGACGTGAACCCGATCATCCAACAGCCCGCCCTCATGATCTACGGGGACCGTGACACGGTCGCGAGGTCCGAAAGACTGACAGAATTCGTGCCGAACGCGGAAGTGGTCAGTCTGGATTGCGGTCATTGGATCCAGCAGGAGAAGCCGGAAGAGACGAACCGGGCGATTCTCAAGTGGCTGGACCAGCGGGATGTCATCTAGCACCGCAGCAGGAATCCGCTGCACGGCCGTCTGAGAAATCGCGGAGTGTAGGGGCCTGGCCATGCCGCCTGCGCTGCGGGTTGGTGGTCCAAACGCCACCAACCCGCAGGATGCGCTTAGCCGGGGTCTGGGGATGCGGCCGTCACACAGACATACGTACAACGATCACGTGCGCCGGATCTGCCGCCATGCAGCGCCGAGACGCTGAGCCGTCAGTTGCTGTGGGACGGGCCGCTGACGCCTTCAGTGCCGCAGGTACGCGGTCAGCCGGTCGGCGAGTGGCTTCGGATGACTGAGCGCCACAGCGTGGCAACCGTCAATCTCGTCCGGGGTGACGCCGAGCCGGTCGGCGGCCACTCGGCGTTGGAAATCCGCCGGGAAGAACCGGTCCTCACGGGCGATGAGCACCTTCGTCGGCACGGCCGGCCAGGCGTCCAGTGGCCAGGGCTCGTTCCACTCCGCGCTGACCTGGTCCCGGCCATGCGCCGCAGCCTCAGCGACGATCTCGGCCGGCACGCCGTTGTAGAACTGCTGCTCCTCGCTGAGCCCTTCCGTGCCGCGGTAACCGGTGTTGTCCCACCAGTCCCCGGGCCTCTCACCGGGCTGCGGGACCATCGGCGTGAGCAGCACGATCAGCTGCACCGGCAGCTTGTCGGCAATCAGCGGCGCCGTGAACGCCCCATACGAGTGCCCGACGACCACAAGGTCACTGCGGTCACCGATCGCGCTGACGACCGTTTCGCAGAACTCGGCGAATCCCGCAGACCTGTCCTCGATCGGTAGCTCCGGCGCCACCACGTCATGGCCCGCTCCGGACAGCTCAGGGGCCAGAAGATGCCAGTCCCAGGCGCTGCCCCCGCCGCCATGGATCAGAACGAACGTCGCCATGCCCCGAAGCCTCACACACGGGTACGACAGCCAGGCGCACTGCCCGCTTGTCCACATCAGGTCGGCGGCCGTAGACCCCCACGGCAGCATGGCGCGGCGAGCGTGCGGAGGGTGCCGGCTGGCGGCGACGGACTGCTGTGATTCAGCGGGCGCGGCGGTAGTGCATGGCCACCGCACCGTTGCGCAACGAATCCGCCGAGAGCAGCTCGAGCCGACGCGTGCCGGGCAGCCCGCCCTGGTACAGCGTCGGACCGTGGCCGGCGATCCTGGGATGGACGAGCAGTTTGTACTCGTCGATCAGGTCCAGCCGGTCGAGCTCGGTCGCGAGCTTGCCGCTGCAGAGGAGGACCCCCGCCGGGGTCGCGTCCTTGAGCTTCTGCACACCCTCGCGTAGATCGCCAGCGATGTGGTGGCTATTGGTCCACGGGAAGTCCTGGCGCGTGGACGACACCACGTACTTGGATTTGGCCCCCAGCTTGACCGCCCACTCACGCAAGGCCGGCGGCGCCTCCACGTCGCCGCGGGCGACGGCAGGCCAATAGCTCTCCATCATCTCGTAGGTGACCCGACCCCACAGCATCGCCCCGGCCTCATCCATGAGACGGGTGAAAAGGGCGTGCGTCTCGTCGTCGGCGATCCCCTCCTGATGGTCGACACAACCATCCAAGGTGACGTTCAAGGTGAAGGTGAGAAGTCCCATGGCTGGCGACTCTAGTGCCCACCACCCGCGTAGCCGCCCCAGACGGGCGTCGATCAGCGAGTTTCCAGGGCCACACGCCCAAGCCCCGAACGCCCGAGGAAACCCACAGACATAGGGCTGCTCATCCGACGACCGTGGTAGGTCAGGGGTAGGTGACGCCGGTCAGGTCCTCGGCTGCCGCCCACAGCCGCTTGCCGACGGCCGGGTCGGCGGCCTCCCGGCTGAGCCGGGCCTCGGTGACCCTGCCCCGCGTCTCCCAGAGCCCGGACGGGCCGAAGAACTTGCCGCCACGTACACCGGGTTCGGTCGCGGCGCGCAACTGCGGCAGCGCGCCCCGCTCCACCGGCTGGGTTGCCAACAGCCCGCCCCAGGCGATCATTCGCCCGAACCGGCCACGGTGTTCCCAGGCACGCGGAGTCAGGTTGGTGCGGGTGAGACCGGGGTGGGCCAACGCGCTGACGATCGGCGCGCCGGCGGCGCGCAGCCGGCGGTCCAGTTCGATGCCGAAGATCGTGGTGGCGAGCTTGGACCGGCCGTAGGCGGCGGCTGCCCGATAGTCGCGTTCGAACATCAGGTCAGCGAAGTCCAGGTGCGCGCTCTTGTGGGTGATCGAGCTGAGGCTGACCACGCGGGCTTCCCGCGCCGCGGCCAGGTTCCCGAGCAGCAGGCCGGTCAGCGCGAAGTGGCCCAGCATGTTGGTGGCGAGGTGCAGTTCGAATCCGTCGGCGGAGGTGCGGCGCGGGCCGAGCAGCACCACGCCGGCGTTGTTCACGAGCAGGTCGATAGCCGGGTGGTCGCCGGCCAGTTTCGCCGCGAAGGCCCGCACCGAGGCGAGGGATGCCAGGTCCAGCTCGCGGACCTCGACGTCGCCGCCGATCCGGCGGGCGGCCTCCTCGCCGGCGGGGGTGCTGCGGACGGCGAGCACGACGTGGGCGCCGTGGCGGGCCAGTTCGGTGGCGGTTACCAGGCCGAGGCCCGAATTCGCGCCGGTCACGACGGCGACCCGACCGTGCTGGTCGGGAATGCGGTCGGTGGTCCAACCGGTCATCTGCTGCTCCTCAAGGTGTCGGTGCGCTGCGGCCATCGACGTTAGGAGCGATCCGGGCCGGTTCGGTCGTTCCCGGTTGCCTAGGTCTGCGGGACCTACCTTCGGCGGTCCGGGCCCGGGCACACTTGCGGCATGAACGGTCCGCACCCGTACGCTCGGGAGCTCGGCGACTTCCTACGCGCTCGGCGTGGCCGGCTGCGTCCACACGACGTCGGCCTGGAGCCGGGCGGCCGGCGCAAGGTCACCGGGCTGCGGCGTGAGGAGCTGGCCCTGCTGGCCGGGCTGAGCACCGACTACTACCAGCGGATCGAGCAGGGCCGGGAGGTACGCCCGTCCGACGACGTCCTGGACGCCCTTGCCGGCGCGCTCAGCCTCGACCACAAGGAACGCCGGCACCTGTTCACCCTGGCCCACGCCGCCCGCCGATCCACGCCCGTCCCGGTGAACCGCGATCCGGAGCGGGTACCGGAGGGCACCCGGCGCCTGCTGCGGGTGATGGACACCCCCGCGGTCATCCTCGGCCGGCATCTCGACCTGCTCGACTGGAACCCGATGGCGCAGGCGCTGCTCGGCGACCCGGACGCCTACCCGAGCGACCGGCTCAACATGCTCCTGCTGCTGTTCGACGACACGCTGACCGGCGAGCGGAGCTGCCCGGACTGGGAGCAGCAGGCTCTGGACTACATCGGCATGATGCGCGCTGCTGTCGCCACCGACCCCACCCACCCGCGCGCCACCGCGATCGTCGGCGAACTGAGCATCCGCAGCACCCACTTCCGGCGGCTGTGGGCCCAGCACGACGTACGCGAGTCGGTCAGCGGCACCAAGACCTTCCGGATTCCCGAGGTGGGCGACATCGTCCTGGACTGGGACACCTATCCCCTACCGGGGAACCCCGGCCCCGTCATGCTCGTCTTCACCACCAAGCCGGGCAGCGCCGACGCGGACCGGCTGCAACTCCTGGCATCGCTGCACGCGACCCGCTCAGCGCCCACCAACACACACTCCCGTCAAGCGGACAGGACCGGCACAGGACAGCAAGTTACGTAGCGAGACTCAGGGCTGCAGCGGCGGTCACAACTGGGCAGCGAGGGCTCGCAGGGCGATGTCGATGGAGGCGTGGAGATCTTCGCGGCTCGCGCCGGCGGCGGCGTGGACGGCGTGGCCCTCGCTGAGCGCCATCACGAATCGTGCCAGGGCTCTGGCATCCATGCCCTGCGGGAGGTCTCCTTCCTGTGCCGCCAGGGCAAGTCGTTCTTCGAGGGCGGACTCGGTGGCGGCCCGGCCCGCGGCCAGGATCTTGGAGATGCGGGTGTTCTCTGGCGAGCAGGCCAGACCTCCCTGGATGGAAAGGCAGCCCGCGGGGTGATCATCGGCGGTGAGGCCGTCGGCGCTGGAGCGTAGGAAAGCTTCGATTGCGGCACGTGCGGTGGGCTGGTCGAGTGCCGCGCGAGCGTTGGCCACCTGGGTCTCGTGGTAGCGGGTGAAGGCGCGTTGGAAAAGCTGCTCTTTGCTGCCGAACGTGGCATAAAGGCTCGGGCGGTTGATGCCCATCGCGCTGGTGAGGGCGCTCAACGACGCGCCCTCGTAGCCGTACCGCCAGAAGACCTCGGTGGCGCGATCGAGGACCGTCTCCTCGTCGAAGGCCCTCGGTCGTCCGGTGCGCGGCGTCTCAATGCCCATGAGAACCGAGTCTACCGATCGGTACGATACGTGACCCGCCTCACCGACCGATCGGTACAGAACTTGCTATCGTTGCCGGGCAACCGAGCGGTACAAAAGTTGCCGCGCTCGCGCAACCGGTCGCCCAGTCGACGGTTCGCGGCGGTCCGCGCACCTGGAGGGGACTCATGACCGTCACTCTGATCACCGGCGCAAACAAGGGCATCGGCTTCGAGACAGCCAGACAGCTTCACGAACTGGGTCACATCGTGTACATCGGCGCTCGCGACGTCGAACGGGGCGAGAAAGCCGCAGCGGCGCTAGGCGCACGATTCGTCCAGCTGGACGTTACCGACGACGCGTCGGTGAGCGATGCTCTGGCGACGATCGACGCCACCGAGGGTCGACTCGACGTACTGGTGCACAACGCGGGCATCCTGGGAGCCGGAGCCATGGACGGCCCGACAGCCCTGCGCGTGTTCGACACGAATGCCGTGGGGATCGTCCGAGTCACGGAGGCGGCCCTGCCTCTGTTGAAGCGCTCCTCGAATCCCACGGTGGTCACCCTTTCGAGCAGCATGGGTTCCTTCTGGGCGGTGACCAGTCCCGACCGGCCGGAGTTCAACATGCCGCTAGCGCTCTACGCGGCATCCAAGTCGGCCGCCACCATGCTCACCGTCCAGTACGCCAAATCCCACCCAGGGATCAAGTTCAACGCACTCGAACCCGGCACCACCGCCACCGACATGACCGCCGCCTTCGGAATCGGAAGGTCAGTAACGGACAGCGCCAAAACAGTCGTACGCCTGGCCACGCTCGACCCGGACGGCCCAACCGGGACGTTCACCGACGAGTACGGGCAGTTGAGCTGGTAGGGAGCGTGGTCGACGACGGCGGTGTCACCTCCGGCCCGGACGCCCCCCAGGTCGGCCGAGTGGCTCAGAGAGCGCCGGTCATCCGCCCACGCCAGCCGTGCAGGACGACGGCCGGGTCGGTGTCCAGCACCGACTCGAGCAAGGTGGCGTAGACGTCCCGGAAGTCCACGGTGAACTTCAGGTCACCGCGGTCGAGGTCTGTCAGGCTGGGCGGTTCTCCGTACAGGCCACCGCGCACCCCACTGCCGAGGAGAAGCATGTTCGAGGCGGTGCCGTGGTCGGTGCCGTCGGAGCCATTGGCCCGGACCCTGCGGCCGAACTCGGAATAGACAGCGGTGACCACCTTCCGGCCCGCGTCGGTCCGCGCCATCCGCTCGGTGAATCGGGTCAGCGCCCGGTCGAGCTGCCCGAGCAGCACCTCCTGCAGCTGCCTTTCGTCGGCGTGAGTGTCGAAGCCGCCGAGTGACACCGAGAACACGCGAGTGGTGACACCGGCCTCGATGCACTGGGCGACCAGGTCCAGCTGCGCGTCCAGGGAGGTTCGGGCGCCTCCGGTCGCGGTCGCCGGAGCCGTCTCCGCCTCCTGGTCGTTCTCCTCGTCCACTGTGGCGTCGCGCACCTCGCGGATCATCTGGTCGACGGCGCGCAAGTCGGCGAAGCAGGCCGCCGCACGCGCCCGGGCCGCCGACTCCCCCGCCTGGGCCACCGCCAGCGCAGCCAGCGCCGATTCCGGCAGACCACGAGGGGCCGAACGCTCACCGACCAGCACCGAGGCACCCGCCGACCGTTCGCCGGCCAGCAGCGGGGGCAACGTCGGCTCGAAGGAGACGGCGAGCCGCGGGTCCCCGCTGGCGTGGTCCAGCCAGCGGCCCACCCACCCGGTGGAAGCGGGCCGTTCGGGCTCGGCGGTGTGCCAGATGTCCATCGACCGGAAGTGGCTGCGGTCGGGCTTCGGGTAGCCGACGCCGCGCACCACCGCGAGCCGACCTTCGCCGTAGAGCCTGTGCACCCCGGCCAGCGCCGGATTCAACCCCACCTCGCCGTCGAGGCGCCGGACCTCCTCCGCCGCGTACGCCAGCTCCGGGCGGGCGTCGTGATAGGCCGGGTCCGCGTACGGGACGACGGTGTTCAGGCCGTCGTTGCCGCCGTACAGGGTGACCAGCACCAGCGTGCGGGAGTCCGGATCCCGGTCGCCGGCGGTGGCGAACAAATCCTCCAGCCGGTGGGCGGTGGCTCCGGCCGCCAGGGCGACCGCGCCGGCTACGCCGCTGGCCACCAGGAAGCGCCGCCGGGTCAGGCTGTCCACGCCGTTCTCCTTCAGCTGACCGTGTACTCGGGGCTGACCAGGCCGGCGACGATCAGCCGCCGTGGTTCACCGGCCATCGGAGCCAGCGCCGCCCGGGTGCGCTCGCTCCACTCGTCGACCACGAGCAGCCGGGCCAGTACGTCCGGCCGGTCGTCGCGGGATACCGCCGCGAGCCGGGACAGCACCGCCGGTGCCGCAGCACGGGCGAGGTGTCCGGCGGCACGGAGCCGGGCCTGCGCCGACGACGTGGTCAGCCAGGCGGTCCCGGCCGGCCAGCCGCCGACGCTGGGCGGGCGCAGCGGCACCTGCTCCAGCGCGTTCAGGCCCCCCACCAACTGCCGGCGACGCTGCTCGGGCAGGTCCGCCGGTCGGATCCCGAGCTGCCGCATCGCGCCCACCGCCCACTCGACGGGCTGCTTGACGAGGGTCTCCCGGGTCTGGGCGAAGTCCGGCGCGGTGAAGATACGGCGCAGCGTCGCCAGTGTGTCGGCACCGGCGAGACCGTCCGGGGCCGGCAGGTGTGCACCGGCGAACCGGAACCAGAGCCGGCCGGCCACGAACCGCGCCGTCTCCCGCTGGTCGGTCAGCAACCGGGCGTAGGACCGGGCGTCGAACGGGGCGGTGACGCCGAGGATCGTCTTCGGTCCGGTGTCGTGCCGGCGCGGCTCGAACCGCACCGCTCCGGTCCGGCGATCGACCAACCAGCCGGTCAGTGCCCGGGCACCCTCCCTCACGTCCGTCTCGGTGTAACCGCCGCCGACGCCGAGAGTGAACAGCTCCATCAGCTCCCGAGCGAGGTTCTCGTTCGGAGCCTTGCGGGTGTTGCGCTGCCCGTCGAGCCACAGGATCAGGGCCGGATCACGCACCATCGCGTCCACCAGCGGCGGCAGCGGTCCGCGCCCGAGCCGGCGCAGGGTTTCCAACTGCCGCAGCATCAACCCGGCGGAGCGAACCTTCTGCACACTTGTCGCCCAATGCCCGTGCCAGAAGAACAGCAGCTTCTCGGTCACCTGGTGCTCGGCGACGACCATCCGTCCCAGCCACCAGTCGAGCAGCCGGGTCACCTGCTCCCGGCGCTGCTGGTTGGCCCGCTGCCGCTGCTCCCGGGGCGCCCCGCGGTCGAGTTGGGCCGCCGGGTCCGGCCCGAGAACCGGCACCGGGGTGGCCGCCGCGCCACGATCCGGGCCCTCCGGCGCGAGCAGCCGGTCGAGGGTACGGGCAAACCCGTCACCTTCGGCCGCGTCCACCTCCTCGGCTGTCGGCCCGAACGTCGCCCGACGCAGCAGGTGCGTTACCGCCTCCCGCTCAGTCACCCGGCAGACGCTACGACACGAACGTACGGCGACGGTAAGAACTCGGTCAGGGATGGACAAACACGCGGTGCCCGGCAGGTCGTCCGGCACCTCGATGCTCTACTCCTTGCGGTCCAGTCGTACGGCCCGCAGTACGACGTCATCGACGTGGTGGGTGCTGATCGCTCCCGGAGGGCGGGGACGGGTCTCGTTCACGTCGATGCGCCAGTCGCTCGAAGCCGTGATCTCGGCGGCGATCTCGTCGATCGTGACGTACGCCTGCGGGTCGTACATGCGGGTCTGCTCGCCGGGGTCCGACGGCTGCTCGAGCCAGGTCAGGTCGTGGCCGACGACGAGCAGCGTCCCGCCGACGGCCACGGCGTCGAGCAGGTTGCGCAGGCCGCGCTGCTCGGGCGTGCGCTGGAACGAACCGTACTGTAGCGAGACGAGGTCGTAGGTCTCGTCTGCGTACGCGGCGGGGTCGTTGGCGTCGCGGTGCAGCGTGCGCACGTCGAGCCCGCGACGTTCCGCTTCGGCCCGGATCCGGTCGAGTGCCCTGCTGGAGACGTCGGAGGCGGTCACCTGCCAGCCTCGTTCGGCCAGCCAGAGCGCGTCGGCTCCCTCACCCGCGCCGACGTCGAGCGCCCGCCCCGGAGGCAGGTCCCTCGCCTCCGCCACGAGGGTGCCGTTCGGGTTGGCGCTCCACACGCGTTCCTGTTCCCCGTAGCGACCGTCCCACTCGATCGCGACGCCGGAGGGACGGACACCCGCCGTGGTGTCCTCGGCGGCGAGGCTGAAGGCGATCTGGGCGCCGATCCAACTTCCGTTCGCCGCGGACTGCAGGACCTGGGCGCTCGGGTCCGTCAGGTTCCCGGCGGCGAAGACGCCCTCCACGCTGGTACGTCCGGTGGGGTCGACCGCGACGAGATCACCGAGTCCGCTGGGGTGGGCCGTGGTGTCGATGCCGAGCCCGGCGAGCATCTCGACCCGGGGACGGAACCGGGCCCCGGTGAGGATCGCGTCGGCTGGCAGGCTGCGGCCGTCGGCGAGTTCGACGACGAGCGACCCGTCCGGGCCGGCGTCGGCCACCCGGCGCACCGCACTCTCGACCACGGCTACCCCGGCGGCGACGAGGGTCTGCACCGCGGCCGGGTCGATCCCCGTCGCGTCATGCAGCACCACGGTCAACCGGTCGGTCAGATGCCGCATCAGCTGGGTCGGATGCAGTCCCATCGGCGTCGTGACGATCTGCACGACCCGCAGGTCGCGGACCTCCCAACCGTGGCAGAACGGACAGTTGAACACCTGAGCGCCCCAACGTTCGGCGAGACCCTCGATGTCGGGAAGCTCGTCAACGATGCCGGTCGCGGCCAGTACCCGGCGGGCGACGAGACCGTGCCCACCCGAGAGGGCGAGGTGGAATCCGTCCTCCTCTTGCCGCACCGCCAGGACACGACCGGTGAGGACGTTGCCACCATAGCTACGGACCTCCTTGCGCCCGATGGCCCGCATCTCCTCGGGTGGGATGCCCTCACGTCCGAGGTAACCGTGCATGTGCGCCGCCGGCGCGTTCCGCGGCGTGCCGTCGTCGACGACGATGACCGAGCGTCGCTGACGAGCGAGCTGCAGGGCGGCCGCCAGACCGGCCGCTGATCCGCCGATGACGGCGACGTCGCATTTCCGGACGATGCTCTGGTGCGGTGTGTGTTCGGAGGCTCCGTGGGCATGATCTGTCATGCGTCCAGCGTAGGAACCTCTGGCGGCATCTGACAGGCCGCTTGCGAGATCCGCAAAACACCCTCATGCTGAGAAGATGAACGACCGCAGTGAGGTGGAGCGGCTGGCGCGCACCCGGCTGCGGAGCATCCGCACCACGCTCGGCTACTCCCTCGAGGAACTCGCCGAACGCACCAACCTCAGCCCGTCGACGATCAGCCGGGTCGAAACGGGCAAACGGACACTCAGCCTCGATGTGCTCGTGCCCTTGGCCAACGCGCTACAGGTAAGCCTCGACGTCCTCTTCGAGGCAACCAGCGACGAGGACGTGGTGATCCGCCCCGTGCAGCACCGTTCGGGTTCGCGCACCACGTGGCCGCTGAGCCGCGTCGACGGACGCACCATGGCGATGAAGGTCCGGTTGGAGCCCGAGGCGACGATGCCGGCCCAGCGGGTCCATCCGGGGTACGACTGGTTCCTCGTGCTCGATGGCAGGGTGCTGCTGTGGCTCGGTGAGCGGCAGATCGAGGTCGGAAAGGGCGAGGCAGCCGAGTTCTCGACGATGACGCCACACTCGATGACAGCCCTCGACGAGCCGGCCGAGCTGATCATGATCTTCGACCGCGAGGGGCAACGCGCACATCTGCACCAGTAAGAGCGACCGGCAGGGCGGAGCCGGGCAGCAACACACCGATGAGGCCGCCCCCCCCCGACCGACGCGACGCCCGGCCTTGGATGCTCGAACGGTACGCACCAGAGGAGTCGTAACCCGGCCCGCTCGACGCGTACGGACGACTCGCGGCGCACGCTCCGGTGGGCATCAGCGCCGAAGCGCGCCACCGCCGGTCAGGCGGGCCGCAGCGGCTCGGAAGAGTTGGACGACTCCGGTGATGTTGTCCTGGCCGTGTCCCCGGTCGATCGCCTGCTGGTAGATGTCGGCGGCCGTGTGGGTCAGGGCGATGGTGAGGTGACGGGAGGCGGCGTCTGCGGCGGCGTATCGCAGGTCCTTGGCGACCAGGTCGATGGGGAAGGCCGCCGGGAAGGTGTGGCCGAGCATGGCGGTGGCGGCGGTGGCGGCGGCCGGGCTTGCCACCGGAGTGGCGGCGAGGACTTCGACGGCACGGGCAGTGTCCAGGTCGGTGCCGTGCAGCGCGCCGAGCAGCTCGGCGACGGCAGCGACCTGGACGGCGAACAGAGAGTTGAGGAGCAGCTTCATCCGGGTGCCGGTCCCGGTCGGTCCCATCTGGTGCACGGCGCCGCCGATCTGTCGCAGCACCGGCTCCACCCGGTGCGAAACCGCCGGTCGGCCGCCGACGAGGAAGATGAGTGTTCCGGCCTCCGCTTGGGGGCGCGAGCCGAGCACCGGTGCGTCGAGAAAGTCCACGCCGCGTTCGGCGCACCGGGCAGCCAGTTCGGCGGAGAACGCCGGGGTCACAGTGGAACAATCGGCGGCGACCGTCCCAGGTGCCATCGCTGCCAGCGCGCCCGTTTCCGGTGCCAGCCACACCTCACGGCCGGCGTCGTCGTCGCGCAGCATGCTGAGCACGAGGTCACACTGCTCGGCGGCGGCCGCCGGCGTCGCCGCCGCGGCAGCGCCCGCCTCGGTCAGGGGCCGCGTCGCCTCGGCCGTGCGGTTCCATACGGTGAGGTCGTGTTCGCCCGTGGCGAGCAGTCGGCGGGCCATCCGCGAGCCCATCGCGCCAAGTCCCAGCACAGCGATCTTCATCATGCTCCTTCCTCGGTGGTGGCGGTGCGAAGGTCAGGAGCCCATGGCGGCGAACGCGGCGGTGACGCCGCGCTCCAGCAGGGCGTCGACGAGGGCGCGACCCAGACCGCGGTTGGCTCCGGTGACGAGGGCGGTGCTTCCGGTGATCTCCATGCCGACCACCCTGCCGCTCGCCGGTGAGGACATGAATGCCTGCGTTACTCGACTGTTTGCCCGTCCGTCTCACCCGTCCGCTACTGTCCCTGCGGCGGCCCTAATCTGTGCGGGTGGATGTTCTGGGTGACGTACTGGCGCTGGCCCGGGTCGACGCGAGCCTCATGGCAACCTTCGACGCGCGAGCTCCCTGGGCCATCGAGCTGCCGGCCCGCCACGGTGCCGCGTTTCACGCCGTAGTCGCTGGCACCTGCTGGTTCACCACCGACGCCGCGCCGCCTCGCCAGCTGTCCCCGGGCGACCTCGTGCTGCTGCCCGCCGGGACCCGCCACCAACTGGCCACCGATCCGGGCCTGCCGACTCGCCGCTTCGACGACGATCTCAAACGCAGCCTCATCCGTCCCGACGGTGAACTGGTCCTCGACGGGCCGGGCGCACGGACCCGGATCCTGTGCGCCGGTTACCAGTACGCGACCGACGTCACCCACCCCGTCCTGGGGCTGCTGCCGCCAGTGCTGCACGTGGCCACCGCCCAGCCGGACAGCGGGCCCTGGCTGCGCTCGGTGCTGGACCTGCTGGCCCACGAGACCCGCAGCCACACCGCCACCGGCTCCGGCACCGCCGCGCTACGCCTGCTCGACCTGCTGCTGATCCACGTCGTTCGAGCCTGGCTCGATACCGAAGGTGACACCATGGACCCCTCGTGGCTACGCGGCCTGCGCGACCCGATCACGGCACGCGCCCTCGCCGTGCTACATGAGCGCCCCGGCCGCCACTGGACCCTGGACACCCTCGCCGCAATGGTAAACGTCTCCCGCGCCACCCTCGCCCGACGGTTCACCCTCCACGTCGGCGAACCCCCGCTGACCTACCTCACCCGTTGGCGCCTCGACGTAGCCGCCCGTAGGCTCCGCGACACCAGCCTGCCTGTCGCCGCCATCGCCCACGAGGTCGGCTACACCTCCGAATTCGCCTTCAACCGCGCCTTCACCCGCACCCACGGCCAACCACCCGGCCGTTACCGCCGACACACCACCACCGGGTAACCACACCAGACGACAACGGCCGACACCGCCGGGCCACCGCCGTATCCCCTGTCCCCCGCTGTCTCTCGTTCGGCGGTCCGGTGTCGCATCAGCCCTCGTACAGGGCGACACGCAGCCGGGTGGCGAACCGCTCAGGGTCCTCGACGAAGCCGATGTGGCCGCCGGGGAACATGGTCGGGGCGACACCCAGCGCCGCGGCGAGGGCCGTTGAGGTGCGGTCGCAGAGCTGGCCGCTCGAGTCGTCGCCGATGCCGACGACAATCCGGGTCGGCGCGGAGCGCAGGACCGCTACGTCCGGCTGCCAGCGGGTGGTCGCCCGGAGCATGTGGGCGAACTGGAAGTGTTCGTCCGCGGCCGTCTGCGCGTCTCGCTCGCCGACCATCGCCTCGAACACCTCGTCCGGCAGATGGATGTTCGCCGTAGCCAGGAACTTCGCCCAGGCACCTCGCACATCGCCGGAGAGGTAGGTGGCGATCATGTCCTCGGTCTGCTCGCGCAGCTCCTGGCGGTCGTCCAGCAACTCGTCCAGCGGCGGCTCGTGGGCGATCACCGTATGAACCTGCTCCGGGTGGATCTGGGCAAGGGCGAGCGCGCTGACCGCGCCGCCGCTGGACCCCAGCACGGCGGCCGGGCCGCGGCCGAAATGGGACAACAGCCGGAAAAGGTCATCGGCGCGCAGCTCCGGGGTGGAGTCCCGGTCGCGGTCGTCGACGGGGCTGCGGTTGATGCCGCGGGGGTCGGTGGTGAGCACGGTGTGGTCGGCAGCGAGCAGGTCCGCCAGGGGCGCGAACGACCTGGCGTCCATCGGGGCGCCGACGAGCACCACGAGTGGCCCCTGGCCGCGGACCTCGTAGTACAGCCGCGCGCCGGGGACCTCCAGGGTCGCGGCGGTGACGGGAACGGTCGATGTGGCGTTCATCGTGATCCTCCTGGGAACCGGACTGGGTTGCTCCTTCGGAAGTAGGTGACTCCCGTCGTGGGGCAGAATCGTCGGTCGTGAGCGACCTTTTTCTCAGGCGTACGCCGGATGCGGCGACCGCCGACGGTGCCGACGCCGACCTGGCCCGCGCGCGCGACGGCGACAACGCCGCGTTCACGCGCCTGGTCGAGTCGCTGCGTCGGGAACTGCACGCCCACTGTTACCGCATGCTCGGCTCCACCCACGACGCCGACGATGCGCTGCAGGAAGCGCTGCTTCGTGCGTGGCGAGGACTCGCCCGGTTCGAGGGGCGCAGCTCGTTGCGTTCGTGGCTCTACACGGTGGCCACCCGCACCTGCCTGGATCTCATGGAGACCCGGCAGCGGAGAGCCGTGCCTGTCGATCTTGGCCCGTCCAGCCGACACCCCGTGCTCGACGCGGCCCCGCGCACCGACGTCGCCTGGCTCGGGCCATACCCGGACGCGGGTCTCGGTGATGGCCGGGCAAGCCCGCACGCCCGGTACGAACAGCGCGAAGCCGTCGAACTCGCGATGGTGGCCGCCCTACAGCACCTACCGGGCAACCAGCGGGCCGCGCTGCTCCTCTTCGACGTCCTGGGCTTCACCGCCGCCGAGATCGCCACCATGATGAACACGTCGACGACATCGGTGAACTCCGCGCTGGCGCGCGCCCGCAAGATCATCGCGCAACGGACTCCCTCCCGGTCGCAACAGCAGACACTGCGCAAGATCGACGACGGCCGCCTGCGAGAGATCGTCGTCGCGTTCTCCGCCGCGCTGGAAAACGGTGACGCCGACGGCCTCGTCACCTTGCTGACCCGGGACGTGACCTGGTCGATGCCGCCGCTGCCCCACTGGTACCAGGGCGTCGACGCGGTCATGGACTTCGCGGTGCGGGTCCCACTGACCGGATGCGGCTCCTGGCGGCACCTGCCGACCAGCGCCAACGGCCAGCCCACCGTCGGGTGCTATCTGTGGAGCACCGAAGCCGGCAGGTACCGCGCCTGGTCGATCAACGTCCTGACCATGGACGGCGAAAAGATCGCTGCAATCACGTCATTCATCGGTTCGGAGCACTTCGCGCACTTCGGGCTACCGGACACGCTTGCCTGATCCCAGGTTCGACGCGGCCGCTCGATCGGAGAACCCGGCAACTCCAACGCCACCGACCACCGGATGCTCCGCAACAGTCAGCCGCTGAGGAACTGCTCCAGCCCGTCCAGGAGGCGGTCGAGCCCGAACCGGAACGTGCGTTCCGGATCATCTATCGCGTTGTACTCCTCGCCGGCCACCCGCCCGACCCGGCCGGAGATCGGATAGGCCTCGGCTGGCATCACCCGCTCGAGAACCGGCGCGTTGATCTCCCACCATTCGGCGTCGGAGATGCCGGACCGCTCCGCCGTACGCCGTGCGTCCACCGATGCCCGCGCCATCCCGGCGGTGAAGCCGCTCAGCAGCGTGATCACCTGGTCCATCTGGAGATCGGTGAAACCGGCACCTTCGATGGCCGCGAGCTGCCACTCGTACCGGTCGGAGACGTTCGGACCGATCCACGGCCGGCTGTTCTCCACCTGAAGCAGCCAGGGATGTCTGTGGAACTCGTCCCACAGCTGCTCGACGATCCGGGTCATCCGCTGCCGCAGCGGACCCTCGTGCGGCGGGAGTTTCTGCTCGCCCGCGACCTCGTCCACCATCAGGCCGATCAGCTCGGAGCGGCCGGGGACGTAGGTGTAGATGGACATCAGCTTCAGCCCGAGCCGATCGGCGACCTTGCGCATCGAGAAGGCAGGCAGGCCCTCCTCGTCGGCCACCGCGATCGCGGCCCGGACCACCTCGTCGATGGTGGCCCGCTGCTTCGGTCCCCGTGAGCCCTGCGGCGTGCCGAGGGTACGCCGCCACAGCAGTCCGAGCGTGCGGTCGACGTCCTGACTTTCCATGTGCGGAGGTTACCCCGTGAGGTGTACGGTGTACCACGCACCATTTCCGTAAGGCATACGGAGTTAGGAGCCGGTGTTGACGAACCACACCCTGACCGCCGACGGACTACGCAAGAGATACGGCGACGTGCCCGCGCTGGACGGCTTCGACCTGAGCGTGCCCGCAGGTGTCATCCACGGGCTGCTCGGTCCCAACGGCGCCGGCAAGACCACAGCGGTCATGGCGCTGGCCACCCTGATCGACGTGGACGGCGGCAGCGCCAGCGTCGCCGGGTACGACGTACGGACCCAGGCCCGCCAGGTCCGGCGCCGCATCGGACTGGTCGGGCAGCACGCCGCCGTCGACGAGATCCTCGGCGGCCGCCAGAACCTGGTGATGTTCGGCCGGCTCTACGGGCTGAACTCCGCCGACGCCCGGGTGCGCGCCGACCAGTTGCTCGACACCTTCGACCTGACGGACGCGGCGACCCGGGCGGTCTCGACCTACAGCGGCGGGATGCGTCGCCGGCTCGACATCGCCGCCGGCCTCATCCTGACCCCGGCAGTGCTGTTCCTCGACGAACCAACCACCGGCCTCGATCCCCGCGCCCGCAACGAGGTCTGGGCAGCCGTGCGCGAGATCGCCGCCCGCGGCACCACGGTCCTGCTCACCACGCAGTACCTCGACGAAGCCGACCAGTTGGCCGACCGGATCTCCGTCATGAACCACGGCAGGATCATCGCCAGTGGTCCGCCGGACGCCCTCAAACGCCAGGTCGGCGGCGACCGCGTGAGCGTCACGATGCCGCTGCGCGAGCCACTGGCGTCCATCGCGCAGCGGATGTCGGCGGCCGTCGGGGCACCGCCCGCGATCGACACCGACACCCGCACCATCACCTTCGAAGTCGGCACCGGCGTGGTCGCGATCGCCGAGATCGTCCGCGCCCTGGACGAGATCGGCGTCACCCCGGAGGACCTGGTACTGCGCCGCCCCACCCTCGACGAGGTGTTCCTGACCCTGACCGACAAGGAGGTCGCGCGATGACCACACTGCGCGCCGGCTGGGTCATCACCCAGCGGGATCTGGCCCACTGGGTACGCCAGCCGTGGGCACCCATCTTCGGCCTGCTCTTCTCGATCATGCTGCTGCTGGTCTTCGGCTTCCTGTTCGGCGGCGCGATCAGCGTCCCGGGCGGCGGCGACTACATCAACTTCCTGCTGCCCGGCATGCTGGCGCTGAGCATGATGTTCGGGGTGGAAGCCACTGCGACCGCCATGGCCAACGACGCCCGCAAGGGCATCACCGACCGGTTCCGTTCGATGCCGATCGGCAGTGCGTCGGTGGCGTTGGGCCGCGTCGGCGCCGACATGGCCAACTCGGCCGTCGAACTACTGGTCCTGATCCTCGGTGGCCTGCTCATCGGTTGGCGGATCTCGTCGGATCCGGCATCGGCGGCCCTGGCCGTGCTGCTCCTGCTCCTGCTGCGGTTCGCCGTCCTGTGGATCGGCATCTTCCTGGGACTGACCTTCCGCGGCGAGGGTGCGACGGTGGCGGTGCAGGTGCTGGTCTGGCCCATCGGCTTCCTGTCCACCGCGATCGTGTCCGCCGAGACGATGCCCGGCTGGCTCGGCGCCCTCGCGGCCTGGAACCCGTTGTCCGCGACCGCGTCCGCCGCCCGTCAACTGTTCGGCAACCCGACCGGCATCACCGAGGGGCCGCTTGTCGACGGGGCGGTGTGGCTGGCGGTCGGTTGGCCGCTCCTGCTGACCGCCGTCTTCCTGCCGCTGTCGGCGCGTGCGTACCGCAGACTGCGCCACTGAAACCGGCCGGACCGCAGCTCGAGCGCTTTCGCCAATGTCCGTGTACCACTGCCCACCAGGAGAGCAGATGAGCTTGACCGACCAACTACAGCGCCTGCTCGACGCCGGACTCGCCGACGTCACAGACAGCAGTCCGACAGAACTCGCCGCCTGCGTCGCCGCGCTGCCAGACGAGCCCCAGTGCGTGCTGGCCGTGCACCCCGAACTGGCCACCGCGCGTCAACTGGCACCCCTGCTGCGCCGTGACGACAAACCCGGCTTCGTCGTCGACGACATGGTCGACCTCGAACAGTTCGTACCCATTGACGGCCTTGCCCTACCCGACCGCCCGCTCTATCTCGTCCGCGAGCCCGACCGCGGCGACGACATGCGCAACTGGAGTCCCAACGAGGCGCTACCGGCCATCCTCGAACGCGGACGCACACCGCTCACCGTTCACGAGGGGATCAGCTGGCTGCTACAGGAACCGAAGTTACTCGAACCCAATCACTGCTTCATGACCATCGGCTCCCGCAAACCCACCGGCAAGACCCTCGACGCCCGAGCTCCTGCCATCTGGATCAGCGGCGGAACCGGACGCGACGGCACTGCCCGACGTCGAGCGCCGAAGATCGGATGGTGCTGGGCCGGCAACCGGCACACCTGGCTCGGTTTTGCCTCCGCGCGCCACCGCAGTCCTGTCAATTGATCGCGGCAGCGGGCCCGGGCGGAAACGGGAAAGGGCAGCTGGCTCCAGCCTGACCGGCTCTCATCCCGTTGTGCACAGGCGGCGATCCGCCTGCCGGATCGCCGCCTGGACCTAGCCGCGACACCGCCGACGTCCTGGACATCGCACTAGGATCGTCGGCCATGACTCGCACCACGCCGCCGCGGCCGCTGGACGTCACGGAGCTCTTCCCCGCGTTGAGGAACCACTCGGCGACGGCCACGCGGCTGCATCCCCGGCCCGGTACGCCGACGGCCGCCGACAGTTCGGTGGGTGGCCCGCTGCTCTGGCCGGCCGACGAGGCGTGGCCAGTGTGCGCAGATGGGGATGCCCACTACGTGGGCGAGCTCCAGACGCCGTCGACGGTCCGCCGCAGCCGGGAGATCTACGCGGCGGCGCAGGCCCGTGCCGACGCGACGGGCACTCCTTACACCCTGACCGACGAGGAACAGGCGCAGGTGCCGGACCTCGACTTCTCCGAGCCGTACAGCCTGGTGAACCAGCCGATCCCGTTGGTCGCGGTGGCACAGCTGTACCGCCGGGACGTGCCCGACTTCGCCGGCCCGGACGGCACCGATCTGCTGCAGGTGCTGTGGTGCCCGCTGGACCACCCCGAGGAGGGCTACAACCCGCGGGCACGGCTGTACTGGCGGCACAGCGCCGACATCAGCCGGCCCGTGGCCGCGGCTGGCGAACCCCCCGTCGTCAACGACGCCTACCTGCCGACTCCCTGCGTCGTGTACCCGGAACAGATCCGCGAGCACCAGTACGGCGGGCTGCTGCCTGAGGAACTCGCCGCCCAGATCACTGCCTGGGAGGAGGGGCCCGCGGGGGAATGCGACGACGAGGACGGCGTCGACTACCAGTTCGACCTGTCATTGGCGCCGGGCTGGAAGGTGGGCGGCTTCGCGAACTGGTCGCTGACCGACCCGCATCCGATGGACTGCCCGGAGTGTGGCACCGCGATGACGCTGTTGTTCACCGCCGACTCCAGCGAGTGGCACGGGTCGGGCGGCAGTTGGCGGCCGCTGGAGGAACCGGCGGAGGCGCCGGCCAACCCCACCGATGTCTGCATCGGCCGTGGCTACGCCCTGTACATCTTCCGCTGCCCGGTCTCGTTCGACCACCCACCAGCCACCACCATGCAGTGATCGTTGAACATCGGGGCCGAAACGACGCACTACTTCCGGCAACGACCGAGCGTTCGGGCCTACAACCGCGCCGTGCCGAATGGGTTGTCGATGACGTACCGCCAGCAGCCATCGGGGCCCCGGCGTGCCACGTCGGTAGCGGTGCCGTCCAGGTGCACATGCTGCCCGTCGGCGCCCCGGCCGTCGATCGTCCAGTCGACGATCAGTAGGGCGATGTCGTCGGCCAGGTAGACGTGCCGGGGACGAACGTCGATGGGCAGGCCCAAGTCGAGGAAGCGTTGGTTGGCCGCCACCCTGGCCACGCCGGTGACAGCCTGGCCCGGCGCGGCGACAAAGACGCCATCAGGTTCGTAGACCTGCTCCACAGCAGCGACATCACCGGAGTTGAAGGCCCGAGCGAAGATCCAGGGGTGTTGGCTGGCGTCGTCGGTCAACGGGACACTGTCAGGGTGGAGGCTGAATTCGGCGCTCATACGGCCAGTCAAACCGGGCCCGCCGCCGGTAACCAAACGGTGAGCAGCGGCTGGGATCGTGAACTGGTCCCGGACACCCGCGGCGAGACAAGACATCCCGCGCCAACCTGCCCCGTGGAAGTCGCGCTCGCCGCTGTCGGCGGCCGATGGACGACGCTCCTCCTGCGGGAACTGATGCATGGGCCCCGCTCGTTCGGCCAGATGCGGGCCGCGTTGCCAGCGCTGAGCGCGAAGGTCCTGAGCGAGAGGCTGACCAGGTTGGTAGTTGACGATCTGATCGAGTGCCGCCGCCATAAGGGCTTTCCGTCTCACACCGTCTACCGGCTCACCGCCGCCGGTCGGACGCTCAAGCCGTTACTGATCGAGCTTTACCGGACCGGTGACGCGCTGCTCCGTGAAACCTCAGCGCAGCGCGACCCCAACGGCACGTGAATACTGGAGTCAGTCCACCTGATCCGCCACCTCCAGTGCCGCCCGGTAACCGACGTGCTGCACGACGATGTCCACGTCGAGTGCGGACTGCACTGCCCGGGCGACGTCCTCCCGGACCTTCGCTAGCGCCGTGGTGCCGAGGTCGATCAACCAGGCGCGCAGCAGCAACAGGCGGAGTTCTGAGGCGGCCAGTTCGGCGGCCTCCAAGCGGCCTGCCTGGTCGGCCCGGGCCAGCAGGTGGTCGGCGAGCACAGCCGGCGCTTCGAGGTCGCGGCCGATCAGGCACAGCACCAACCGATGCTGCTCCATCCGCGCGGCCAGCGCGTCGGCGACCAGCACCACCCCCGCTGACGCCCAGTGCCGTACCACCGGATTGTGCCGGCTCACCACCGCCATGAGTGGGCTCAGTTCGCGTCCGTCGGCTTGGCGGCGCAGTTCGAGCAGGTAGCTGGTGGTGAGCGCATGAAGCCGTCGTTGCGCACGCTGCACCGGACTGAGAGCGGCCACCCGCCGCACCCCGCCGGACAGTGGCCGCAGGGACTGCAGCGCCCGCTTGGGCGAGTCCTCGAACGCCTCCACCACATCCTGCTCCAACTCGGCGCGCTCCTCGGCGGTGAACACCTCGCCGGCGAGGAACTCGGCGAACGCGACCGTCTCCGCCAGATGGCCACGGGTCAGCCGGTATCCACGCGAAGCCGCGACGACAGTGGCCGCCACCGCGGGGTCGACCGACACGTCGCCACGCGGGAAGCCGCTCGCCTGCTCCAGCCAGTGCTCGGTGGCCAGCGGGGTACCGGCCCATCGGCGGGCGGCGTCGCCGCGGGCCTGCGCGGCGTCGAACATGGGTGTGGTGGCGCCTGCGGGCGCAGCGCTGACCTGTGTGGACATGGTGGCCTCCGGTATCCGGTGACGCGGTGGGTGCCGGACCGGGTGGCCCGCACATCCCGCATTCGCCGGCCGCCCGCTCCGCGGTTCCCGGCCCGGGTCGGGAACCGGTCCAGGCCGCCACGGCGAATCCCGGCTGTCGCGATCCTCGCCAAGGGACGCGTTGGGGGAAGGGGCCGGACGATGGCGTACGTCGGAATCGACAGTCAGGGCGCACGGACGCTGGGCGGGGTGCTGCGCGACACCGCGACCCGCGCGGAGGCGGTGCGGCGCCAGGTTGTCGGCGCGCTCAACCTCGCTGAGTTGACCAGCCAGGCACCGCTGCAACTCGCCCTCGTCCAGGACGGGTTCGCCACTCTGGGCACCGGTGTCATCGACAAGGCCGAGCTCGCCGAGCAGTTCGCGATCGACCCCCGGAGGGTCGCCACCGGCCTCGGCGCGACCACAGCCGAACTCGGCAGTGTGCTCGGCGCGCTGCTCGGCTTCGCCGGCCCACGGGATCTGCGGGCCATCCTCGTCGGCCTCGCCCCGGCCGGTACGAACACGGCGCTGGACGCGGCACTCGCTCGCCTGTCGCCGATGCTGGTGCCGGCGCTGCTGGCCGGACAGCGACCCGACCTCCCCGCCGAACTGCTTCCCGACCTGCGCGTGCTGGCCCTCGCGCTGGGCATCGAACACGTCGGACCTCCGGTGCCGCCGGTGGACAGGGAACAGCACGGCAGTGGCTTTCTCAGCCTGTTCCGGCGTCGAGCCGAGCCACGCACCACCGAGGTGTTCTGGCAGGACTTCTGGTCCGACGGCCGGACCGTCGACGACGTGCTCGCCGATCCGGAGCGACTGCTGGACTGGGTCGCCGGAACCGTCGACCTGGACCACAGGCTGGCCCGTGCGGCAGACCTCCCACAGCTGGGCGACGTGCTGGCCACGCACGATTTCGCCACCGCCGAGAGCGCACCGGCAGAGCTGGCCGCGAAGATCGCCGCGGCCGAGATCGAGTTCGCGGCGATCGCCGACTGGCTGCCCGCACATCTCGTCGGCCGGGACACCACCGCACCCGATGCCACTCAACTCACGCAGACCCTGGCCTTCGCCGCGCGGGTCGGCTGGACCGACCCCGGTGCCGCAGCCGCGACCGAGTCGGCCCGGTTCGCGGCGGCGATAGCGTTCCTACGCGCGAACCGGATGATGCAGAGCGCGCTACTGCCCACCGGATTCGAGGGCGACACCGACCCGACGGCGTTCTTCAACGAGGCTGGCATTGATCTCGTCCTGCGGCTCGGCCGTAAGGTTGGGGTGATCGACGAGTCGTACACCGTCGGCCTGGCCGGGCTCGTGGACCGGGCGTTGACCGGTGCCGGGGTCGATCCGAGCAGCGTGACACCCATCGAGCTGACCCAGCCGATCCAGCAGCAGCTCTTCGCGCTCGTCGCGAGTCAGATTCCCCGCTCGATGGCCGAGTCGCCGACCGTCCAGGCCCAGTTCGTGGGGGCGCTGAGCTACCTTCGGGGCGCGACCGACGGGCCGCAGTTGCGCGAGCGCGTCAACCGGGTCGTCGCGGCCTTCCGCTCCCTGGCCGTCGTCGGGGCTCCGGCGCTCACCGAACGCGAGCTGACCGCCGTGGTGGGTGCCAACGTGGTGGACGCGCTCGGCCGAGGTCGGCTGCGGCTGCGCAGCCGGGACGCGGTCGAGGGCAGCCCCGAGTTCCTGATCCTCGCCCGCCAGTGGGGCATTCCCGGTGGCCGCAGTCAGGACCTCGGCAAGTACAAGCTCAACGTCACCTTCGACGATCTCGGTGTGCTGACCGCCGTCAGCCGGCGGAAAAAGAAGAAGAAGGGTTTCCTGTCCCGGGTCTTCGACACCGTCAAGTCGATCGGCAAGGCCATCGTGACCGCCTGGAAGGACAACCCGTTCAAGGCGATCTTTCAGATCGGCAAGATCGCGCTCGGCGTCGCCAGTCTCGTCGTACCCGGTCTGCAGGCCGTCGGGATCGCCACCCTGGCGGTCAACGCGGTCGAAGCGGTGAGCCATGCCGTCGACGGCAACTGGCTGGGCGCCATCGGCGCGGGCCTGTCCGCCTTCACCGCCGGGGCAGACCTGCTGGGGGCGGCGGCCGGGGCGGCGAAGCTGGTGGGGCAGAGCAGCATCGTGGGCGATCTCTTCGACGCCGGCCCCACCCTGGACGTGCTGCGCAACGCCAAACGCGCCTTCGACATCGGTGCGTCGGTGTTCCAGGCGTCCCAGGCCAACACGGTGGTCGGTGCGATAACCGCGGGGCTCGGCGCGGCCGGCAGCGTCCTGGGCAATGGTGGGCCGCTGCTGGCGAGCCTCGACCTGATCGACAAGAGCTTCGCGGTCGACCTGGTGCGACTCGGTACGTCCGTACGGGACGTCGCCCGACTGGTGACCCCGGCAGCCGGCGTGATCCAGGCTCTCGACCGAGGCGACGCGCTGGCCGCGTTCGGCAACGGCCTCTCGGTGGTCTCCGCCGGGGCGGCGGCGCTGCTCAATCCCCGGGGCGTCCTCGGTGACCCGAAGACCGTCGCCGGAACGGCTTTCGACTTCGATCCCAAGACCCGGACCGACCTGGCCGACCTGGCCAAGGGCACCGGGATCGCGGCGAATCTGGCGCAGGCCATCTCCGCGGTCGACGCGGGGCGTCCGTTCGCCGCCGGACAGGCACTTGCCCAGGCGCTGCGGATCGTTCGCACCTCGCCGCCGGACGGGCCGGACGCGGCCCTGGTCGCGCAGCGCGTCGCCGAGGTGGGCGTCGTGCTGGAAGGGGTGTTCCGGGGCGTCGACCCGAGGCTGGCCGCCCCTGTGGTGCTGCAGCGGCTCAGCGACGTGCTCGGCTCGCTGCGGCCGGCCGGCGTACCCGGCAGTGCCGCCGCCGGGCGTGAGTCGCTCGCCCTGTTCACCGGCGCAGCCTCGACGTCCGCGGCGACCACCACGTTCGGCCCGCTCCCGGGATCGGCCGGCGAGGCTCCGCCGAGCGGCCCCGCGGTGGTCGGCACCCTGGCTGAAGCGGCCGGGGAGAGCAACCTGGCGGGCAGGGCCGGAACAGACGTCCTGGCGGGCGGAGCCGGGGCGGACACGCTCGGCGGCGGATTCGTCCTGGCACAGGCCACCGGCGGGCCGGCCGCCCGCCAGCCGACCATGACGCTGCCGGGCTCGACCACGCCGATACCACTGCAACCGGGAATGCAGTTCATCCCGCCCGGGGCGACGGTCGTGGGTCCCGACGGCACCGTGTACGGCGGCGACAGCGGACTGGGCCCGGATGCGAGCCCCGGCGCGATCAGCGTCCCGGGTGGCATGCCCCCCGCTCCGGGACGGCTCAAGCAGCTTCCCGGTGGCTACCTGCTATTCTTCCTCGACCGTCCCGAGGACATGCCGCTGAGCCGGCTGGACGACCTGGACGGCACGGGCATCGATGGCGGCGGTACCCGCCTGGCCAGTCTCGCCGGCGCGTCGCTGCTCAGCGGCCCTACCCGCAACCTGTTGCCCGGCGGGTCCACCAGCGACCTGCTTCTCACCGGCACCGCCAGTACCCAGGACACGCTGGGACGGATCGCCCTTCCCGAGGGTTTCGGCCGCGACCCGGACTCGCCGTTCTACGTTCCGGTGCCGGCCGAGCCACCGTTGCATCCCATCGGGCGGTTGTTCGTGCCGCCGGCTGACGGCCCGTCCCACATCTGGGCCGCGCCGCAGAACCCGGCGTTCGTCGCCAACCATGTCCTCGACGGCGGCTCACGGACCAAGGAGTCCATCCTCAACATCGTGGGCTGGGGCGCCTCCGCGCAGGGGCCCCACAACGCGTCCGAATCGGTCTATGTGGGTGTCCGCAACGGAGTGCTGCTGATCGACAACGACACGGCCCCGGTGGATGGTCTCACCATCGGCGGCATGGCCGGCTTCTCCTACCAGGCAGGCCCCTACGGCCTGGTCAGCTCGATCGCCGGCGAGGTGAATCTCGGCCCGCTCCTGGACCTACGGCTGCCCACCCTCGCCCTCGACGGGATGGCCGCGGTGAACATCCCGTTCATCGGTGCGGTCGGGTTCCGGGCCAACAGCGACGGGTTCCGGCTCGCCGAGCAGAGCGACTTCGCCGAAGGCCTGGCGACCGGCGGGGGCGCAATGGTCAGCGTCAAGTATCCGGTCAGCGGTGAGCTCGCGGTGGAGCGCATCGCCGAACTCGCCGGCGTGTCCACGGCGGACGTGCTCGTCGCCCAGCACGCACCACCGGGGAGCCTGCTGGCATTCGACGTGCGGGACGAGTTCCGCTCACCGTTCGAGCCCACGTTCGCGGACCGACCCGGTTTCCCGGACCCGGACATCGGGTCCGCGGCGGCCCTCGACCTCGACGGCGGCCTGCCGGACGGCTTCTCCGTCGATCCGGGCGGCACGTACGCGCCGCCGCCGGACGACCTGTACCGCTACGGCACCGCGGGATCGACGGACCTGGCCGGCTGGGATGACGTGTCCGAGCACGAGCTGCCCGATCTCTATCACACCGCGTACGACACGATGATCGGCCTCGGGGCACCCGAGGGCACCACCGTCGACTTCGGACACGAGGACGATTTCTGGGCGCAGACGCTGCCCTCAGCGACCTTCGACGACGGGGCGCCGGCGCTGCTGGGACCGGCGTTCGATGCGATGGCCTGGGATCCCCACCTGGAGCCGGTGCCCGGGATCGCCATCGGCTACGACGAGTTCACGCCGCTCGACCTGGAAGCCGACGACGGCTGGTCGGACTGGTGAGCGAGGGAACCGAAACGGTACCTGGCGGCGAATGCAGACGACCGAGGCGACACCGGTCGCCCGGGAAGACCACATCGGGAGGTAGCAGTCATGAACGTCGGAATGCTCGGCGGCGACGTCGCCCAGATCCAGCAGCACGCCATCGCGTACCGCAGTCTCGGTGACAGTCTCGCCGCCTGTGGTGGCAACGTCGTCTCGACGACGGACAGTGCGGTCGCCGGTCTCCAGGAGCAGATCACCAACGCCCAGACCGCCGTGGTCTCGGCGCTGCTGGCGGTCAGCCAGGAGTCCCGCTCGGTGACCACGAGCTTCGGCGGCGTCCAGTGGACCGGCGCCAACCGGGCCCAGGCCGAAGAGGTCGGCGTGGAGCTCGACGCACGGGTCAACGAGACGACGGCCCGGGTACAGGAGATCTTCGAGACCTTCCGGGCCGACCTCGCCCGGCTCGGTGGGGAACTGAACGACGTGGCCACCCAGTTCAACGCCGTCGCGGTGGCGGCCGGCGAGTCGGCCGGGTCGCTGGGACAGGCGATGGACGCGCAGGCCGTCCAGCTCGACGAGATCATGAACACCGGGATCACCCGGGTCTGAGTGGTGGGTCGCCGTGCCGGGGGCCGGGGTGGGTACGGACGCCCCGGCCCCGCACGGGTGGCCCGGCACCCGCGCCGGAAGGGAGCGTCGAAGTGCCATTCGCGGAGGACTACGAGGCTGCGGCAACCGTCCTGGACGCGGCGGCCCAGATGGCCGGCACGCTCATGGAGCCCACCCGGGAAGCGATCGGCGCAGGCTCCATGATCGGTGGCCAGTTGACCACCATCGTGACGGACGAACTGGACGCCGCGGCCACCATCCTCGATCAGGTCGCCACGGAGCTGACCCAGCTCGCCGTCACCTGCCGGGAGCGCGCCGAAACCTGTCGCGAGGTCGCGGCGGCCGAACGCGACTACACCGTCGCGTACGAGGAGTACCGCACCGAGTTGCGGGACCGGCAGGGGCAGCCGGAGTCGGGCGATCCGCCCGCGGCACCCCAGCCTCCACCGGCACCACCGTCGTGGGCCAACCATTGAACGAACGCCCGAAGCTGTCCCGCTGGCGCGGTCACCGGTAGTGGTGGACCGCGCCAGTCTGTTGTGGTCAGGAGCCCAGCGCCGCCGTCATCACCACCAGGCCGGACGGGGTCGGCGGCGCTCCCTCGCTCTGGAGGGTGACGCTGAAGGTGGTGTAGTCGGCGATGTCCACGCCACTCCACAGCTCGATGGGTACGCCGCTGCGGCGCTCGTGGAACGACCCGATCGGTACGGTGCCGCGCGGTCCCTTGAGCCACGCCGCATAGTAGGAGCCCGGTGCCGCAGCGGGCAGCCCGACCGGCTCCAGCACCACGGACGCTCCCGACGGGGTGTCCACGACTGACACCGTGCCGCGTGCCTCCGGAGCCAGGTTCGTGCCGGCGGCGACGTAGACGTCGGCGCGCGGTTGCGGGTCGAGCATCCGGTCGACGGCCAGAACACCTGCGGTGAACAGCGCGGCACCGAGGGCGGCGGCGGGCAGCGCCCAGGTGAGCCGGCCCATCCGGGGACGCCACTGCGCCGGATGCCACCAAGGCGGGCCGGGGTCCGCCGATGGTACCGGGGTGGCCGGGCCGCCGGCCGGCGGCTCCGGCACGGGTACCGGGTCGGGCACGGACACCGACTCAGACACGGGCAGCGGCTCGGGCGCCGGGTCGGTTACCCGCTGCTCGTCGGCGTGCGCCCGCACCCGGCTCAGGATGCTGTCCCGAAGTGCCGGCGGTGGACCGGAGGCCCAGGTGGTCTCGGCCCGCAACTCGGTGACCACGGCGGCCAGCAGAGCCGGGTCGGCGCTCTGCGCCGCCGCCTTCTTCCGCCCGGGGGTGCGCCTCGCGTGCCGATCGAGGTGCCCGGCCAGCATGTCCACGAACTGATCGTCTGCGCCCCCGTCGGTCTGTGGTGCGGTGCTCACCCGTCACTCCTCCCCTCACTGCCCGCTTTACCGATTGTTGTTCGTCCCCCGGTACCGGTCTGGTTCGCGCCGTCGTCCAGTTGCGGAGGATCCCGCACGTGGGCCAGCAGTTCGGCCAGCCGCCGGTGCGCCCGGTGCGAGCGCGACTTGACCGTGCCCAGTGGTAGGTCCAGCCGTTGGGCGATCTGCGCGTGGGTCAGGTCGTCGAAGAACGACAGCCGGATGATCTCTCGCTCGTGGTCGGCGAGCTGACGCAACGCCTCCTGTACCTTCCAGGACAACCATGCCACGTCCAGATCGGGTGCCTCCACCACCGCGTCCTGCTCGGCCTCGTGACCACCCCGGGTGGGTCGCAACTCGCGCCGGATCAGGTCCAGCGCCGTGTACCGCGCGATGGTCAGCAGCCACGGGCCGAGATCCCGCTCCGGGTCGTACGTCGACGCGGAGTTCCACGCGCGGATGAACGTCTCCTGGAGCGCTTCCTGCGCGAGGTGGTCGGCGCGGGTAACCGTCATGGCGACGGCCCACACCGAACGCGAGTAACGGTCGTAGACCTCGCCGAGCGCGTCGGCGTCCCCCGCCTGAAAACGCACGAGTACGGCCGGCGACAGCTCACGCCGCCCGTCCCCCGTGTCCCGTGGTTCCGCCGACGAGCCGGACACGGCTGTCGCACCCGGCACAGATCTTTCGGCCACCGATCCACGATACGCAATTGATCGCGGATCGTGAATCTGCCGAATCTCGCGTTGGCGGGAACCACAGGCGTGCCCGACGGCGAACCGTGGTCATGAGGCTCCGCGTCCACATCGAAGAGCAGCAGCCGCTCCCCCACCGGGCCGGCCCACGATTCGGCACCCGTGACGTCTGCCTGGTCACCGCCGCCCCGGACGTCACCGTCAGTGAACTGCTCGACCACCTCGTCGGACCGCTCACCGCCCGGGTCGCAACCGGCGAGCTGGCCATCGAGGTGGACGGCGTGGGAGTTCCCGCCGACAGCCTGCTCGCGGACCTGCCGTTGTGGGCCGGTTCGGAACTGAGCGTACGGCCGGCGGCGCCGGGCCGATCGGACGGCGGGCGGGCGGGGCGGCCCGTCGTCGAGCTGAGCCGGCTGGCCGGGCCGGACAGTGGCCAGAGCATCGCACTCGACCACGGCACGTTCGCGATCGGACGCAGCCGGCAGGCCGGAGTGGATTTCGGTGCCGTCACCCGACCGTTGGTGCACATCGAGACCACCAACCAGCTGCGGGTCACCGCCACGGTTGTCGACGACAGCTGCCTCGTACGGGTGGACGGACGGGACCTCACCGACGACGAGTCCGACGCCGAACTGCGCGACGGCAGCTACCTGCGGCTCGGCGACACGGCCTTCCGGGTGGCGCCTCCGGCCGACCTGGCTGCGCCCCCGTCGTGGCCCGCGCCGTCGACCGGCGAGGCGACCGGGGGCCGCGAACCGCTGATCCGTACGCCCCGGGTGGCCAGCACCGCGCCGGCCGAGCAGGTGCCCGTGCCGGCCGCGCCGGCGCCCGTGTCCGTACCCGCGCCGTTGTCCTGGCTGCTGCTCATCGCGCCGCTGCCCATCGGTGTGGTGATGGCCTTCGTGTTCAGCCCGTTCTTCCTGGTCATGGTCGCGATGACGCCGTTGATGGCGCTGGCCCGCTGGGTCGAGTCCCGGCACCGCGCCAAGAAGGACACCATCCGGTTGGACAGGGAGTCGGCGGCGGCCGTACAGCGGTTCGGCACCGACCTGGACGCCACGCGCACAGCGGTGGCCGCAGCGGCCCGCGCCGGCTATCCGGGCCTGGCCGGTCTGGTCCGCCGGGCGGTGTCGGGTCGAGGTCTGTGGGAGGTGCGCCCGGGCGACGCGGACGAGCTGCGGGTGGTGGTCGGCGTGGGTAGCCGCCCCTGGCTTCCGGAGCTGGGCCGGCGTGGCGCCGAGGAGTTGGCGGGACGGCCGGAGCTGAGCGAGGCGCTCGCCGAACGGTCCTGGTTGCCGGACGTACCCGTCCACGTCAACCTGCGGGACCGTTCAGGGCTGGGTGTGGTCGGCGCCGGTACCGCCGCGCGCAGCGCGGTCGCCGCGGTCGTGCTGGATCTGGTCACCCGGCACGGACCGGCTGACCTGGCACTGGCCCTGGTGGTGCAGCCGGACCGGCTGGCCGGGTGGGACTGGCTGAAGTGGCTGCCGCACCTCAGCGGTGACGACGGGACGCTGCGGGTCGCCTCCGACGCGGCCGCCACCGAGCAACTACTCACCCGACTGGCGGCCGACACCGCACCGCCGTCTCGCACCGCACTCATGGTGGAGGGCGGGGCCAGCACGGGCGGGACCGACGCCACGCACACCGTCGTCGTGGTGGACGGCGATGACCTGTTGAGCGGTCGGGTGGCCTCGATGCTGGGCCGGCTCGCCCGCGGCAGCGGCCGAACGCTTGTGGTGAGCGGGCGCACGGAACGACTGCCTTCGGTGTGCCAGTGCTTCCTCGAACTGGCGCCGGACGGCACCGCCGACCTGACCGACGCGGTCACCGGCGAGCGGACGTCGGGCCTGCTCGCCGTGCGGGCCGCCGAGCAGGTGTGCGGGCCGGCAGCACGCGCACTGGCCCGGTGGACCGACCCGGAGCAGGCGGCCGCGGCGGCCCTGCTGCCGGCCCACGCCCGCCTGGTGGACCTGCTGCGGACCGTGCTGTCCGGCCCCAACGGGCTGGGACGGCCGGTCGAGGAGCTCGACCCGTTGTCGATAGGCGAGTGGTGGCGACACGGCATCTCCGGGATGCAGGCCACCATCGGGATGACCGAACACGGTCCGTTGACCTTGGACCTGCACAGCGACGGGCCGCACGGTCTGGTGGTGGGCACCACCGGCGCGGGCAAGAGCGAGTTCCTGCGTACGGTGGTGGCGTCGCTGGCGTGCGCACACTCGCCGGACGCGCTCACCTTCCTGCTCGTGGACTTCAAGGGCGGCGGCGCCTTCGATGCCTGCGCCTCGCTGCCGCACACCGTCGGGCTGGTCACCGACCTCGACGAACACCTGGCCGCGCGGGCGCTGCGCTGCCTGCGGGCCGAGTTGCGGCACCGGGAACGACGCCTACGGGAAGCCGGTGTCAGCGACATCGTCGACCTGGTGGCCCCCGACCCGCCGCTGCCGCGGCTGCTCATCGTGATCGACGAGTTCGCCACTCTCGCGGTCGAGCTACCCGGCTTCCTCGGTGCGCTTGTCGACGTGGCGCAGCGGGGCCGCAGTCTCGGCATCCACCTGCTGCTGGCGACGCAGCGCCCGCAAGGGGTGGTGGACGGCAAGATCCGGGCGAACACGAACCTGCGGGTGGCGTTGCGTGTCCAGGACGAGGCGGACTCCCGTGACGTGCTGGGCACCCGGCAGGCCGCCGACATCGACCGGCGCCGGCCCGGCCGCGCCTACGTCCGGCTCGGCGCCGGCGAGGTTGTCGGGGTGCAGACCGCGTTGGTGTCCGCGGCGACCCGACGAGGACAGCGCGAACGAATCGAGATCGCCCCGTTCGCGCTGCTGGCCGATCAGGAGGCGGGTGTGCCGGAGGACCAGCCGGAAGGCGTACCGACAGATCTTGAAAGGCTGGTGAGCGTGATGGCGGAGGCCGCCGAGCGGGGTGGTTACCCCCGCCCTCGGGTGCCCTGCCCGCCGCCGCTGCCGCACGAGGTCGACGCCTGGCGCCTGGCGACCGACCTCGACGCCACAACCGACGGGCCCGCTCCGGTCCCGCTCGGCCTCGTGGACCTGCCTGACGAACAGCGCTCCGACGTGTGGTGCTGGGCGCCGGAAGCGGGCGGGACGTTGGTGCTCGGCGCCGACGCGGCCGCCACCTGCGCGGTGCTCGCCACCGCCTGCCTGTCACTGGCGCGCCACCGCGCCCCCGACCGGCAGCGGATCTTCGTGCTGGAGGGCCTCGGCACCGGCCTGGGGGCGCTGGCCGGTCTGCCGCACGTGAGCGCCGCAGTCGGTGTCGATGACGGTGAGCGGCTCGCCCGGGTACTCGACCAGGTGGATGCCGAGATCGCCCACCGTCGCGCGAGCCGGAGCGGCGGGCCTGACGTCCTGCTCGTCGTGGCCGGCTGGGACGCGCTGATCGAAGGGGCCGAACGGGCCGGCGTCGGTGAGAGCGGCGCACGATTGGAGCGGATGCTTCGCGACGGCGCACCCGTCGGGATCCGGCTGCTCATCTCGGCGTCGCACGACCGTGGCGTACCCGGCCGGGTGCTCGCCCAACTGCCCACGAAGCTCTGTCTGCGCCTGGCAGATGCCAACTCGTACACGGGACTGGGGCTGCGGGCGCGGGATGTGCCCGAGCTGACCGGCCTGCGGGCCATCGACCTCCAGACCCGACGCGAGATCCAGATCGGGCGCTACGGCGACGCGCTGCCGGGGGCGCTCGCCGACGCGGTTGCCCGGGTCGCCGCCGGCTACCCGGATGCGGTTCCCGCGCCCACCGTCACGGTGCTGCCCGAGGTGGTGCCCGCCGGCGAGGTGCTGTCCTCGTCGACAGCGGCCGGACCGGTCTGGCGGCTCGGGATCGGCCGGCACTACCGCGACCTCAGCGTCGCCACGCTCGCGCTCGGCCCGGGCATGCACGCGGTGGTGGCGGGCCCCGCCGGCAGTGGGCGCACAGGTGCGCTGCGCCTGCTCGCCGCCGCCGCCCGCGCCAGCGCACCCGACGCCCGCGTGCTGGTGGTGGCCGCCGACCCGGACGCCTGGACCGGTACCCCGGGCACCGAGGTGGTCGGCTCCTTCAGTGGGCTGACCAGCCAGCCGAGCACGGGGCGGGCGCTGCTGCTGGTCGACGGAATCGAGTCGCTGCCCGACTCCGGACCGGCTCTGGACCGGCTGCTGCCGGGCCTGCCGGCCGGCGTTCACGTTGTCGTCGCCGGCCGGACCGACGCCTTCCGCGGCATGCAACCGTGGCAGCGGGCGGTGACCATGTCGCGCACCGGGCTGCTGCTGCGCCCCGCGCCGGACGACGGCGAGGTGCTCCGGGTCCGGCTGCCGCGTGAGGCCCCACCCCGACCGCTACCGGGACGCGGCTATCTGGTGGAAGCCGGCGGATTGGCCCAGATCCAGGTCGCCTTCCTGGATCAGCCACCACCCGGCGCACGGCTGGCCATGCCGGTCGGGGTGTTCGCAGGGGAGGCACGATGAACAGTCAGTCGACGTACGGGGTGGGGGTCTGCCTGACCGGGCACGGTGTCGTGGTCGCGGTGGTCCGCGGAGATCCGATGCGGCTGGCCGCGGTCGCCGAGGTCACCGGCAGCCCGGCGGGGGCGAGACCGCTGTCGCGGCGGCTGGCCCGCGCCCGGCGGCAGCTCGGCCTACCGCGCTGGTGCCCGACATCCATGGTGGACGGGCTGGATGGAACGGGCGATCCGGGGAGAGCCGGCGGTCGGCACGGTCCGGGCGGGTCGACGACTTCACGGCCGGAGTTCGCCGCGCTGCTCGCCCGCGCGGGATTCCTGCCGACCGCGGTGCGGGCACCGGCGCACCTCGCCCAGCTGCGCAACAACGTCGATCTGGGCGTCGGGGTAACCGTCGACCGGCGACTCGTCGAGGCGATCGCGGACGAGGCCCACGGGTGGGCGACGGCTGCGGCCCTCAGCGCCTTCCCGGAGGCGGGCAGTTCCGGCCACGGGGATCGACAGACAGTTCCTGACGACTGTGGCAGTGATGCCGGACAATGGGAAGGCCGCACAGCGGAGACCGGATGGGCCGTGCAGCGCGTGAGCGCGTCCGGTGAGCGCGAGCAGCAGACGGAGGAGACGCCATGCGTATCCCGACGAGAGGTGTGAAGGTCACCGTGGCCGCCGGCGAACGGCGGCCGAGGTCACAGGTGTACCGCTGGCTCATCATCGGGCTGGCCTGGGTCCTCGCCTCCGCTGCCGTGCTGGTGGGCTCGCGGTACGCGGTGGGCGCCTGGGTCGGCGACCCCGGGACCGTCCCGGCGACCGTACTGGACGCCCGCTCGTTCGGCGACGCCTCAGCACCTGTCACGGATCGGGCGGTTGCCGGCTCCGCCCGCCTGATCCCGGTGCGGCCACAGGTACTGCTCGACTCGCGCGAGGTCGGCGCGCTGCCCGCCGGCGTGGACGTGACGGTGCCGATGCCCGAGACGACCGCCGGCACCAGGGTCGTGCTTGTCGAGATCTCGATCCTGGCCGCCAAGGGCCCCGGCGAGGTCACCGTCGGCCAGGGCACCGACCGGACGGTCGTGTTGCGGGTACCGAAGGCCGGCGCGCAGCTGTCCGCCACCGTGGTGGCCCACCTCGCCCCCGACGGCGACCTGCGGGCCAGCACCACCAGCGGCGGAGATCTGCTGGTACGCCTGATCGGCGTGTTCGAACCGGCGGAGCGCTCCGACGCCGGCCGCATCGTGGCGGTGCCGCCCGCCCGGGTGGTGACCCTGGTGCCCAGGACCGACGGGAAGAGAGCCCGCGTCGCCCTCGCCGAGGTCCGGCAACTCGCCGACGCCGGCCCGATCTCGGCGGTGATCCTGCGGGTCTCCGCCGACGTCGGGTCGAAGGGCGGGCTCGTCTCCGCCGGGACGCGCGCCGGTGATCTGAACCAGACCGTCTACTGGTCGGCCACCAGCGGCACCGACCGCACCCGCAGCGGACTCATGGTCATCCCGGTCAGTGACGGGTCGGTGCACCTACGGTACGAAGCGGGCACGGAAATGCGAGCCGACCTGGTCGGCTACGTCACTGGCACCGGGGCGCCCGAATCCACCGAAGGACTTGTGGTTCCCGTTCCGCCACACACCCCCGAGCCGGTACGCGCCACCGAACGGTCCGATGTCGAGATCCCACTGGGCACCACGGAAACGCTCGCGAACGTACCGGTGGACCGCATCGCGGCGGCGCTGGTGACCGTTACCGCCACGGGCGACGCCGAGGGCGGGGTGAAGGTAGGGGGCAAGCCGACCCTGACCGCCTCGAAGGGCGTTGCGCGCTCGGCGCTGACTCTCGTCGAGACGCCACAGGCGAGGGTGCGGGTCCAAAGCGCCGTGGCCGGCACCGTGGCCGTCACGCCACACGCCCTGGTGCTGACCGGCTGACAGATGAAAGCGCATCCCCACCGCCGACGCAGAGAGGCGAACTCTCCAGACGCGGCGTGATCACGGCGAGGCCGCCGAGAATCCTGCAACAAACCTGCACATCGCTGGGCTTGTCTTGTCGGCAAGCGCTTTCCTAGCCTGGTGTTGCATCGATGTTTCGCTCTATAGCCAGGCTGGTGACACGAACATGTAGCCACTCTGCGGTGTCGGGCTGTGCAGGGGACGCCTCGCACCGTGCTCACTCCCGAGGAGACGAACAGTGAGAACTACAGTGCGACAAAGGCTGCTCGCCGGCGGCACCGCCGTGGCCGCCGCAGCGGCCGTCGCCTCGGCGCTGCCGGTGTCCCAAGCGTCCGGCTCGGCCGACGGTTTCGCCGCCGCGTCGGTAAGCGCCAACGCGACGAACCTCAGTCTCGGGGCCGGCGCCGACGGCTCCAGCAAGGCCAGCGGCACCAGCTACGGCAATGTGATCGACGGCGACATGGGCAGCTACTGGTCGCCGACCGGCACGACCGGTCGCATCTCCGTCAAGTGGGGCACCGCCACCACTGTGGCCTCGGTGAACATCCGGGAGGCGGCCGGCGCGGTCGGTGTCGTCGGCTCCTGGCGACTCGTCAACAACGACACCGGCGCCACCCTGGCCAGTGGTGCCGGGGCCGGGGTCATCAACTTCCCCGCCACCTCGCTGAGAAAAATCAACTTCGAGATCACCGGCGCGAGCGGCACGCCGAGGATCGCCGAGTTCGAGACGTACGCCTCAGGTGCGACGCCCGGGCCGACCACCCCGCCGCCGACGACCGGGCCGACCACCCCGCCACCGAGCACGCCCCCACCGACCAGCCCGCCCCCGCCGTCGAGCGGCACCCTGTACGTGGCGCCGACCGGCACCGACAGCGCGCCCGGCACGCTTGCGAACCCGACGACGCTCACTTCCGCGATCACCCGGATTCCCGCCGGCGGGACGATCTTCCTGCGCGGCGGCACCTACCGCCACTCGCAGACCATCACCATCGCTCAGGGCAACAACGGCACGTCGAGCGCGCGCAAGAACATCTTCGCGTACGCGGGTGAGACCCCGATCCTGAACTTCTCGGCGCAGAGCGAGGACCCGGCGAACCGGGGCCTGGCGGTGGGCGGATCGTACTGGCACATCCGCGGCATCATCGTCGAGCGGGCCGGCGACAACGGCATCCTGCTGGCCGGCAACAACAACATCATCGAGCGTACGATCACCCGCCACAACCGGGACTCGGGGCTGCAACTCTCGCGGCTGGTCGCCAACGCGCCCCGCGACCAGTGGCCCTCCAACAACCTCGTGGTGAGCACGGTGTCGCACGACAACGTCGACTCCGACGGCGAGGACGCCGACGGTTTCGCCCCGAAGCTCACCGTCGGCCCCGGCAACGTCTTCCGTTACACGGTGGCCCACAACAACATCGACGACGGCTACGACCTCTACACCAAGAGCGACACCGGGGCCATCGGCGCGGTGACCATCGAGTCCTCCCTCGCCTACACCAACGGCACTCTGAGCAACGGTGGTCAGGCCGGCAACGGTGACCGCAACGGATTCAAGCTCGGCGGCGAGGACATCGCGGTGAACCACACCATCCGCGGCAACATCGCCTACAACAACGGCAAGCACGGGTTCACCTACAACCGCAACCCCGGCACGATGACGGTGTCGAACAACGCCAACATCGGCAACGCCGAGCGCAACTTCAACTTCGACGGCGGCTCCTCCGTGTTCCGCAACAACACCTCGTGCAACGGCGGCTCGAACGACCGGATCATCGGCAACTCCGACAGCTCGAACCAGTTCTGGTCCGGCACCAACGGATCCCGGTGTTCCTCGTACACCGGCGCTCTGGGCTGGTCCTTCGCCTCCGACGGTCGGCTGGTCGTGACCTTCGGCGGCCGAGTCGTCACCCCGTAACGAGCGCAGCCGATGCCGGCGTCACCGCCGAGGTGACGCCGGCATCGGCTCTGGTCCACCGCGCCAACGCTCGCTGCGGTCCGAAACAGTGCCGGCGATCCATGACGGACCCTCATCAGGGCGTGCGTTGACCTCGATGAGCGGTTGCTGGATCTCATCAAGACGTCGTTGCCTGAGCGGTAAGCCAACCGTGCAGCGTCGTGGCCAGTTGTACGGGCTGGTCAAGCTGCACCAAATGACCCGCCCCATCGATCAATTTGAGTTGGGCGCCGGGGATGAGTTCTGCCAGCCGGTGAGCGCGGTCGACAGGGATCCACCTGTCGTTCCTGCCCCACGTCACCAGCACGGGCAGGTCGAGACCTGGATAGAGTTCTTGAATCTCGTCTGTATAGGCCTGTTCCGCCTGGGCGATCTGTCGGTAGAACGCGGCCTGCCCCTCGGCACCAAGCCAAGGCGAAACGAGAGCCTCCATCTGCCCGGTCGTGAGACCAACGTGGCTAGCTCCGGCGATGTAGGCCCGGAGTGCCCCTTCGTGTACGACGCCGGGAAGCGCGCTGAAAGCGTCTGCCTGCTCGCGCACAAGCCGAAAGAAGTCCGACCCCCAAGGAGCCAGCGCCACCACGTCGACCAGCGCCAACGATGCGAACGCACAGCCGTGCAGGAGGAGAGCCCTCAGCGCAACGGCACCGCCGTAGTCATGGGCAACGACGTGGGGGGACTGCAAATCCCAATGCGCGACAAGATCAGTCAGGAGCTCACCCTGGACGTCCAGTGACACTCGGTGATCTGGGGACTTCGAGGACTGCCCGTAACCGGGCATGTCCCAAAGATGAACCCTGAACCTGTCGCTCAGCGCCTCGGCGTAGGGGGCCCACAACTGAGAGGACCACGGAGTTCCATGGCAGAAAACCACATCGGGCCCGGCACCCGTCCGACACCATCGAACTTCACGTCCCCGCCACTCGAACTTTTCCGTCAGGTCCATCCGGCCAACCCTGCCAGACAGGCGCGCTCCCTGACATCCACTCACAGCCGCTTACGGCGGCACTCCGGCAACCGCTCCTGGCGCCTGCCGAGCGCGCCGTGTGACGGAGGTCCATCGTTGCCTGCGCTGGTGGACCGGACGACTACCAACTGCCGTCTTCCCGTCAAGTAGCCGGTGTGGGTGGGTGAGCCGCAGATTTCAGGTGGCGGTAGACGCTGGCTTGAGACGCTTTCGCTCGACAAGGCTTGTTGCTGTCACCACACTCAGCGGCGGCACGTCCTTCGCGACGACGGTGCCCGCGCCGACGACCGAGCCCCGACCGATTGTCACTCCCGGAGTGACCGTGGCCGCGGCGCCGATCCACACGTCGTCCTCGATGACGATGGGCGCGTGTGTGATGAAGTCGTACCGCTCGTCAAGCTCGACCGGGTGGCCGGCCGTGGTCAAAGTGACTCGGGGACCGATCAGGACCCGGTCACCGATGGTGATGCCCCCGTAGTCGAGGAAGAAGCATCCCTGGTTGATGAACACGCGCTCGCCGAACGATGCGCCAAGCCCGTAGTCGCAGTAGAACGGAGGCAGGATCGACAGCGAGTCAGGGATGGTCCGGCCGAAGATCTCGGTGAGCAACGTCCGGCGCGCGTCGAGGTCGTCGAACGGCAGCACGTTGAGGCGCGAGGTCAGGTCCATGACGAGCGGTACGCGCTGCGCGAAGGCTCGGGACTCGGGCGTCCGTGTTCGTAGCCGTTCCTCGTTGCGCACGAGACGATCCTGGCACGGGGAGTCAGAGACTCGTCGACGGGGCCGGGCAGGCAATGCCGAACTTCAGCGCCCGTCGCGGAGTGCTTGTCTGATGTCCTGCCGCAGTTGCACTGCCTCTTCGTCGCCGTCGGCCAGCAGCAGTACCGTGAACGGAGTGACCTGCCCTTCCGGTCGGCCGAGCGGACTGGCCCAGTGGCGAACTGCCTCGACGAGGATACGGAAGAGCATGTGCCGGTCCTGGACGCTGTCCGGCAACAGCTGGGGCGCGTTGTCGACGATCACCAGGTAGCCGTCCGCCGGCAGCCAGTGCAGATCCCGGAGGCAGTCGGACAGTGCGTTCCAGTTCCAGCCGAAGTAGCCGGGGAAGAGCAAGGCGTCCGAGAAGTCGTAGAAGACGTGGTCGGCATCTGCCATCCTCGTGCCGTCGAGGCGGGCGACGACGAATCTGCCGGACGCGGGTAGCACCGCAGCCAGTTCCACCAGGAAGCCGCGTGAGCAGACCACGAGCGGATCTCCCGAGGGGAGACACGCGATGTCGGTCATCCTGTCCACCTCGATCGACATTCTCTCCACAGCAATCAGCGGCCTCATGCACTCGACCGATCGGCACGTGCAGTCCTTTGGATACCCTGCGCATCATGCCCTACGTGCCAAATCTCAGCGCGCAGTTGACCGCCGGGTGACACGTCGGGAGTCGGACCAAGTGCCGCTCAAGTGGTTGACTCGCCTTGACCCGCTGGCCCGGACCCAACAGGCTGGACGGGTTTCCCCGAAGCCAACCGAATGTCGATGGAAGACGGTAGCGGTGACTGACACAACACCCAGCCAACCAGGGCCGGGAAATCCTCGTGGACCCCGGCAGTTCCGCGCCAGCCGGGGACGACGTGTGGGCGACGCTGTCATCGGTGTGTTCGTCCGAGCGGGCCTGGTGCCCAGCACTTACATGCTGACCACGACAGGCCGCAAGACCGGCCGGCCGCTCACGCACCCGGCTACGGTGGTCCAGCACGAGGGGCGGCAATGGCTGGTCGCACCGTACGGAGCGGTGTCCTGGGTGCACAACGCCCGCGCCGCCGGACGAGTCGGCCTGGCTCGACGCGGCGACCGGCGGAGTTACGCCGTTCGTGAGATCTCGGCGGCGGAGGCCGGGCCGGTACTCAAACGCTACGTTGCCATCGCCACGCCCACCCGGCCGTACTTCAGCGCCGACAAGGACGCACCGGTCGAGGACTTTGTGGCCGAGGCTGATCGCCACCCCGTCTTCGAACTTTTCCCGATCGATGACCACGGCCCTGCCGTCGGCGATTGACGCTGGTAAACAATGGTGACTCAGGTCGTCCGCTGCTGACCGCGCGCTGCCCGACCTCACGGAGCATCACCTGACCACCGCCCGGTCGTAGCCGAGGTGTGGGCGCGGAGGTTCATCGACGAGATCACCCATTCTGCGCGTCCGAAGGGTCGCCGTCAGATCCCTAGAGCAAGATCCTTCAGGTCGGTCGACTCGCCGACCCGCCACCGGTCCGCTAGGCGACTGTTGATGAGCGCCGTGCGACCTAGCGTTTCGGGCAACACCCCTTCCAACAGAGAGGGCGTTCCCATGCCATTCGCCCCCAATGACAAGGCAGCGCTCGACGACTACTTCACCGCGTTGCGGGCCGTCCACCAAGCCGGTACGAACATCGGTGGCCACAGCCAGACCGCCACGCAGATGTCCGCCCTACGTCAGACGTTCCTCGCACTGGACGGCGTAAACAACGTCAGCTTCACGGTCGCTGCGGTCTGGCCCGCCGTCCAGGACGTCACCGCCCGGGTCAAACTGCTCGCCACGCAGCTGATGGCCACGCCACCCGTGGGCCTGAACCCGGGCCAGGTCACCCTGGCACTGCAGCAGTTAGAGGACGCACACAACACGGTGTCCAACCTGTACGGAGCTTCGCAGTCCACCGGCATGCAACTGATCATGGACTATCTGTAACTGGCCGCGCACCACGACATGATCATTCGACGCCACCGACGGCCTGGCCAGATTGCACGGCATGGGGCCGAAACACTGGACACCATCGAGGCCGCCCTCGAACAGCACAACCTGGGACTGAGCTGACGCCGCCCCCAACGTGACCCGCCAAAAGGGCCCACCCCGCGTACACCGCTGCCGCCCTGCACGACCTGATCGAATGCACTGTCACGCCGCGTGTAGCCCGTCTGCACCTCATGACGAAGATCAGTGCCCGGATTGGGGTCCTGCCGGACGGGGGTGGCGGCGGGTGTGACGAGCCTCTTCACACTGTTGGCGGCCAGCGATGCCTGCGCCACTCGTTCCATGTCGTGAACCCGGCCGGTGGGTTGTCAACGGGTTCACTGCCGTCGAGTTCACCTGGCGTGGGGATATCGAAGCGGTCAGCCCACTCGGCGAGTTCCTGATCGGACATGGGCCACGTGGTGTGTGGCGCTGCGGCTTGCCGCTGGTCGCGTCGTCTCCGCTGCTCCGCGGGGGTGAGTTCGAAGTAGCGCAGCTCCACCGCCGCACCGAGGTCTGCTGCTGCGTGGCGGAGCGCGGAGCGCTCGTTCCGGTCCCAGAGGCCGAAGTCGATCACGACGTTGTTGCCGAGTTCGAGGGCGCGCAGCCCGATCTGGATGAGTCGTCCCTCGATCACGTCCCCGGCCGAAGGCGGATTCTCGTGCCCGTAGAGGGCCTTCACCCATTCGTCCTTCGTCAGGCGCAGCGCATCCTGCTCGATCTCGATGTGCCGAGCGGCCGTGGTCTTTCCAGTGCAGGGGAGCCCCACGGTGAGGAACAGTGTCGGTTGCCCCATCATCACCCTCCGAACGGACGCTCACGGCACACCTGTGCGACAACGCGGTGCGCGGAGCGGAAATCATGAGATTGCGACCACCATGGTGCCTACCAGGTTGACCGCGATGCCCACGAGCGCGATCGGCGAGAGTCGCAGGAGTTTGCTTCGAAGGTATGTGTGCGGTGCCATGCCCAGCACCGCGCTGTCGACGAGCAGCACCACCATGACGACGGTGAGCACGATGGCCGCCACGGCCGGAGGCGAGAGTGAGTCCGGCAGGGCCAACACGACACCGACGGCGGTCAGCGTGATCGCGGGGATGGTCTGCACGACGTCCGCGGCGTACTCCAGGTAGGCGTCGATCTGCTCCGGTGCCAGGTAATCCGGGATCTGGTCCGGCGGGACGTCGGCGTACGGGCGGGCCTCGGCGATCCAGGCCGTCACCTGCCGTTTGGCGCGCTTGACCAGCACCGGGCTGGCGAGGAACATGACGACCGCGGCCAGGAACGGGAGAACTTCGGCCATTACGGCGCGGATGGTCGCGTGTCGAGTTGGATGGTCAGGGGTGCGTCGAGCTCACCGGCACCCTTGTATCCGACACTTGCCCATGACACCGACACCTCCACGGACTCGTTGTCGCGCTTGTGTACCGCGACGAGTTGCCCGTCGGCCTGCTGTGTGCGGGCGACACGGCGTTTGCGCCGGCCGTCGAGATGCAGGGCGCCCGGAGCCCATTCCCCGCTGTCCACGTAGGCGACACCGTCGGTCACGCACCGCCCGCGGACCGTGACCCGGTACTGCAACGGCGAGTCGCTGACGACGACCACGCGATGGATCTCCCCGGACCCGTTGACCACGCAGGGCTCTGCCTCACACACGGCATACGTGTGGACCGTCAGCCAGCCGGGTCGGTTCACCGCCTCCGCACGGCACTTCTCGTCGGGCCCGGGCGCCTTACCCATCTTCGTCACTCTCCCGATCGTAGAAGCCATGCAGCGGCGACACGTCCAGCACCGCCGTGGCGACGTCCGGCGACGCGGTCCGGGCGGCGACGTCGGCCAGCTCCGGCCCGAACGGCCCGGCACTGACCACGCTAACGATGGCGTTCGGCTCGTCCGGCATCCGGTGGTACGCGAGGTCGACCAGCTGTAGGTCCACCCGCGCAAAGTCACACGCGGTGAGGTCGAACCGGGTCACGTAGGCGACGGTCTCGCGCGCAGGCCCGGTGTAGCGGTGTCCGTCGACCGTGATCGTGGCGTGCGCGTCGGACTCGCTGTCGGCCAAGCTTCGACAGAGGTCCAGGAACGCGGTGACGTCGACCCGGCTGGTCCAGCTGACCACGTTTCCGTCCGGCGAGGCGTCGTAGAGCACAACGTCATCCCGCACCTCGTACCGCAGCAGCCGACCGGCCGGCGAGGCTACGACCTCCCCCGACCGCGAGCTCCAGCGCAGGTCAGCGGACCGGTCATTGATCTCGGCGGCGAGGTGCCCCAGCCGCTCGCGGATGTCGGTCAGCTCGGCGTGCCGCTCCACGTCCACCGTGAGCTGGTCGAACAGGGCATCCGCGTCGTCGCGGAAACGGTCGAACGCCTTGCTAAGCACGTCGCGCAGCCGCGCCACCTGATGCTCCCACGACCTCGACAGCTCCTCCTTGATCGCGGCGCGACGGAAGAGGGCACCGACGACGAAGCCGGTGAGCGTCCCACTGCCAAACGAGGCGAGCGGAGGCCGCACCACTGGCGCGATGACCAGCATCCGCTCGGACACATCGACGGGCGCGCGCGTCCTGAGCCGGGTCCACAGCTTTATCGACGCGGTGTCCGCGGCCGACGCCACGTCATCGAGGGCGGACCGGAACGCACCAACGAACGCTGCCTCCGCTGCGCCGGTGTGGAGCAGCAGACGCGGCCCGGCGAGGTGTTCGCGTTGGAACGCGCGCCACGCCTCGTCGAACCTGCGATCGACCAGAGCCAACAGCCGGGTCTGGGCGGTGTCGAAGTCATCGGCCGTCGACCGCCGGAGCCGGTCGACGTCTGAACGGTCGGTGATTCCGGCGGCAAGCCGGCGGCTCGCCGACTCGTGAAGCATCACGATCGTCGAGGTCATCGACGACATCGCGCGGACGAGGGCGGCCAGTCGCCGCCGCCGAAGGGCAACAGTCATCGCCCGCTCGAACGTCCGGAACCCGGGCCGGCCCGGCTCCGCCGCCGCAACCGGGAACACCCATGACGCAGCGCCAGGTCCGTCCAGCGTCGTGACCTGCCTCCTCATCATCGTCGACACCTGCGCTACCTGGTCGGGCTCCGCCGACCCCACCGGGGACAGCACCACGAACGGCGGTTCCGACAGCACTGCGGCCGCGCGTCGCAGGAACTGCACCTCCGGGTCTTTCAGAGGCCCATTCGCGTTCGTCATCAACACCACGAGATCGGCATCCGGAATCGTCTGCGCGAGCGGGCACGCACTGATCACCACATCGGCACCGACCGGTATCCGTCCGACAAGCGCCTGGAACCGGCGCTCGGCGACGGGCATGTCGGATCCGACAACGATCCTTACCCGATCGAGCGGCTGGTCCCGATAGGCATCACCGTCAAGCGCCGCCAGCCGCGTGACGAGTCCCTCCACCTCACCGGCCGGATCCTCGGACCACGCAACGGACTTCACGCGGCCAGTGTCCGGGCGGCCGATGAATCGGTGGAATCCGCCGGACGGGCCGAAACATTCACCTCAGTACCCGGCGCATCCGACGCCAACGCTTTGCATCGTGCGGCCGTTCAGGTAGGTGGCGTCGGTTTCCTCACGTCCGGCTCAACGAACGGCGGCCCGACCTCCCGTAACCAGACCACCCCGGCCACGACGAGCAGCCCGACAGCGGCCAGTAGCACAGCGGCTCCCACTGACGTCAACGTTGCCCTCGGTTGCGTGGATGAACTCTTGTCTTGAGCACGTATGCCTGCTCAGTCTGGATCTCTACCGTGCAAACGTCACAGCCTCGGATTTGGCCTCGTCAACGAGTGCGCCGATCAGCTCTGCCAGCATCACCTCGAGACCAACAGCAGCGCTGACGTTCTGGCGGTCGACATGCTCAGCGGTCAGAGTGTACTGCCCTACTACCCCCGCAGACGCGGAGAGCGCCCCTACCTCACGACGTAGCGCGTGCCGCAGATAGGGCGTGCTCGGCGCCTCTCTGCGCCCGATGCCGGGACACAGAGAGGCGCCGTTGGTGTGGCAGGCACGGAAAGCGTCGGCCGCGTGCGACGCCAAGCTTTCCGTGCGCTGCGCTAATAACCGTAGATCATCTTGTAGGCCACCTCAGGCAGGAACTGCCCGGCGCTGGATCCGCCGCCGACTCCGCAGTTGCCGTCGGACTCCCCCGGCGTCTTGAGCCACAGCAGCATTTCCGCGCCGCCGCCCATCCGGCTGGGTGTGCCGATCCTGCGACCGCCGGGGTTGCACCATTGACCGTTGGAGCCGTTGCCGTTGCGACTGGTGTCGATCACGTATGGCTTGCTGTATCCGAATCTCCAGAGCGCGGAAGCGACCTGATTGCCGTAGTTGGTGTTCTCGCCGGTGGTGAAGTAATTCGAGACGTTCAGCGCGAAGCCGCGTGCATTGCCCACGCCGGCCATGTTCAGCCGCTGCGCCATCGTCTGGGCGTCGACCCAGCGGGGATTTCCGGCGTCGATGTAGGCCCAGGTGTTGGGCGCCTTGGACCGGAACTGGCCGACGGCGCGAGAGAGCATACCCACCCGGTCATTGATCTGCGCCTGGCTCATGCAGTTGAAGTCGCCCAGGGAGTCCGGTTCGAGAACCACTACGGCAGGACGGCTGCCGATGGCGGAGGCGAAGGAGGCGATCCATGAGTCGTAGGCGGCTACGCTGCCGGCGCCGCCACCGGAGTGGCCGCCGCACGCGTCCCGGCCGGGAAGGTTGTAGGCCACCAGCAGCGGAAGCTTGTCAACCGCATCTGCGGCTCCCACATAGCCCCTGACCGCGCTCCCGATGTCGCCGCTCCAGTTGCCGAACCACCTGGCCATCGGCTTCTGCGCGATCTCGGTACGGATGGCGGCGGCGCGTCCGTCGCCCGGATTTGCGGCCGCCCACCTCGCTGGGCTCGAGTTGGGGTCGACGTAGAAGCCGCTGGTCTGACCGACCGGATCCGCGTGCGCAGCTGGTGCCCCGAGCAGGATCGCGGGAACCGCCAACGCCAGAGCGGCGGCAAGTCCCCAGGGGCGGGTGAAGCGTCTCATGGGCAAATCCCCTCTGAGTGAACTGGAAGCGCTTCCAGCGATGTGCATCCATGCGTTACCGTCCGATGTTCAGGAAATATCAGGCAGATGTCAAGCGAGGTCATCCTCGTGGCAAGATCGGGTTCAGGGATTTCTGGGACCGCTTCCAGCCTGACGGCGGCGGTAAGCCGCCTCGACGCCGTCGATGCCGGCCGATACGATCGGTCAGCGGAAACGTCACCGGCCGGTGGTAGCGGCTGCCCCGACGTCGAACAGGAAGGACTCGGCATCGCGATGGCAGCGCAGAGGCCCCGTCGGCAACCGACCCTCGACGAGGTGGCCGAACGCGCGGGCGTGTCACGTTCCGCCGCGTCCCGGGTGATCAACAAGGCGCCGCATGTCAGCCGCGCCACGCGCGATGCCGTGGAGCGCGCCATCAAGGAGATGGGCTATCTACCCAACCGCACCGCCCGCGCCTTGGCCACCCAACAGACGGGGATCGTCGCGCTCGCGGTCTCCCATGACGATCCCGAGCTGTTCGCCGACCCGTTCTTTGCCCAGGTCATCGTCGGCGTGTCCGCAGCGCTTGAGGAGACCGACCTTCACCTGCTGCTGTGCCTGGCCAGCTCCGGCCGGGGCCGGTCCCGGCTGACCAACCTTCTGCACACGCGCGGCGTCGACGGCATCATGCTGATGGCCCTGCACGGCGACGATCCGCTGACTCACATCGTGCGTCGGGCCGGCCTGCCCGCGGTGTACGGCGGGCGGCCATTGAATTTCGAGCCACAGTGGTACGTCGACTCCGACAACCTCGGCGGCGCGCGACTCGCCACCGAATACCTCATCAGCCTCGGCCGAACCCGGATCGTCACCATCACCGGCCCCATGTCCACCGACGTCGGCCGCGCTCGCCACCGCGGCTACCACGAGGCGATGATCATGGCTGGGCTGATCCCGTACGCGACGGCAGAAGGCGACTTCACCAAGACCGGGGGCGCCGCAGCGATGAAGTCACTGCTTGACAGTCACCCCGACCTCGACGCCATCTTCGCCGCCAGCGACGACACGGCGGCGGGCGCCCTACGCGTCCTCATCGATGCCGGACGGTCCGTGCCAGCCGACGTGGCAGTCGTGGGCTTCGACGACCTCGGCACGGCCGAACGAACCGATCCGCCGTTGACCACCGTTCACCAGTCAGTCCAGGCCCTGGGCAAAGAAATGACCCGAATGCTCGTTGAGCTCATCGCGGGACACGAACCCTCGTCCGTCATCCTGCCCACGAAGTTGGTGCTACGCGACTCGGCATGATCCGCGACCCCAGCCCAGCGGCCGGGGCGGATGGATGCTCTACCGTGCCAGAGGTTGTGTGAGCCGGAACCTGAAGCCCTGGTCACGACACCGAACGCAGTTTGGCACCGTACGAGGTCCCTGCACCGGGACCGTTCGTCGGCCGTCCGGTCCAGGCGCAGGACCTGCGCATCAGCGGTCCCGGCCCGCCAGCTCGAGCACGGGCACCCGGGAGACCCGGAACGCGGGCCACGCCGCAGCGACGACGCCGGCCGTGACCGCAACGACGAGCGTCACTGCGAGACGGGACCACGGTACGACGACGGATGGGATCTCCGCGCCACCGGTGACGTCGATCAGCGCCCAGCCGAAGCCGACTGCCATGGCGATGCCGATCGATGCTGCCACGAACGACAGGAGTGCCACCTCGAGCCGCACGATTCGACGTAGTTCGCGCCGAGTCGCGCCGACCGCTCGCAGCAGCCCGAATTCTCCAGAGCGTTCATTGATCGCGAGCGCCGTGGTGTTGGCGACTCCGAGGAGCGCGATGAAGCTCGCGAGGAGGAGCATCCCGTCGATGAAGTTCCGGAACGCGGCGATCTCGCTGCCGCTCTTGGCGACGTGCTCTGCCCGGGTCTCGAAGAACGACCCGGGCGTGGCTCGGACCAGTGCCCTCACGTCTTTTTCGGCGTCTGCGACCATTCCGTCGGCGAGGTCGACGAACAACAGAGCGTCGAGCAGGCGACCGACTGAGGCATCGAGTGTCGCGCGGTCGACGAAGTACAAAGGGGCTTCGAAGCCGCCGGTGCTCCTCGCGACCACGGCAACGATCGGCGCCTCGAGTGTCGAGCGTTCGAACTCGATCGCGAGGGTGCCGCCGAGCAGCGTCGGGTCGTCGCCGACCACGGCCACGCCCCCCTCGCTCAGGTCGGCGAGGTCGCCGGCGATCGGGTCGAGGTCGAACATGGTGGGCAGTGCCGTCGGGTCGATGCCGCCGATCGCTTCGGCCTTACCTGCCACGATCCCTTCGGCGATCGACAGCGCAGCGACCGCGTCGACGTCGGGCAGCGCTTCGATCCGGCCGGCCAGGGCGGGGTCGATCGTCGGGAAGTCGGCGGTCGCCGACGTGACCACCAGGTCTGCCTGCAGTCCTTTACGGACGTCCGTCCCGACCGCGCTCGTCAGTGAGCTCGCGAAGATCGCGAAGATCGTCACCATCGCGGTGCCGAGCATGAGCGCGAGCGCCGTCGACGCCGATCGGCGGGGGCTCGCTGCCAGATTGCCCGCTGCGATCGAGCCACACACACCGGCGGCGCGGCGGGCCACCTGAGCACTCCCCCGCGCTGCGGCGGTCACGATCGCCGGGCCGCACAGCACAAGCGCCGGGACGATGGCACCGACGAACAGAACCCACGTCGCGCTCGAGCGCACCACAGCCACAGCTCCTCCAGCGATCGCCGCCGCGGCGAGCACGAGTCCGCTCGCAGTTCGCGCCGGGCTCACGGCCCGGGGTTCCGCCGCGCTCTCGCGCAGCGCCTCGATCGGCGGTGTCGCCGCCGCACGGCGAGCCGGGATCCATGCCGACAGGATCGTTGCGCCGATACCGACGGTCGCGGCGACCGCGATCGAGGTCGTGCTCACGATCGACGGCCCGGTGAGCAACGTGATCCCGGCGAGTCCGACAAGCCAGCGCAGCACGTCCACTCCCGCGACCCCGCACACGAGGCCGGCGAGCGTGGCGATCGTCCCGACGAGCGCCGCCTCGATCACCACTCCGCCGAGCAGTTGGCGTCGTTGCGCACCGATCGCACGCAGCAGCCCCGACTCCCGCCGACGGCGAGCGACGGTGAGCGCGAACGTGTTGAAGATGATCGTCACGCCGATCAACACCGCAATCACGGCGAAGGCCAGGAGGAACACGGTCAGGAACTGCAGCGGTGACGTCGCGGCGTCCTGCATCGTCCGGATGTGGTCGGGCCCGTCGACGACCTCGGCACCAGTCAGCGCCGCCAATCGGCCGAGTACCTCGACGCGGTCAACGCCCTCCGCGACGTCGACGAGCACCTCCGTCGGCGCGGCGGCGGTGTCGAGCCAGGCGGACACCGCTCCGTCGGGCAACAGCACCGTTCGCTGCAGCGGTGCCGCGTCCGCCGACGCGAACGTCGCGACACCGGTGATGGTCGCGTCGTGTATCCCCGTCGTGGTCAGGACCTGTACGACGGCACCCGGAGCCAAGCCCGCGTCGCCAGCGAGCGATCGATCGATCACGACCTCGCCGACCTTGGTCGGTGGCCGCCCGCTCGTGAGCCGGAACGGATTGAGCGCCGGGTCGGCGATCCAGTTGCGACCGACGTCGCTGGCCGTGCCGGTTCCGACTGACGATCCGTCGACGACCAGCTTCGCGAAGCCGACCCATTGCGAGGCGGCCCCGTCGACGCCATCGACCGTAGCCACGCGCTTGGTGATGTCGGGGTCCAGTGACCGCCGAACCGACCTTTCCGGATCTCCCGGCCCTCCGCCGGGCTCGCCGAGGACGACGCCCTGCACCACCGCATCTGTCCCGGCCAACGCTTCGGCGATGTCACTGGCTGCTCGGCCACGCATCGAGTCGGACAGCACCAGCGTCGCGACGAGGAACGCCACCGACAGCATGATCGCCGTGCCCGTCAGCACGAACCGACCCCGACTCGCGAGCACGCTTCGAGCCGCACTCCGCATCATCTGGCTCATCGCCCCAGGCCCTTCATCACGTCGATCACCGCATCGGCCGACGGGTGATCCATCACGTCGTGCACTCGGCCGTCGACGACGAACACGACGTGGTCCGCCCAGGCAGCGGCGTTGGGATCGTGCGTGACCATCACGATCGACTGGTGATGCAGATCGACTGCTGATCGCAGGAAGCCGAGGATCTCCTGTCCGGACCGGGTGTCGAGGTTGCCGGTGGGCTCGTCGGCGAACACCACCTGCGGCTGGGCGACCAGCGCCCGGGCGACGGCAACTCGCTGTTGCTGGCCACCCGAGAGCTCCGTCGGCCGATGATGCAGGCGATCACCGAGGCGCAGCAGCGACACGACCTGATCGAGCACTGCGACACTCGGCCTGCGCCCCGACAACGTCATCGGCAGGCAGATGTTCTCCTCGGCCGTGAGCGTCGCCACCAGATTGAACGCTTGGAACACGAACCCGATCCGTTCTCGGCGCAGCCTGGTCAACTCGCGATCGTTGAGCGTCGACAGATCGGTGTTGCCGACGAATGCGCGGCCCGACGTCAGTTGATCCAGCCCGGCGGCGCAGTGCATCATCGTCGACTTTCCCGAACCCGACGGGCCCATCACAGCCGTGAACTTCCCCGCCGGGAACGCGATGGTGACGTCGTTGAGCGCGACGACGGCCGACCGGTCGGAGCCGTATCGCTTGACGGCGCCGACGAGCATGGCGGCAGCGTCATCAGCGTTGGCTGGCAGCGCGCTGCCGGGCTGCCGATCGACGACCGTGGAACCTGGACGTGCGGACACGAAACCTCCGATGAGTGGTTGGTCAGGGACGGCACCCACCGGCCTGCCAACCGACCGGCTGGCGCTTGCCCGGGCGGCGCTGCGTTGACTGCCATCACCGGCCCTCTACTGCGGGTTACGTCGCTTGTCTGAGGCCTAGTGGTACCGAGCGAATCTGAGCCGACCGTTAATGCGGCGCTCAGGCCGGGTGGCCGGACCAGGTGCTCACGTACGCACCTCGGCCGGTGTCGCCCGCATGTTCGGCCGTAGCACCCACCACAGCAGGCCGACCCAGAGCGCGGTCAGGATCGCGGGGCCGAGCAGGTCGGTCGGGTGGTGCATGCCGCGGTACATCCGGGACAGCGCGACACCGGCCGGCATGACCACCGCGAGCACCACGGCGAACCAGCGCCACCGGCTGCTCACCCGGTCCATGATCAGGACCGCGATCGCCACCCAGATGCACATCGTCGCGGCGATGTGCCCCGACGGGAACGACGACGTGGGTATCGGGGAGTCGAGCTGCGGCACCGGTGGGCCGTCCCGTTGGACGCTGGCCGCGGTGCACAGGAACAGGGTGAGCTCGCCGATCATGGTGAGCACCACGAACACCACCGGTCGCCACTGCCGCCACACGGCAAACGCGATCGGGCAGACCACCAGCGAGATGGCCAGGATGGCGCGGGTGTCGCCGGCTTTGCTCCACACCCAGCTCACGTCGTCCAGGGCGGGCGTGCGCAACGTCTGCAGCCACCGGACCACGCCGTCGTCGAAACGTCCCAGCCAGGTGCCCTCGGTGTGGTTCTTCAACAGGTAGCCGACGACGTAAAGGATGCCGAACGTGAACACCCAGCCGGTCAGGATCTCGGTGGCCTTGACCCACCGGTGCGGGATCGGGCGGCCGGAGTCCGGCGCCGGTTTGGTCGCCTCGGCGGGTGCCGGCTCACGGCCGTCGTCGAGCGACGCCTCCGGGTGCCCCGCCTCGCGCCGCCACAGCCGGAACGCGTACGCCGTGACGCTCAGCCACAGCGCGCCGAGCAGCCAGCCGGCCAGCACGTCGGTCAGGTAGTGCACGCCGAGCGCGATCCGGGTCACCCCGATCGCGACCACGAGCAGCGCGACGGCCGCCGTGAACAGCTTCCGGTAGCGCACTGCGGGCAGGAACACGAGCAGCAGCGCGCCGTAGACCACCATCGACCCGAGCGCGTGCCCGCTCGGGAAGCTGTTGCCGGACGCGATCGCCACCGGTGCCTCGACCACCGGGCGCAACCGGCCGACCAGCGACTTCACCGACGGATCGAGCAGCAGCGCGCCGGCGGTGGTGGCCAGCAGGTAGACGGCGAGGCGGACCCGCCGGCGCACCAGCAGCAGCAGCGCGGCGACACCGACCAGCCGGAGCATGACCGGCCGCCCGCCCAGCCGGGTTATCCCGTTGAGCGCGTTCACCAGGTACGACCGGGGCGACACGACCTCGTTGAGCTCCCGGACGACACCGCGGTCGACGTTCGTCATCGGCTCCAGGTGCAGCCGTACGAAGAGCACCAGCAGCCCGAACCCGAGCCCGATCGCGACGACCAGCAGCGGCACCCACCGGCCGGCCAGCCGACCGGGCGGCGCTTCCCCGGACACCACCGCGTTGACTGCCATCAATGGACTCCAGGTACGAGCTGCATCGCTTATCCGATGCCGACTTCGTACCGAGCGAATCTGAGACGACGATTAATAGACGTGCGGGCGGTGAAGGTGAGGTGGCACCGTGGTACCGCCTCCTCTGTCGAGATTGACGACCGCAGTACGACGAAACGGGGCGGAATCGGGCCTAGCTTTCAGGCTATGACGAAGTTTCACAGTCCACCGCGGAGGTTCGGGGCGGCCGCCATGGCGCTGGCGACGGCGTTCACCGCCGTCGCGTGCGGGTCGGACGCCGACAACAGCGCGGCGCCTGCTGAGTCCGGCTCGCACAGCGCGCACGCGGGCGGGTCGTCAGCTCCCCCGCAGCCGCTGCGCGCCGGCGAGCGGTTCGTCGGCCTGAAGATGGCCGAGGCCTACACGCCTGCGCCGCCGGAGGGCGGCGGCTCGGACGAGTACCGGTGCCAGGTGCTCGATCCGGGCCTGACCAAGACGGCGTTCCTGACCGGGACCCAGTTCATGCCGGAGAACGTCGCCATCGCGCACCACGCCATCGTGTACGCGGTGCCGCCAGGCGGCGCTGCCGCGGTGCGCGAGCACGACACGAAGACCCCCGGCCTCGGCTGGCAGTGTTTCGGCGGGACCGGCGTGGCCGGCGCCGAGGTGGAAGAAGGGGACGCGGCGTGGGTGGACACCTGGGCGCCGGGCGCCACGGAGACGCTGCTCGACCAGGACGCCGGCTACAAGCTGGAGCCGGGCAGCCTGCTCGTCCTTCAGATCCACTACAACCTGCTCGCGAGAGGCGGCAAGCCGGCCGGGTCGGACCGCTCGGCGGTGCGGCTGCGGCTGACGGACGGTACGCCACAGACCCGGGAACTCGAGACGTGGTCGCTCGACGCGCCGGTCGACCTGCCCTGCGCCGCCGACGAGTCGGGTCCGCTGTGTGACCGGGCGGCCTCGATCGTGGACGTGACGAAGCGTTTCGGGGCGGAGGTTGGCGAGATGGCGGACCGTCAGGTGGAGGAATGCAACCAGGGTGGCGTGCCGAAGCCCGGTGACATCCAGACCTGCGATCACAGGGTGGAGGCGCCGATGACGTTGTTCGCCGGTTTCGGCCACATGCACATGCTCGGGCGGGCCTTGAAGGTCGAACTCAACCCGGGCACGCCGAAGGCCATGGTCGTGTTGGATGTGCCGCAGTTCGACTTCGACAACCAGCGGCTGATGAAGCTGCCGTCGCCGGTGGAGATCGGTCCGGGGGACACGCTGCGGGTGACGTGTACGCACGACGCGGGGCTGCGCAAACTAGTGCCGCAGCTGAAGAAGTTGCCGCCGCGCTACGTGGTATGGGGCGACGGTACTAGCGACGAGATGTGCATCGGCATCATGGTGGTCTCTCCCCGCAAGTCCTGACGAAGCGTCGAACGTGTGTGAGTTCACTGAGGTCACAAGCCGAACAGCGCTGAGCTCACACACGTCCGCACCGAACTCACACCCGTACGGCGTCGGCCCGGAGCGGCGCGGCTGAAACCTACGGTCGCGCTCCCGACGGACGCGCGAGATGAAGCGTCAAATCGGCCGGGTGAGTCGCAGGTCGTAGGCGAGGGTGACGGCCTGGATCCGGTCCCGTGCGCCGATCTTGGCGAGGACCCGCCCGACGTGGGTCTTCACCGTCGACTCCGACAGCGTGAACCGTTGCGCGATCTCGCCGTTGGTGAGGCCGTGGCCGATGGCGACGAAGACCTCGCGCTCGCGTTCGGTCAGGGAGTCCAGCCGGGGATCCTGTCGCACGGGCCCGCGGAGGTCATCGTCGATTCGGTCGGCGAACGCGTCGAGCAGCCGCCGAGTCAACGCCGGCGCGATCACCGTGTCCCCGGCGGCGACGGCCCGGATGCCGGCGAGCAGCTCCTCCGGGCGGGTGTCCTGGAGTAGGAAACCGCTCGCTCCGGCCCGCAGCGCGGCGAGCGCGTACCGGTCCGCGTCGAACGTCAGCACCAGGATCCGCGAACGTCCGCCGACGGCGACGATGCGCCGGGTGGCCTCGATGCCGTCGACGCCCTTCCTGCGGATGTTCATCAGGACCACGTCGGGATGCAGCTCGGTGGTCCATCGAATGGCCTCGGCGCAGTTCTCGGCCTCGCCGACGATCTCAGTGTCGGGGGTGCTCTCCAGCAGCATGCGAAACCCGACGCGTTGCAGCGGCTGGGCCTCCACCACGAGCACAGTGATCACGATTGGCCGCCTTTCCGGTTCGCGCGCACGATCCAGCCGCCGTCCGGTGCGGCGCCGGCGCTGACCGTGCCGCCGAGGGGCGCGGCGGGTCCGGCCATGCAGGCGGGGCCGAGACCCGGGTCGCTCGGCGATGCCTACTTTCCTACCGAGCGGACCTGAGACGACTGTTAGAAACACTGACGTACGGTGCGCATGCCGCCGACGTCGTGCTCCCACACGTCGGAGTGGACCGGGGTGATCTCTCCCTCCGCCACCAGCTTGTGCGTGGCGCTGGGCAGCTGGTCCGGCCACCCGGCCTGAGCGCCGCATTAACGGTCGCCTCAGATTCGCTCGGTACCACTAGGCCTCAGACAAGCGACGTAACCCGCAGTAGGGGGCTAGTGATGGCAGTCAACGCAGCGCCGCCCGGGCAAGCGCCAGCCGGTGGGTTGGCAGGCCGGTGGCTGCCGCGGTCGGTGATCGGACTCCGTACCACGGAGCTACATCGGTCGGCCCCGCGGAGGGACGACCGGTACGGAACCTTCGGCCAAAGCTTCTCGGCATGGATCTGACACAGGCCGTGCTCGAGCACCCCTACCTGGTGCTCGGTCTCTTCGTGCTCATCGAGGGGCCGGCGGCGACGATCACTGCGGGCACCCTGGTCGGCGCCGGCGCTGCGGCGTTCTGGCCGATCTGGGTGATCGTCGCGCTGGCCGAGGTGGTGGGCGACAGCCTGCTCTACCTCGTCGGCCGGTCGGCCCGGCGGCCCTGGGTGGCGTCCCTACTGAGCAGGCTCAAGGCGACGGCGCTGCTCGACCGGCTGGCCGGGATGTCACTGCCTCGGCTGGTGATCACCGCCAAGCTCGTCGACGTCTTCGCCCTCCCGGCGTTCGTGTCGGCGGGGCTCGCCGGGCTCCCGTACCGGAGATTCGCCGCCTGGGTGGGGGCCACCGCCGCCGTACGCGGCCTGGTGCTGATCGGTCTCGGCGCTCTGTTCGGCAGCCAGCTGTCCGGCCTGCTCGCACTGCCCGGCGGCATCTTCCTGCTCACCGCGGCCGTCGCCGTGCCGGTCGCTGTCTTTCACCTCGTCATGAAGCGATACCACCGACGAAAGGTAGTTCGTCCCATGCGCATCCTCATCGGTGCCGACACCTACGCCCCTCACGTCAACGGGGCGTCCTACTTCGCCCAGCGCCTGGCCGTGGCACTGACCGCTCGGCACGAGGTGCACGTTGTCGCGCCATCGACGGACACCCGCAACCATGCCGGCATGTCCAGCGACGGCGTCGTCGAGCACCGCGTGCGTTCCTTGCCGGTGCCGGGCCACTCACGTTTCCGGTTCTGTCCGCCACTGGGGCTGCGCGCGGCAGCCCGCCGGATCCTCGACGAGATCCGGCCCGATGTGGTGCACGTGCAGAGCCATTTCCCGCTGTGCCGGGCGCTTGTCGACACGGCGCACGAGCGCGACCTGTTCGTCATCGCCACCAACCACTTCATGCCCGAGAACCTGATCCATTACCTGCCCATCGGCAACGCTGGCCGGACGAGGGCGCACGAGTGGGCATGGCGCGACGCCGCCCGGGTGTTCGCCAAGGCAGACATCGTCACGGCTCCGACCCCGTACGCCGCCGCGCTCGCCGTCGTCTCCGGTGTGTCCGGGCCGGTCCTGCCCATTTCGTGCGGCATCGACCTCACCCGCTTCCGTGAGCAGGCGCCCGCAGCCGAATTCCGATGGGCCTACAGCCTCGCGCACAAGCCCACCATCACGTACGTGGGCCGGCTCGACGCCGAGAAGAACCTCGACGTCGTGATGCGGGCATTCGCGCTGGTGCGGCGCTCCCTCGATGTCCAGTTGCTCCTGGTCGGCACCGGATCCGAGGGCCGGGCGCTGCGGTCGCTCGCCGGGGAACTGGGCGTCGCCGAGCATGTCACGTTCACCGGCTTCATCCCTGACGAGGACCTTCCCTCCGCGTACGCGGCGTCGGCGGTCTTCGTCAACGCGGGTACCGCCGAGCTGCAGAGCCTGGTCACGCTCGAGGCGATGGCCAGCGGAAGGCCCGTGATCGGCGCCGATGCCGCAGCTCTGCCCCACCTCGTACGGGACAAGGAGACCGGCTACCTGTTCCCGCCCGGCGACGTTGTCGTGCTCGCCGAGCGACTGCTCACCGTGCTCTGCGACCCGAAACACGCGGACGAGCTGGGGCACCGGGCTCGTGCCGTGGCCGAGCAACACGACCAGACCCGCACGGTGTCCGCGTTCGAGCAGCTCTACCGGATCCGTCCGGCCCGTGAGTCGCCGGCGCCCGCCGAGGTCGCCGCATGACAGCGACGATCGTTCGAGCGGGCACCTCCCGCTGGTATCGCAACGTCCAGTTGAGCCTGGGCCTGGGCACGGCGGCCGGGGCGGGCCTGCTGCTGGTCGGCGACGTCGACCCGGTGGACCAGATGGTCAGCGAATCGATCCGGACGCCGCCGGGCGCCGTCCTGCTGGCCCTGGCGGCGTGCGGGCTCGCGACAGCCGGCGCATGGCTCCTGGCCGGCGCCCGGCGCGTGCTGCCACCAGCCTGGCCCCTCACCGTACTGCTGTCGGTGTGGTGCGTGTCCCTGGTCGCGGTGGTGGTGTTCCCCACGAACCTGCCGGGGACCGAACCGGACGTCGCCGCCGCGGTGCATCGCTTCGGGGCGGCGCTGATGGCGGCGCTGCCACCGCTTTTCGCCCTGCTCATCGCCAAGCGTGCCGGGCGCGGGGCCGACCCGGCCCGGATCCGCTGGCTGCGCGCGGCCGGGTGGTCCGCGTTCGCCGCGTGCGTCGCGTTCGCGGCGATGAACGGGCCGGCGGTGCTGCTCGGCCACGGCCGTCTCCCGTTCGCAGGCCTGGCCGAACGGGTTCTGCTGGCACTCGTGCTCGTCGTAGTCGGCCTCTGCGCCTGGGTGCTCGACGGGGAGGAGCGGTCCCGATGGACCTGATGGCCATGATCGAGAACGCGATGACCTCTCCGGCCATCTACCTGGCGATCCTCGCGCTGTCGATCCTCGACGCGTTCCTGCCGTTCCTGCCGTCGGAGTCGGTCGTCATCGCGGCGGCGGTCTTCGCCGTGTCGGGCATCACGTCGCTTCCGCTGATCATCGTGCTCGCCGCGCTGGGCGCCTTCGTCGGTGATCACATCGGCCACCTCATCGGGCGCTTGTTGCGCGAGCGCCATTCGGGCGGTCGCCTGATCCGCACCGCCGACAGGATCGCCCCGCACCTGCACCGCCGGGGCGGCGCCCTGATCATCGCGGCCCGGTTCGTCCCCGGCGGCCGCACCGCGATCGTGACCGCCAGCGGCGCCACCGGCTACCCGCTTGCCCGCTTCACCCCGTTCACCGCCCTCGCCGCCGTCACCTGGGCCGGCTATTCCGGCCTGGTCGGCTACCTCGGCGGCGCCGCCTTCGAATCCAATCCGACGCTGGGCCTGGCGGTCGGCCTCGGTCTCGCCCTGTCCATCACCGCGCTCGGCGAAGTGGTCCGCTACGTGTTGCGCCGCCACCGAGCGGCGACCGCGGCCGGATGACGTCGTCGGGCAATGCGATGCCCGCGTTTCCTCCAGGCCCAGAGGCAGACGAGCCCGGGGATCGTCCACCTCCTCGTCAAGGGCTTCGGCACCGTGGTCCACGCGCTACGTGGCGCGGCGCCGACCATCGCCGCGTCCGCAGCAACGCGACCGCCGGCATGCTCCGCCTGCTCGTCACCGACCTGAATAGCACCAGCGGGTTGCGCCCCCGATCGGTGCGGCCGGCATCCTGTGCGCACTGGTGGCCATGCTGACGCTGTCACCAGCGATGCTCGTGGTGCTTCCACAGGCGATCTGGCGCCATCCCGCGGGGCCATCCCCGAGGGCCGCCGTCCCTTGTCCTAGGCCGCGCCGCCGGAGCGGGGGCGGGTCAGCGCACCGCGCTGTCCTCTCCGGCGACGCGGCGCGCGATCGGGGCGGGCGGGGTCGCGGCCGGAAGGTCGACCCGGAGCAGCGCCCCACCGCGTGCGGAGCGGGCGACGATGGCCCGGCCGCCGTGGGCGTCGACGACCCGCCGCACGATCGACAGCCCGAGACCGGATCCCGGCAACCCCCGGGCGCTGTCGGCGCGGTAGAACCGGTCGAACACCCGCGGTACGTCGGCGGCGTCGATGCCCGGCCCGGCGTCGTCGACCTCGAGCACCGCCGACGCGTCCTCGGCACGGAGCCGGACCTGGACCGGCTGATCCGCGGGAGACCACTTGCCGGCGTTGTCGATGAGGTTGAGCACCGCCCGCTGGAGCGCAGCGGCACGGCCGCTCACCCACACGGAGGTCACGTCGAGCGCAATCTCGATGTCGGGTACGCGGGAACGCGCCCGGGTCACGGCGGCCACCACCACGTCGGCGAGGTCGAGCAGTTCGGTGTTTTCGTCGCTGACGTCACCGCGGGCGAGGTCGGTCAGCTCGGCGGCAAGGGTGCTCAACTCGGCCACCTGGGCGCCGACATCGTTGAGCAGCCGGGTCAGGCTCTCCGCCGGCAGTGCGCCGTCCAGGGTGCCGCGCCGATCGAGCCGGATCAGCAGCTCGACGTTGAGGCGCAGGCTGGTGAGCGGGGTCTTGAGCTCGTGGGCGGCGTCCTCGGCGAGCAGCCGCTGGGCCTGCCGGGAGTCCCGGAGCGCGGCGAGCATGTCGTTGATCGACTGGATCAGCCGCCGGATCTCCCCACCGCCTTCATCCGGGATGTGGGCGTCGAGACTCCGGGTGTGCGCGACACGTTCCGCTGCGGCGGTCAGCCGGTCGATCGGTGCCAGCCCGGTCCGCGCCACGGTCCGCCCGACAAGGGCGCCGCCGACCACGCAGAGCAATCCGATCAGCAGCATACCGAACCCGAACTGGTTGATCGGGCTGTCGTCGACGACGCGGGCCACCTGAACCGCGCCGTCGCCCGCCCGGAGCGTGTAAATGAGGTAGCCGTCCTCATCGCTGTCGTTCGACTCCATCAGGTCGGCCAAACCGCCCTGCGCCACGCGCCCGGCGTGCTCGCTGACCGGGGGCAGCGCGGGTTGGCCGGCCGGCGTCCGGGTCGAACCGTCGGGCAGGATGACCCGCACCAGCGGACCGGACCCGGGATACGGCGGTAGCGGAACCTGCGCCAGACCGGCGCGCTCCGCGGTCGCCGCCAGGACGCGGGAGTCGGCGCGCAACTGATTCTCGGCGCTGTCCCGCAGCTGCCAGTCCAGCAGCTCGCTGGATACCTGGAAGGCCAGGAACACGCTGACGGCGATGGCCGTCGCCGCGATCACCGTCAGCCTGGTCCGCAGCGACCGCCGGCGCCACCATCGGGTCAGCCGGCGCGGTTCCCGGCCGGCGGGCCTGCTCACGGAGGAGTCTCCCGCAACGTGTATCCCAGGCCGCGCAGTGTGTAGATCAATCGTGGCTCACCCTCGGCCTCCATCTTGCGGCGCAGGTAGCTCACGTACACCTGGAGGTTGTTGGCGGTGGCGCTCATGTCGAAGCCCCAGATCGCCTCGAACAGCGCGTCGCGGGTCAACACCCGGGTCGCGTTGCGCACGAGGACCGCCAAGAGAGAGAACTCGGTCCGGGTCAGGCGCAGGGGCCGCCCACCCCGCCACGCCTCGAACCTGTCGGGATCGAGCCGGACATCGGCGAACGACAGGATCTGCGACTCGCCGTTGCCCGGCGTGCGCCGGCGCAGCAGGGCCCGCACCCGGGCCAGCAACTCCTCGGTGGCGAACGGCTTGGGCAGGTAGTCGTCGGCGCCCGCGTCCAGCCCTGCGACCCGGTCGGAGACCTGGTCACGGGCGGTCAGCATCAGCACCGGCAGATCCCGACCCGCGGTCCGCAACCGCCGGCAGGTCTCCAACCCGCCCAGGCGCGGCATCATCACGTCGAGGATCAGCAGATCCAGCGTGTCATCGCCGGCCCCACCGACCTCGTCGAGCACGGCGAGACCGTTGGCGACGGTGCTGGTGTCGTAACCCTCGACCTGGAGCACCCGCTCCAGCGACGCACGGATTGCCGGGTCATCATCCGCGATCATGATCCGCACGCCGCCCCGCCCCCCTTCCAGTCGATGCCTTGCTGCTCATCGTCCCCGATCAAGCTGAGGCCAGGATTAGAACGTCGCTGGGGACCGTGCGCTCTTACACGCACTGGCCAACACCCACGCGCACGAACCGCCCCCTCAAGGGCTGGACGGGGCGTAGGCGAGCAGGTGAGTAGTACCCGGCCATGCTGGGTATGACCAAGACGATCGAAACTCTGGAGGAGCTCGAGATGTCTGCCATTATTCGACGGGTCAGGGATTTCCTGCGCAGCCCACGCGGGCGGCAGTTGATGGAGCGTGGCCGCCAAGAGGTCAGCAAGCCGTCAAACCAGCGCAAGTTGCGAGAGGTCACGGCCCGGCTAGGCAAACGCCGCTGACTGAACCGCCCCGGCGTTGACCGCGGCGGAAGCTGCGTTGGCGACCGCGCGGTGCGCTGGCACGTTGGCGCCACCGACGAACTGGCCGTCGCTCGCCGCACGCGGCGCTGAAGGGTGATCCGCCACCCACACCAGGGCCGCGCTCGCCGACATGCTCAGCACTGAAGGGCTGACCACCGGCAAGGGCAAGCCGCTCACCGTCGGTGGCCACGCGGCGGGTGGCTCACGTCTTCGAGGGCTTGGCGTTGCGCCGGGCTGAGGCGGTCCGGTCTGGTGGTGATGGTGTAGCTCTGGGGCTCGATGGTCCGCAGGACGAGCGGATCGGCGATGGCCGGGTGAAGTTGGATCGCCTCCAGGGCGGCGGTGAGGCGGTCCCGGGACCAGTCGAGCGCGGTCACCATCCCGGACCTGCCCGCACCGGACCCGACGCTGCACCTCGACCTGGCCAGGTACGAAGGCGTCTACGAGCGCCCCGGCACCCGGTACGAGGTGTCCGCCGACGGTGGCAGGTTGTGCCTGACCCTGGTCCTCGACCCGATGCATGCCGAATTCCTCCAGAAACCAGACCGCATCAGCTACGAGTTCCTCCCGGTTAGCCAGACACATTTCCTGATGCCGCCGGCCGACCCGTTGGAGGACACCCAGACGGTCGCGATCTACGACTGCACCGACGGCGCTGCCCGATACCTCCACACCAACTGCCGGGTCCACCCACGTTCAGGTTGACGCGCTGACAAACACCGATCCGAACTGGCAGGGGCCTACACTCGCCGCGATCGGCGGCCTGCCGGCCCTGCTCCGCCGCCGGTAGCAGGTCCGGCGGCGCTCCCCATCGGTCGGAACAGTGACGGCCGTGCTCCGGGTCAGGCCGGGGCGATTCGGTGATCCGCCGGGACGGGTGCTCACCGGCGACCCCCGAGAACGGCGTGGGTGACCACGCCGACGACGGCGATGGTCGCGGCGCAGGCAGCGGCCGAGGTGGTGGCGGCCGGCTGCAGCATCCAGGTCAGGATCTCCTGGTACAGGTGCCCGCTCGCCGGCCCGGACAGGATCACCACGAGTGTCCACCCGACCGGGAAAAGCCAGGCCCACTGCGCACCCCAGACTGCTCCGACGGCGAGGAGCCCACCGAGCCCGGCGGTGTTCCGGATCATCAGCGCCGCCGTCGCCAGCGGTTCGCCGGTCAGCGCCGGCGCTGCGGCGATGAGTGTCGCGGTGGCCATCACCGCCAGGACGTGCGCGGCGCGGCGGGGCGGCCACGGGAGGGATGCCGTCCGCTCCAACGCGGGATCGGCGTCGACAAGCCCGGGCCCGAACGCGACGGTGGCGACGAGCGTCGACAACAACGCGACCGCGAGCCTCAGTCGCGGCTCCTCGGCCGTCTGGCCCAGCCACCACAACACGAGTACGCCGGCCGCCGCCGCCCCGGCGGCGGCGGGGACGCCCCGGCACCGCAGGTACAAGGTGAGCCATCTCATGGGGGGTCACCGACCAGAAGGTCGAGCAGGTTCACCTCGGTGCAGGCCAGCGCCGCCCTCCGCAGCGCGGCGACGCGGTCCCGCTGCTCGGCCGCCGGGAACGCGCGAAGTGCCTGCCACGTCTGACGCGCCGCGTCGCGGTCCGGGCCGTCCGGTGGCGCACTGTCGGCCAGCCAGGCGGCCGCGGCCAGCCGCGCGACGCGGTTCGCCCAGGCCGCGTCGGGTTTTCCGATGGTGTACGCACACGGCCGGGTGCCCGCCCCGTCGAGGAGACGCCACCGCAACTCGTCAGGAGTTGCCTTCGCACCACCCCATGGCGCGAGCTCGAGTTCCACGAGCAGCACATCCCTCGGTCGTGGTGTCGGCTGGGTCTCGTACCAGGATTCGGGGATTTCGTGGACCGAGGTCGGTGCCTGCGGGAGCTTCGCCGACAACGTCGCGAGCGCCTGCCGCGCCGGATCCCGCAGCTCCGCCAGCGCGCTGGCGTGAACCCGGGTGACACACACCTCTGGCCCCGGTCCGGCGCTGCAGACCAGCGCGGCGGCGGCCGCATCGGGCACCGGCAGCCGCTGCCGTCCGTCGGGGAGTATCGCCAGGGCCACCACGGCCGCCACCACGGCGGGCAGGGCCGCCGCCATCCGGGCGGTCCGGGTGCCGCAGAGGAAGCTGGCGAGCGCGCTCACCGCCAGGCCGACCAGCCAGACGGTGTGGGCGACGCTGACTCTGCCCAGCACCGTCACGAAGTCGCCCCAGAACCCGAACGGTGACGGAGTCAGCAGATGAACGATCTTCGGCACGTGGGCGTACCCCCGGTCGGTGATGGCGACGAGCGCCACGGTGGCACCGACGACGGCGGTGACGGGTGGGGTCAGGCGGAACGGGACGAGCGCGCCGACGGTCATGCCCAGCCAGACGCCGGACACCATCCACAGCACACCGACACCGGCTATCACGATGGACTGCCCCGGCAGATAGCTCGCATACGCCGCGACCTGGGCCGCGCCGCCGACGTACATCAGGACGTAGCCGGCGGCCCCGGCGAGCGCCATCGCCGTGGCTGCCGGCAGCACCCGCTGCCACCGCGGACGGGCGGTCGCCGCGACCAGTTCCTCGGTGCGGCAGCGGCGGTCGCGGCCGGCCTGCCACGCGCCCAGGCCGAGTGCCATGGGCCAGAGGATGAACAGGTACTCCCGCTGCCAGAGCGCCAGCAGCATCCAGCGTCCCCCCCCCAACCGTTAAGGGCGACATAGAGCAGGGCGATACCGACCAGCGCGGCGCCCAGGGCCGTCCAGGGCGCCACCGACCGATGAATCTCGATGCGCATGATCCTCCTGGTCATGCGGTGCGCTCCCCCGCCGCGCGATGCCGGCGCAACAGCTCGGTGTACCCGCGTTCGGCCGAACTGTCGCCCACCCCCTCGCGGCCCAGTTCCACCAGATCCGCCGGACCACCGTCGAACACCAGCCGACCGGCATCCATCAGCACCACGTTCGTGCAGGCAGCGACCACGTCCTCCACCAGGTGGGTGGAGACGACGACACAGGTGTCCTCGCCCAGTTCGCGCAGCAGCGAGCGGAAGGCCAGCCGCTGCTCGGGATCGAGACCTACCGTGGGCTCGTCCAGCAGCAGGATCTCCGGGTCGTTGACGATCGCCTGCGCGATGCCGGCCCGTCGTACCATCCCACCGGACAGCGTCTTCATGCGTGAGTCGCCACGCTCGGCCAGGCCCACGCGTTCCAACGCACGCTGGACCGCGTCCGGGATGTCGTGCGCCGGCACCTCCTTCAGCCAGGCGAGGTATTCGACGAACTCCCGCACCGTGAACCGGCCGTAGAACCCGAATTCCTGCGGAAGGTAGCCGATCGACCGGCGCAACGTCCGCAGGTCGGGTCGTGCGTGCACGGGGTGACCGAGTAGTTCGAGCACGCCGCCAGCTGGACGCGACACGGTCGCGAGCGCCCGCATCAGCGTCGTCTTGCCGGCACCGTTGGGTCCGAGCAGCCCGTGCACGCCGTTGCCCATCGACAGGTCGAGGCCATCGACGGCAAGGCGCCTGCCCGCTCGCACCCGAAGCTCCACCGCCCGGATCGCCCACGCGTATGTCGTCGGTGCCAGGAGCGCGGCACTGATCCCTTTCCTCATTCCGTACCTTCTTCTCATCGGAGCTCCGCATAACCACTGCGACGAGGCAGGAGGACGAGAGCCACCACCACGGTCAGCGCCGCCCAGCCCGGCAGGGCGGCCTCGGTCAGCAGTACCGGCAGCCGGGCCGTGACGATGCTCGGTCCGACGACCACGGTGGCCCAGAGCAACGCCAGGCCCCACGCCGCCCTCGGCAGGCCGACCACCTTGCCGAGCGCCAGCGCACACGCCGTGAACGCCAGGCAGGGCATCAACCAGCGCGCCGGGGATGTGCCAACCACCCAACCGGCCACCGCCAGCACCGGGATCACCACCACGAGCACGACCAGGGTTCGTCGCAGCACCATCCCGAGGCCGGCCCGGGCGGTCGCGACGACCAGTTCGTGGGCCGGATCGAGCCGCCGGGTCCAGGCGGTGGCGACCCCGAGGAGCGGCGCGACCGGAGCCAGGAGCACCACCAGCGACGGCGGTGCCGCACCTCGGCCGGCGGCCGCCAGGTCGAACCCGAGCGCGACCAGCACCACCAGCACCGTCGTCACGAGCCAGGGAACCAGCACGGGCGTCACCCACCGGGCGGACCGGGCAGGCATCCACCGGCGCCGGACAGTCGCCGGCTCGGCGGCGGACTTCGCAGCGTCCACCTTCACCCAGACGGCGGCCAACAGCGCCATCGTGTCACCGTCGCTGGCGTCCGCCAGCTGACTCCGGCAGTCGGCACATTGCTCCAGGTGCGTCTCTATCGCCCACAGGACATCCGTGGCGATGCCCGGATCACCGGCGGCATAGCGGCCCAATGCCCGGACCGGGATGTGTGCGTTCACGACAACGCCTCCCGCAGTGCCAGTCGCGCGCGACGGGCGCGAGTTTTCACGGTTCCCTCCGGAAGACCGAGCATGAGCGCGGTCTCCCGGACCGATAGTCCGTCCAACACCAGTGCGTGCAGCACCTGGCGCAGCTCGGGCGCCAGCCGGCGCAGAGCATCACCCATGTCGTCGCCGATCGCGTCGGCCAGCACCACATCCTCCGCCGCCGGCGAGTCCTCCAGGGCCAGCGGCAGCGGCACCGCCTGAGAATCCCTCGCGCGTCGCCGAAACCCGTCGACGAGCCGCCGCGCGGCGATCGACCACAGCCAGCCGACCGCGCTACCGGCGCTCATACCCGCGTAGGAGTCGGCGGCCCGCCACACCGCGAGATACGTCTCCTGGATGACATCGGCGATCAGGTCGTCGTCCGCGCAGCGACGGCGGAGACGAATGAGCAACCACGGAGACGTCCGGCGGTACAGTTCGTCGAACGCCGCGCCGTCGCCACGCGCGATCCGCCGCAGCAACTCCCCTTCGTCTTCCCTCACGTCCATACAGACGCCGACCACCAAGATCAGGTTCTCGTCACGGGCACCAGCGTAGCCGCCGATCTCGGCTGTCGAGGCTGCTCGCAGCACGCAGGAGTGGCGTTGATAACCACGCCGGGGGATGCCACGTCGGCAGCGGGGCACGTACATCCTGCTGATCTCCGGCGGGAGAACACAGCCACACCCACTCCCTGACGTGCCCGAGGTGATCGAGTAATGAGCCCTTTTCATCCTGACCCTGCAGGTCAGAGGAGGTGTGCGTAGCCCCGGGATCGATGAGGGCGAGGCTCCAGGTAAGACAGCAAATCGACCAAAACCCGATGCCCCGACCGGGAGCCTCGCCTGTGCTGTCTTACCCGTCCACGATCTCGTTGTCCAGCCGGACCCTCAACCACCTCGCCGACCGCATCCGCCAGCACCGTAACCAGCAACGATCCAGGTGGCGGCGCCTCGACGCGGGACGCCAGGCACTACTCGCCCTTGCCCATCTACGTAACGGCGACACATACACCCGGCTGGCCTGCGGGTTCGCGATCGGCGTCGCCACCGCCTGGCGCTACGTGCAGGAAGCGACCGCCCTGCTCGCGGCATCCGCCGACGACCTGGCCACCGCGATGAAACGCATCCGCATGCTGGCGTACGCGATCCTGGACGGCACCCTGATCCCGATCGACCGGATCGCCGACCAGAAGCCCTACTACTCGGGAAAACACAAACGCCACGGCGTGAACGTGCAGGTCATCGCCGACGCAGCGGGCCGCCTCGTCTGGGCATCGCCCGCGCTACCCGGATCGGCTCACGACCTGACCGCTGCCCGCACGCACGGCATCATCGACGCGCTGACCAGTGCACACGTGATGACCTTCGCGGACAAGGGCTATCAGGGCGCCCACGGCAGCGTGCGTACCCCGTTCAAGCGGCGCCGCTTCCGGCCGAAGCTGTCACGCAGGCAGAAAGCCGTGAACCGCGCCCACGCGAAGATCCGCGCCCGCGGTGAGCGAGCGATTGCCACGCTCAAGACCTGGAAGATCCTCGCCAAGCTGCGCTGCTGCCCACGCCGAGCCACCGCGATCGTGCAGGCCATCCTCGTCCTGCACCACACCGAATCCAACCGCTACACAGGATGAAAAAGGCTCAATAGCCACGCCAACTCCAGCCTTTGTGGGCTGTGGATTTCGGCAGTCGAGGCCGCGGCACCAGAGACAGCCCGGGATGGACCTTTGCGTCGCACAGCTGGCGTCATTGTTCAAGACGTCCGGTCGCTGCCGGCATAGCCTTCCCCAAGACAGTTTGGGAAATGGGACGAGGAGCCGGTGGACGAGTTCGCGAGCGCGGTCCTGATCGCAACGGTGCGGCGCGCGCTCGCCGAGGAGGCGATCGCGGTCCCGGCATACCCGTCGGGTGGTCCGCTGATGCCGCTCGAGGCGAAGCGCCAGCTCCTGGCCGGCATAGCGCAGGCCCACGGACTGCTGCCACTGCTGCGCGTGGGCCTGTTCCTGCCGCGGCTGCCGCCGGATCCGGCCCTGATGGCGCTTGCGGCCGCCAGGACCCCCGACGACCTCTTTGCGCGGTGGGGCCGGCTGGAGCGTTTCACCCACTCGCGCCACCGGGTCGTGGTGCGCGAGGCGGGCCCGTCCCACCTCGTCGCCGAGCACGTCGGGACACCCGGAGCTCCGCCCGAGCCCGCCGAGGATGCGCTGATCCTCGGCGTGCTGACAGCGTTGCTGGCGGCGATCGGTGCGCGCGAGGTAAGGGTCGCGCTCGACCCACGCCAGGCGCTGATCGTGTACGCCGACGGGGTCTTCACCGCCCCACCGCCCGGTCACGCCACCGCGGTCTGGCACTTCGCATGGTCATCGCTCGCGCCGACGGCAAGGGCGGATCGGCCGGTCACCGGAACCGACGTGGCAGCCCGGACCCGGCGTCTGCTCGCCGGCAACCTCGCCCACCGCTGGACGTTGGGTTGCCTGGCCACCGAGCTGGGCATGGCGCCACGCAGCCTGCAACGCCGGCTGCAGGCCGAGGGCGGCTTCGCCGTGCTGCTCGCCGCCGCGCGCGCCGAGGCCGCCGCCGACCTCCTGATGAACGCCGGACACTCGCTCGGCGTGGTCGGTTTCGCCTGCGGCTACGCCGACCAACCACACTTCACCCGCGAGTTCCGGCGCCGGACCGCCATGACGCCGGCAGCGTACCGAGCGGCGTTCGCCCGCCCGACCTCCCAGCCTCACCTCGGCAACCGGGACCACCAATCCGCGCGAGTAAAGGAGGCGGGGCGATGAACCTCGCAGGCAGAACGACTCTTGTCACAGGCGGTGCCAGGGGCATCGGCCGAGAGCTCACTCGGCAGCTTGTCGAATGTAGAGCACAGGTGGTGGCGGTCGGACGCGACTACGGCCAGCTCGCCGCGCTCGAGGCCGAGCATGACGGCCGCGTCCACCCCTGGGCGGTCGACCTGGCCGACCCCGACGCGGTCGATGCCTTCATCGGCGAGGTCACCGACCGACACCCCACTCTCTCGGTGGTGATCAACAATGCCGGCGTGCAGACACTCACTGACTTCCTCGGTGCCGACCCGCATTCCCTGCGGCCGGCCGTGCGTCGCGAGGTCGCCGTCAATCTCGACGCCGTCATCGCGCTGTCCACCGGCCTGTTGCCACACTTGCGCCGGCAGCCCTCCGCAGCGATCGTGAACGTCTCCACCGGGCTGGCACTGGCGCCCAAACGGTCGGCACCGGTCTACTGCGCGACCAAGGCGGGTGTGCGCACCTTCACCCGTGCGCTTCGCTACCAGTGTCAGGACGCAGCCCCGAACGTGAGGGTGATCGATGCGGTCATGGCCCTCGTCGACACCGATATGACGCACGGGCGTGGCCGCGGCAAGATCAGCGCGAGTCAGGCGGCGACAGCGGTGCTCGACGGCATGCGCCGCGGCGGCGACGAGCTCTACGTCGGCAGGACCAAGCTCCTACGCACGATCATGCGGCTCTCACCCACGCTCGGCTACCGCGTCCTACGGAACGGCTGACCCGGCCGCCGGACCCGCTAGCCGACCGGCCACGCGCACGGGTCCAGAGCCTGCTCCCGGTAGAAGCCCACTGCACCGGCGTGCGGAGATCGTCCACGTCGCGGGCCTGCGAATCGCCGCCAAAGGATAGAATGCCCGAGCGGAACCGGTGGCCATAGTGGATCACGGGAGACGATCTGGTGCTGTGGCAGACAGCGGCGAGTTGCGACCCGCGCCACCCGCTCCGGCTGTCCGAGCGGGCCGGCGCGCCAGCGGGTCGGCGTCATCCCCCGGGTGCGGCGCCGTCGGCATGCCGGGCGGCGGCGAGAGCCTGGCCAACACGGACCGTGCTCGCCGGCCTGGTGAGTCTGCTGCTTGCCGGCTGCACCACCGAACCGGAGCCGACCCGATTGGACGGCACCGATCAGATCGTCGAGCCGACGGTCAGCAGTGCGGCGCCGCCCGGTCCTGAGTTCGACCTGGCCCGTCGGAGTCTCGCCGGCGCCCAGCTCACCCGGGACGGCAAGTATCAGGCCCGGCTGGCCGGCGACTGGGTGGTCGTCTCCACCGCCGACGGTGCCGAGTTCGACCGGTTCGGCACCGGCGCCGAAGACGCCCGGATCAGCATGGACTTCTCGCCCAACGGGCGATACCTTGCGGTCGGACTACCGGACTCGGTGGTCCTCTACGACTTCACCACGAAGGACCCCAGGGCGCTGCCCCTGCCCGAGGAGGTAAAGCGGCCGGAGGGCGCACCCCAGCCGCGCGCCGGCAGGTTACGCTTCTCGGCCGACAGCGGCCACCTGGTGGTCGAACTGTTCGATGAACGGGACAACAGTCGCTACTGGCTCCACGATCTGCACAGTCGCCATGAGATCGTCTCGCCGCTTCCGTCGAGCATCGAGGTCCCGAGCGATCCGGGTGTCATCTTGTACGTGTCAGGGCTGGCCGTAGTCAACGGCGGAAAGCGGGTGGTGATCGCGGGTCAAGAAGGCTTCCTCGTTTGGGTGCCAGACGAGCAGACATTCCAGTGGCGGCCCTGCGCCTGCGGTAGCACCCTGACCAGCACAGTGGACCGGCAGGCTCGGCACGTGGCATTTCTGACCCTGAACGACGAAGTGGTGCTCTGGGATCCGGGCCCTCCCCAGGAGGTTGGACACTGGAAGGTGCCGGCCGTGCCCCCTGGAGCCGAACCGGCCGTGAACCCCACCAAGCTGGAGTTCACCGAAGACGGCGGCTGGCTGCTGGCCGGCCCGGGGTACGGCCACGTCTGGTCGGTCCCGGACGGCAAGCTGGCGGGTTCGTGGCAGGGGTCCGGGTCGTGAGCGGCGGCAAATCGAAACGGCGGCGCGGCACCAGCGGTCCGGACCGGAAGAAGGTAGTCCGGGGCAGGCGTCCGGCAGCGCAGGACAACCCAGGCGGCGATCAGCCTGTACCGCGGCTGCGCCGGGTGCTGGGATCGCTACATCGGGCCTGGTGGTTCGTGCTGGGCACTGCGGTAGCCGCCCTCGTCGGTGCCGTCACGAGCATCTATGTTCCCAGGTGGGTTGAGCATCTGGACCCGCAGGTCATCGCGGTACACGTCGTGGCGAATCCGGCTACCGTGGACACCTGGGGCACCGCTGAGTTCGCCATGGTGCTGCCGAAGGACGCCCGGCCCTCCGATGATCCACCGGTGGGCTGCGCGACGCTGATCGACTGGGCGCGCGCCCTCGGCGCGGTCGATCACAAGGTGAGCCGGGTACGCGTCGTCGTGCAGGCCGCCGGCGACCAGGGGGTGCTGATCGACAACCTGCGTGCCCGCGTGATCCGGCGCAGCCAAACTCCGGAACCGGCCGGTGTGCAACTGCGCTGCGGCGGCCAGCAGGGAGCCGCCGAACCACGGGACGTCGAGATGGACCTGGACGCTCCCCAGCCGGCCGCCCGCTACCGCACCCTGATTGAGGGGCGCAGGCCACTGTTCGGGTTCACCCTCGCCAAGGGCGAGACCGAGGTGTTCGACCTGACCGCGTTCACCGCCGGCACGGTGGAGTGGACTCTCGAACTCGACCTGGTGGTCGCTGGGAAACGAAAGCGGGTCGAGGTGACCAACCGGGGCCGGAGCTTCGTCACGACCGCAGCGACCGGGCCCCGGACCTACCAGGTACCCCCGGGCGGCGACCATTGGATCGAATGTGCGCAGACGCCCCGCCGGGCCTGCCCGGAGGGCGGTCCGCCGGCACACTTCCGGTACGACGCCTGACGGCTCCTCAGCCTTCAGGGACGGATCCCCTCCGTCTTTGACGACCACCAAGTTGGCCAGCGCTCTGCCTTGAGCCAAGGCGGCTTGGGCGTCAGGAAGGATCGCATTCAGTTGGTCGTTTGTGGGGCTCGCAGGAGTGCCGGATCCACGTTCGGGACGGCGAACCTGGGATTGTGACCGGAGCCGACGATCCTCATGACGAATCCGGCTGCCTCCTCCAACTGCCGGGCGCTGGTCAGCTCACCGACCACACCGACGCGACCGCCGAGATCTCCGATCAATGCCGTGGTGTGATCGAGGGCGCTGGGCTCGTCGCCGCAGACGGCCACAACCGGGGACTCGTCCGGTGGCCCGACGTATGGCCAGGAGCCTCCCGCGAACAGGTGCAGCGCCTTCACGACGTGCGCACCGGCAGCCGTGCGGGCCACGAGTTCAGCTGCCGAGCCAGACGCCGGCTTCAGCTCGCCGGTGGCGTAGTCGACCGGGTTCGTACAGTCGATGACGGTCTTGCCCGCCAACGACCCCTCGCCGGCGCCGACGAGGGCCAGTGCCGCCTCCAGCCCGTCCCAGGCAACCGCTACCACCACCACGTCGACCTGAGATGCGAAGTCGGCGGGGTCGGCTGCGCCTGCGGTGCGACCGATCCGGCCGGCGGCCTCGATGGCGTGCTGCGGGTTGCGCCCCGTTACCAACAACGAGTGACCCGCGCTGGCCCAGGCTCGGCCCAACGTCTCGGCCAGGTTGCCGGTACCCACAATGCCTATGTTCACAGCGGTCTCCTTCATCGCGAAGCGGTGGTGCCGGCAACGCTACGAAGACGGCTCCTACCAACTGGTAGGCGACCGATGCGACACTGGCTTCGTGATCGAGGAGAACTGCCAGACGTTCGTCTCGGACTGCCACGTGCGAGCGGCAGCCGAACTCATCAACCACGCTTGGGATCCGGTTGTGCTTTCCGCCCTGCGACTGGGACCGACACGCCGCAACGACCTGCTTGTACGGATCGGAGGCGTCAGCGACAAGGTGCTGACTCAGTCACTGCGTCGCCTACAAGCACGGGCCCTTCTCACGAGAGTGCCCGGTGCCGAGCCGCCGTCAGGGCGCGGCGGCGTGGTCTATCAGCTCTCCCCACTGGGCGAGTCGTTCGCGAACGGACCCCTCGCATACCTCGCCCAATGGGCTGCGGACCACCAAGCCGAGCTCACATAGCCGGAATCGACGAGGCCGGCTAAACGATCACACTCCGTCGAGACCACGTACGCAGCGCTCCCGCCGATCGAGGACCAGAGCCGAGTAGACAACCGGCCGTAGCCCAACTCGAAGCCGAACGGGTACAGCGGAGTGCTCTCCTCGGCCCAGTAACGGCCCTGGTTCTGCGGCTCATCCGAGGTCGTGTGCGCGTACGTCATGGGCACCTGCCCGACCGTGCGCGGCCACGTGAACGGAAGCTTGCCGCCGGGCGAGACGTCGCCGACCAAAGGGTGGCGACCGCATCCTCCCCCGGATCGATCGTGGCGGCTGCGGTCTACCAACGGCCGCCGTGCTGCACGATACGTCACCCCGACAGAAACGGAATACAGCCGTGAGGAATGCATGCCCACTGGTGCGCTACGCACCTTGCCCGGTGATCGGCACCCGGATAGCTTCCGATAGGGAGATCTAATCGCAACGCAGCCGAAACCGCGGCGTGACACGTGAGAAAAGGATGCCAGCTGATGATCATTCTGGGGTGCAACGGTTTTTCCCGCAGTGCGGAGATGTTTGCCGAACATTATGGCGCAGTTGGCACCGAGAAGCATTATCTGCTCGGGCACGACGCCGGCGCGGCGCTGCTCGTGGACGGCGAGCTGGTCGCCGCGGTGGAAGAGGAGCGCCTCAATCGGCAGAAGAAGACCTCAGACTTCCCGATCAACTCGATCCGCTGGGTCCTGGAGCATGCGGGGATCGATTTCGGTGACGTCGACCTGATCGCGATCCCGTGGAACTTCGACGCCAAGGTCTTCGACAGCACGCTGGCCGAACTAGCGTCGATCCCGATGCCGCCGATGGAAAAGCTGGTTCGTCTCAACCATATCGGCATGGTGTTCGCCACGGTGCTGGGACACGACGCGATCCTGGCCGACTTCGCCGCTCGTACCGGGTTCACCCCGGACCCGGCGAAGGTGGTATTCGTCCCGCACCACTTCGCCCACGCGATGACGGGCTACTACATGGCGGGGGTCAAGGACGCGGCATTCCTGATCAGCGACGGCCGGGCCGAGCTGCTGTCGTCGCTGACCGGCGAGATCCGGGACGGCCGGATCCGGGTCTTCGAGGACTCGTTCGTAACGGCCAATGACTCGCTGGGCAATCTCTACTCCTGCGTCACGCGGTTCTTGGGATTCGTGCCCAACAACGATGAATACAAGGTGATGGGCCTGGCCGGGTTCGGCGAGCCGCCGTCTCCCAACCCGTTCCTGGAGCACTTCGTCGAACTGCACGAGGGTGGGCGGTACACCATGGTCCTGCCGAACGACCTGGAGAACCCGCGGCAGTTCGAGCCCTTGATCGAGAAGCACTTCGGTCCAGCAGAGCCCACCATCGAGTACCAGTCCCGGGTCGCGGCGGCGGTCCAGGAGATGGTGACCGTGGTGACCCGGCACCAGGTGGCGGCGCTGGAGACCCGGACCGACCTGGATCACCTGCTGGTCGAGGGTGGGGTGGCGCTCAACTGCGTCAACAACACCGAACTGCTGGAGGGCTCGCGGTTCTCCGACATTTCGGTGAGCTTCGGCGCCAGTGACACCGGTGTGGCCATCGGCGCGACCGTGTTCGCGTGGGCCAACCACCCGGCCAACACCGCCGAGGTGAAGTACGCGCCGTCGGTCACCCCGTACCTGGGGCCGGAGTACGACGACGCCGGGGTCGAGCGGGCGCTCGGTGAGTTCGCCGACCGGGTGGAGTGGACCGCCCGGCTGACCGACGACGAGGTCGTCGACCAGGTGGCCCAGCTGCTCACCGGCAAGGTCGTGATCGGCTGGTTCGAGGGCCGGATCGAGCACGGGCCCCGAGCCCTCGGGCACCGCAGCATCCTGGCGAACCCGAACTTCCCCGATATCAAAGACATCATCAACAAGCGGGTCAAGCACCGGGAGCCGTTCCGACCGTTCGCGCCGCTGGTGATGGAGCACGACGCGCCGAAGGTCTTCGAGATGGGCCGGAAGATCCGGTCGCCTTACATGACCTTCGTCTTCCCGGTCCGGCCGGAGTTCCGGAAGGTCATCCCAGGTGCTGTGCACGTCGACGGCACCTCCCGGGTGCAGACCGTCAGCACCGAGCAGACCCCGAGGCTGGCGGCGCTGCTGCAGCGATTCACCACGCTGACCGACGTGCCGTGCCTGATCAACACGTCCTTCAACGTGGCCGGCGAACCGATCGTGTGCAGCCCGACCGACGCGCTCAACTGTTTCCTGAGCACCGAGATCGACCACCTCGTGCTCGGCAACCGCCTGGTCGCCAAGCGTGTCACGGGCGCCTGACCGTCGTGAGCACCCTCGGATAGCGGAACGTGGACCTGGCGTTGTAGCAAACTCCGGGCCGTCTTGGTCGGGGCGCGCTGTCGAGGATCCGAACGGCCTGGCCGGCGTCTCCCCTGGAATCGGCCTGCACGACAGCGTTCGCCAGGGCCTTCGCCAGCCCCCCGGCAGGCATGGTGGCCGGCATGGGCGCGGTGGCGGCGTCCCGGAAGACGCCGATCCAGTTGCCGCCCGGGTCGATGACGCTGAACCCGCTAACCCGTCGGCGTTCTTCCGCCGCGTCACAAGATGCGAGGCGGCTCAGTCGAAGTCGATTCGCATCAGCCTGCTGGCGGCCCAGTCGTCTGGATGGGTCGGCCTGACGGTGCCAGGGTCGTGAGGCTGGTTGAGGTCGTCGACGATGGCCGCGATGACCGCGGCCCGTTCCGTGGGATCGGTGACGGTGGTCGCGTGCGCCGGCAGGTCCGCTCTGATGCCGTTCTTGAGGTGGAAGGTGAAAGCGGGGTTCGCTCGTAGGTTCGCGTACCAGCCCGTTGCGCCTGCGCCCGCTCCGCTGCAAAGGTAGGTTGCGCCGTTGGCGCGGTAGAAGAAGATCTCAATGCGACGGGGTCGTCCTGTGCGCCGCCCGGTGGTGGTGATGTCCACGATTCGTTCGCGGGTTCCAGCCGCAGGTGTGATCTCGATGGCGCGCCTGATCTCGTGCGGCAGATGCGCCAGCGGGTCAAGCGTACGGCGTTCACCATGCTGGTCTGCGGGTTTCATGCGGCTTCCTTCTGCAGTGCGGGGCCGAGGAGCAGTCCGCCGTCGATCACGTACTCGGCGCCGGTGATGAAGGCCGCGTGCGGCGAGATGAGGAACAACAGCAGCGCAGTGATGTCGGCGGGCTGCCCGAGTCGCGGGACGGCGAACGGCTCGGGCGAGTAGAAGTCGGCGATCGGGGCGTCGCTGCCGGCCGCCGGCTCGGTGATGAACGGGGTGGCGACAACCCCGGGGTGGATGGCATTGACGCGGATGTTGTCGCGGCCCAACTCAAGGGCAGCGGTCCGCGTGAGCCCTCGGACCGCCCACTTGCTGGCGACATAGGGCGCGTAGTAGGCAGTACCGCCGATGCCCATGGTGGAGGCGATGTTGACGATTGCTCCTCCCCCCGCGCGCCGTAGCGCCGGGGCGGCTGCCTTGATGCCGAGGAAGGTGCCGGTGAGGTTGATGTCGAGGATGCGGGCCCACGTAGCCCGGTCCGTTGACTCGATGAGGGCCGGCGGATTCTGCACCCCGGCGTTGTTGACCAGAATCGTGAGCGCACCGAAGGCCCTCTCGGTCTCGGCGATGGCGGCGGCCCACGACTCCTCCCGGGAGACGTCGAGGTGGACGAAACGCGCCCCGCCTCCCAACTCGGCGGCGAGGCCGGCGCCGCGCTCGGCATCGATGTCGCCGATGACGACGTTGGCGCCTTCGGCGTGCAAGGCGCGAACGTGGCTGGCGCCCTGCCCGCCGGTGCCGCCGGTCACGAGTACGGTCTGATTGGCGAAGCGGGACATCTGATCCTCCGAGTACGAGCGAGGGACGAAAACCCGCAGGACGGGTGGTGAGTCGGGCGACTCACCTTGTCGAAGCTACGCTCCAGCGAGTGGTGAGTCAACCCACTCACCTCGCTATGATGGGCGCATGACCCCAGCGCCTTCGGCCTATCACCAGCGCGTGGCGCAGGAGAAGCGTGCGCTCATCGTGCAGGCCGCTACTGAACTTTTCCTCGAGTTGGGCTACGACCGGGCATCACTAGCGCGTGTTGCCGACAGTGCTGGTGTTTCGAAAGCGACGCTGTTCAAGCAGTTCCCGACAAAGGCAGCGTTGTTCGATGCCATCGTCATCGACTCGTGGGCCGAGAACGACGTCGCCGACGTGCCGCCCGCCGGTGACCTGGCGGCCGGCCTGACGGTTCTGGGACGGCGCTACGCGACACTGCTGAGCCAGCCGGCGATGATCGACCTGTTTCGCATCGTCATCGCCGAACTGCCGCGCTTTCCCGAGCTGGCCAAGGCGCACTTCTCGCAGGGCAAACTGCCGTACTTCGAGTCCGTCCGGATTTACCTCACGACCGAGCGCGACGCGGGAGCCGCAGACGTCGCTGACCCGGAGATGGCCGCTACGCAGTTCCTCGGGATGATCTCCAACTACCTGTTCTGGCCGAGGCTTCTGCTCCCAGACTGGACGGTGACCCCTGCCCGCATGACCGCAGTTGTGGAAGAAGCCGTCCGAACCATGGTTGCCCGGTATGGCACCGATGCGCCATATTCATCGTGATGAAGGGGGCGTGAGCAGGTACCGCAGCGCCGTGTCGTTGCTTCAGACAGGCCGAGACTCCCGGTCGGCAGTCTGGACCGATCACACTGGTCGAGAACCTACGGGCCGACCTCGGTGCTCCTGACTCGACGCACTGATCTGCCGCACCGAGCGCAAGGCAGCGTCCCCGCCAGGGTGGTGCAGGTGCCGATGCTGGGGCATTCGGTCCTTCCGGCCCCGGCCACCATCCGCCCGGAACCTACGATGGTCTCGATGACCATTCCCGAACGGCGACACGACGACCTGCCCACCGACGAAGCCCGCGTCGACGAGGCTCTGCGGCTGCTCTCCGGCGTGCCGGTCGAGCTCAACGCTGCCGTCAAGCGGCTCAGCCGGGGCAGCGGTGTCTACGCCTGGTGGGCTGCCCCGTCGGTCCTGCCCGATCTCCCCGGGCTGCCGAATGAGAACGTCCCGTCGTTACGGCTGCTGTACCTCGGACGGGCGACCAGCCTGCGAGGGCGGATCCTGCGCAACCATCTGAGGCGTTCGGGCAGCTCGACGCTGCGCCGTACCCTGGCCGGGCTTCTGGTGTCCGAGACATACCGAACGACCTGGACCGACCGGGTCGTCCTGGTCCCCGAGGACGAGGCGCGGCTGACCACGTGGATGCACACACACCTGCGCTTGACATGGGCGCAGGACCCGGAACCGGCGACCATCGAGACCGAACTCGTCCGGCGTCTGCACCCGCCGCTCAACGTCCACGGCGTCGACCCCGAACACATCCAGCCGGCCGTTGTCGCCGCCAAGAACTCATACAACGCCAGCAGCCGCCCGGCCGAGCCTCCGCCAACGCCGTAACTGGTTAGCCGACATGCGGACGGGTACGGCTTTCGCGCTCAGGCCGCGGTCACGTCGAGGTGCGTGTACTCGGACATGTTCGACTATGTTACGAAGTCGTCTGCGCGCGGGTCGGCATCCCACCCAAGCCGAGCCAGTTCCCGAAGGACTGCGCGCGCACGAGGAGTCCAGAAAAGCAGAACGTGATCACGTTCTGCGGTCCTGAAGGACACCGCGAGTGCAAGGGCCCAATGCCTGCCCACGATCGGCCCGTGTGGCAATGCGGTCACCTCAGCGTGTTGCAGCACCTCGGAGCCGGCCCGCGACGAAAAAGTCAATGTGCTGTCCTCGACCCAGAGGCATACTGACGGCCAGCGCATCCGCTTGACGACGCGTAGTGAATCGCCGCGGGTGAAGTCACGACGATCGACATAGGTAAGTCCACCGCGTGCCAGCAAGGTGTTGGAAGCCATCGCGGGATGATATGCCTACAGCCCGATAGCTCGGCGCGCGCCGGCGAGCCTCAGCGGTTCCGCAGGAACCTTCATGGTCAGCGGTACGGATCGAGTAGCGGCCGAGCGAGGGCGCTGGTCAGGCATTCTGCTCGTCGAACGGCTCGTCACTCCACCGCCACCACGCCTCGTCGCCATCGAGGTGGAGAAGAAACTCAGGAACCTCCTGGCCATCCGGGTACCGAAGCGTCACGGCGTTCCGGACAGCTTCATACGCGTGCTCCCAGGACTCGACATCCTCATCGATGCCATCGAGCAGCCGCAGCTCCTCGGCGAACAGCGGCCGAAGCTCCGCCAGGCCTTCCCTCGGGTCGACGCGAGCGTTCAACCACGGGAAGTCGCCACCGTTCACCACGAGCTCAGCAAGTACCCCGCGGCCGTCGCATCGGTGCAGCGTCCAGGCACCACCGTGACGATCAATCATGATCACCACATTAGCGACCGCAGAAGCGTCTCTGCTGACCTGCCCGGCTTCGACACGGTCACACCTCCGGCCAGCAAATGCACGCTTCTGCCGCGAGCCGCGCGCTACCCAGGGTCCGCCGAGCCGGCCCGGGTTCCGTCCGGACGCGCCGATGTGGGTACACGTGATCACGATGGCATGGCCGACGATCGGTACGGCTTCCGCCTGTGCGGTGAATCGGTCATCGCTCGTTACCGTGCGGTGGCCAGTCACGTGTCGGCGTAAACCAGAGCAGGGCTGAGCCGTGCGGGAATTGGGTAGTCCGATCCGCACGTCGTCGCTACGGTCGCGTGGTGGCCTACCAGCATCCGCTCGCTTACACCTTGGGGCTCGAGGGCGTGTCGTTGCTGCGTGCCTTCGCCGGTGACTACGACCAGGACTTCGTCGAAGCGCGGATCAGCGAGGTCCGGCGCCTTCTGGACAGCCCTGCACTGGACGGTGCCGGAGTCACCGCGGCGCAGGTCGACACCCTGAACGGCTACAAAGTGTGGTCCGCGACCTATGATCAGCCAGGTAATGGGTTGTTCGCTGTCGAAGAACCCATCGTGCACGAGATCCTCGGCGCTCTGCCTCTGGGCGTGGCCTTGGACGCGGCTTGCGGCACCGGCAGGTACACCGGGTACCTGGCCGAGCAGGGCCACCACGTCATCGGCGTCGACAGTTCCCCGGACATGCTCGCTCACGCTCGTATCCGCGTTCCGAACGCGGAATTGCGGCAGGGCGACCTGCGCAATCTCCCCCTGCCCAACGACCATGTAGACGTCGTCGTGTGTGCTCTGGCGCTGACTCACCTTCCGGATGTCGGGCCGGCGATCACCGAGTTTGCCCGAGTCCTGCGTCCTGGCGGCCATCTGGTGATCACGGACGTGCACCAGGAACTCGTGGCGTTGGGCTCAGTGCCGCGCGTTCGTGCTGCCGACGGTGATCCTGGGCTACTTCCGGCTTTCCGACATCGGGCTAGCGACTATCTCCGCGTCGCCTTGCCGTTGGGCCTGCACGTACGGCGTTGCGAGGAACCTCGGATGTTCGGCGATGCCAGCGGGAACATGCCCGCGGAAATCGTGACGGGACCGTGGGACGCATGGCCTTGGTCGCTGCTGGGCATCGTCCCGGCGGCATTCGGCGCCGCCTGGGACGGAACACCGAGTCAGATTATCTGGCACTTCCAACTGGCGACAACCGCAACCACGGCCGCTGCCCCTCCTTCCACTATGCGCTGACCTAGTCCTGACACCGTTCCTATCGACGATGTTGGACGAGGCCCGACCCGAGACCGAGTGGCCGATCAGACCGTATCGAGCGGCAACGGCGCCATTGCCGAACTCTCACCGCCCCCGATCTGACTCGTTCCGGCCCGCCGACCGCATGATCACGTACGCGGATCTGCCGCGATCTGGACTGCATCGTAGGGCGCACGCTGCGCGCGCTCGTGCTGATGAGTGCGCGCCCGGCGGTCGGCGTTGGCATGATCGCTGCGTGATCCCACGCCGAACGGAGTCAGCGCGAGTGCTGCCGGGTGCCGAGGTGTTACTCGTGGGCCTGTTCTCGGCGAAGGACACCGAGATGGACACCAACCTGGACGTCTTGGCCGCTGTGGTGGAGGCGTACGGTGCGCGGGTCGTGGGCCGGCTCGTTCAACGCAGGGGTGTCTCGCACGGCGGCGCGGACAAGATGGCCGCTCCGTTCTCGCGGCGGACATTGGTGAGCGCGGGCAAGGCCCGCGAAGTCGCCGATGCGTGTCGGGCGAGGCAGGTCCGGGTGGTGGTGTTCGCGAATCCGCTGACTGAGCACCAGCGGGCCGTCCTCGGCGAGATGTTCGGCTGCACCGTGATCAGCGGTGAGGACCTTCCCACACGTGGCGGATAGCACGCGGATCTGCCGCTGGTCGCTCGCAGGTGACGTCGGCACCGTCGCTGCGTCCGGTCGTGCCGAGGACATGGGCTTCCGATCGGACAGCCTGCCCGGTGGCACCGCGCCGGTGGAGCCATGCTCTCGGCGCTTGGTGGCTGGCCGCAATGCGTTCGCCGTTGTGCGTCGGGTTGGTCCGGATCGCGCGGTTGTCTCATGCCTGTTTCGTCATGGGAGGGACCATGCCTGCGTACATCCTCACCGGCGCACCGGGATCCGGAAAGACGGCGATCCTGCGCCAGTTGGAGATCGACGGCCATACCGTCGTTGAGGAGGCCGCGACCGACGTCATTGCGCTCCAGCAGGCGCTTGGCCGGACGGAGCCGTGGCGGGAGTCCGGTTTCGCAGGCCGAGTCCTGGATCTTCAGCGGAAGAGACAGCTCGCGGCCGAGACCGTCACGCGTGGCGTTGTCTTCGTCGACCGTTCACCGGTCTGCACTCTGGCGTTGTGCCGCTACCTCGATGTGACCGCACCACCTGACCTGGTCGTGGAGATCGAACGCATGGTGGCTGAGCGGTGGTACGAGTCGACCGCCTTCTTCGTACGGCAGCAGGGCTTCATCCAGGCCACCGCCGCTCGTCGGATCAGTTTCGAAGACTCCCTCGCCTTCGAGAAAGTTCATGAGGTTACCTACCGCGAGGCCGGATTTGATCTCATCGACGTTCCGGCAGCACCGCTTCCGGTCCGTGTGGCCGCAGTCCAGCAGGCTGTGGATCGGCTTGGGCGCCGGCCGTGAGCGACGTCCGGATGTCTGCCGCCAACCGCACGTCACGCTGAGTGATGTTCCCGGCATCGCTCGACCCGTGGTCCTGCCGATGAGCGAGCGTGCCGACCGCCTGCTTGTACTGGTGCCGGACGATGCGGTTGGTGGCTGCTAGCGTTCGGCGCCATGTGGACCGCGGAGATCGTGGCGGGGCGGCCGGCTTGGCGGCACGTCGCGTCCGGCGTGGTGTTTCGGGAGGTGTCGGGTGGGACCTTCCGGATGGGTCTGTCCGAGGCGGAGCTGGCGGCGGTACGCGTCATCGAGCGCGGTGGAGGTGTCGAGGACACTCTTGAGCCGTTCTTCGCCAATGCTGGGGACGCCCAGCCGGTACGTGAGGTGCGGGTCGAACCGTTCTTGATCGCTCGGCATCCGTTGACGGTCGCGCAGGTTCAGTACTGGTTGCCGGAGTACGAGGACGACTACGCCGACGTGGAGTCTGGCACGGCCCGGCTTGAGGATGACCTGGATGATCTGCTCGATGCGTTGCCGTTCCGGTTGCCGAGCGAGGCGGAGTGGGAGTACGCAGCCCGAGCCGGCACCACCACCTTGACCTTCCGCGGCGACGGGAGACCCGGCGAAGACCAGGTGCTCGACGACTTCGGGGATGAGCAGCGGACAGCCGCCGCCGAGAACGCGTTCGGGCTGGCCGCGATGGGCTCGGCGAACGAGATCTGCGCTGACGTGTGGATTCCCGGGTTCGACGGCGCCCCGGCGGATGCCCGCCCACGCACCGGCGACGGTCCCAGAGCGGTACGCGGCGGTGCCGCCGACGTCTACCCGTGGCAGGGCTGCGACGAATGGCTGCTGCTACTCGCCGCCACCCGGTACGAGCACGCCCAGTTCACTGCGGTCCGCCCGGTCGCACCACTGCCACCCCGCCGTTAGCCAGAGCCGCCGGACAAGACGGACGCGCCACAACGCGCAGAGGTCAGCACTCGCGACGAACGTCGTGGCAGGTTGAGCCGCCCAGCTCACCGCCTTGCCGATGAGCGGATGCCATTCGCTCATCGGCTTGGCACGCCGTTCGCCGCCGATGTGCGGTTCGGACGCGAGTGCGGCGGTTCACGCTGCCAGACACGTCGGTAGGCCGACGTCGACATGACCTCCAGCTCCGATTCCACCGACCAGTTCCATCAAGCGTCCCGGTGATAGGCGAGGTTGACGATGAGCGCGGCCAGAGCGAGTCCGAAGAACAGCGCCCAGGCACCGAGTCGGAAATTGCCCGCCCGCACGTGTGCGCCCAGCGCGCCGAGGAAGTACAAGACCAGACCGGCTGCCGCGAGCGCACCCACGACCGGCACGACGAACCCGGCCAGCAAGCCGAGCGCGCCCGCGCCCAGGAGCATTCCCAATGGCCGTACCCAGGATCGGGGTACCCGGTTGCGGTCTGCCTCCGTCTTCGGGTATTCGTGGCCGATCACGTTTGCGATGGCAGCCGAACCGTTGAGGGCTGAGGCGACCAGGGTCACCGTGAGATAGATGGCGAACATCGACGTCTCCTATCCATGAAAGCGGCCTACCGGTCGCTCACGGACGAGGCTGCGGCCCCGATATGTGACACGGTGTTCAGTGCTGTAGATCACGGTGCTATCGCGGTCAGCTTTCGTGGGTTGCTGATGGAGTGGATGGTCTGAACCAGACCGTCCAGCATGTGCAGGGTCATCGCGAGCACCGGCGTTCCCTCGCAGCGGACGACGACACCGGGGCCACCGTTGAGGTGGAGCACCCCGGCCGTCGAGCCCACCGGCTGTTGCCGGGAGAGGACGACGATGGCCCGGGCCACGAGGTCCGAACCGTGGATGGGCTTGCGTGGCGCGCCGGTGACGCCGCCGCCGTCGCTGACCATCGTCACGTTCGGTGCCAGAACCTCGATTAGTGCGGTGATGTCACCACCAGAACAGGCGGCCAGGAATCGCTCGGTCACCTGTTGCCGGGTCACGGGGTCGCTGTCATATCGGTGCCGGCGGCTCTCGACCGCCTTTCGTGCCCGGTGCGCAAGCTGCCGTACCGCCGCCTCCCGACGCCCCAGGAGTTGCGCGATCTCGGCGTACGGGTATCCGAACGCCTCGTTCAGCAGGAACACCGCGCGTTCCAACGGAGATAGCGTCTCCAGGACGAGCAGCAGCGCGGTAGAGACGGAATCGGCAAGGACCACATCGTCGGCGATGTCCGGTCGGGTGAGGATGGGCTCAGGCAGCCACGGGCCGATGTACGACTCACGCCGCACGCGGGCGCTGCGCAGCTGATCGATCGCCAGCCGGATGGTCACTCGGACCAGAAAGGCCTCGGCGTCCACGACGGTGGCCAGTTCGACGCGACTCCACCGCAGCCAGGCCTCCTGCACTACGTCTTCGGCTTCCTTGACGCTGCCGAGCATCCGGTACGCGACCGCGTACAGCAACCCGCGGTGCTTCACGAAGGGCGGCTCATGCTGGTCACCTGACACGCTCCCGGCCACCCGACCCATGATCCTGCATAACGTGTCAGGTGTTCAGACGGGCCACGGTGGACCACCGCGTAAGCCTCCCATCTAGGGCATCAACGCCGTCGGAGGACGACCGGCCAGCACCCGTATGGACTTTGCATCTCTTCCGGAGGCATCCGCTTCTGCCGCGGATAGCGACTACGACCCCGACAGCGTCGTGTGGCGGGCAAGCATGAGGGAGGCGGAACCGAGATCAAGCGGGTTGATGCCGGCGTCGAGGTGGATGTGCGTCCCGTCCGGTACTCGGGAGTCTGCCAACGCCAGGCACATTCGCGCGAGGTCCCGTAGACCGGCAGGGTCGCCGAGGATTTCGACCGATCCGTTGACGATCTCGATGGTGACGGTGCCTCCTTCGGCCGCTGCCACGACTCCTATCGCGGGGTCATACGCCGGCACGGATAGCAAGTTGTCGGTCATGGCAGGCATCTTGCCTGAGGGCAACGACTTCCGCTCATGCCGCGAGCGCGCTACGCAGCGTCCCGCCGAGCCGGCCCGGTGTTCCGTCCGGACGTGCCGAGTTGAGGACGTTGATCCTTGCGAGCCGACGGCGTGATGATGCGGCCCCCCTGCTCAGCGAACTGTCGCCCGCAGCGCTTCTTCGTACTGGAGGCGATCGAAGGTGACGGGAAGCAGTTCGTGGTAGCCCCAATCACGATGCCCGGTGCGATAGCCAGACCAGTTGACCGTGTCCTCAGCAACCGTGACCATCGCGGTAAACGGCCAGCAGCCCCAGCCACCGCAGGTACACCCCAGTAACACGGTGTCGCCGTCACCGAACCAGCTCAGCACCGGATCACCGAGATAGTGCCGACTCGGCCAGCGCACGCTGTCGCCCAGCAGCCCCGCATAGCTGCCCGCGAGGTTGGGTTTCCCTTCTCGCCGCGCAAAGGGCAGCTCAGCTGTGCGAACCATGTCAGGTAGGGATATGTCGTTAAGGTACGGAACGAGTGTCGGGAACATCCCGACGCCGAGCTCCTGCTCGATGGTACGGAATTCGATACGTTCCACGAGCCCAAGGCTAGAATCCTGCGCCCTGACGTGGTCGGGCGCCCCCGTGTCATTGCTGCCCCGGGTCGTCGCTAGTACGGCGGGCAGGGCACGGTTCCGCAGCGGATCGCACACACATGCCGCGGGTGGTGCGCGCGAGCGGCGGGCAGGAGGCGACCCTGCGTACGCTGCCGTGGTGCAGATCGACGTGGTTGCCCTGATTGTCGAGGAGTACGACCCGGCGATCGCGTTCTTCACCGACGTACTCGGCTTCGACCTCGTCGAGGACTTTCCATCGCTGACCAACGACGGGCGACCCAAGCGGTGGGTCGTCGTGCGGCCCCCGGGTGCCCAGACCGGGCTTCTGCTCGCGCGCGCCGACGGAGAACACCAGCGTGCCGCCGTCGGGAACCAGGTAGCCGCCCGGGTCGGGTTCTTCCTCCGCGTCGACGACTTCGACGCCGCTTACCGACGGATGAACGAGGCCGGTGTGACCTTCGTCCGGGAACCGCGGAGCGAGCCCTATGGCCGGGTCGCGGTCTTTCTCGACATCGCCGGCAACCGTTGGGACCTCCTCGGCGCGACCTGAGGTCACCGCACGTGCGAGCCAAACCGCCAAGATCACAGATCCTGATCTGCACCGCCGCAGCGCTCGTGATCCAAGGTGGATTCAGGGCAGGTACTGGCGGCCGGTCGTAGCCGGAATAGGGAACATGACCAGCCGCTCACGGCTCTGCCGATGACAGTGCATTCGATCAAACCCGGAGACGGGCTCGCCCATGGATATTGGTATGCCTAGTTGACGTGGTCGACGATTTCCGTCGCTCTTAGGATCGTGTGGTTTCGTCGAACATGGCGTCTCAGGTGAGCCATCAGGAGATGGTAGACGACCGGTACGGCGAGCCAGGCTACGCGCCGATTGTGTGTCCAGCAGGTGCAGCTTGAAGCGGTCGTCTACTCACTGCGACGAGGGGCCGCGATCACGGCCCCGGGTGCTATACGGTATCGGACCGCCTTATTCGGCGGGGGCATGTTGCCGTGCTCCCGTACGATGTAGTAGGTCGAGTATCCCAAGGGGCTTGCATGGCGAATGACACCGCAACCTTGCAAAAGGTCGTCGTCTCGCGAGTGAAGAAGTGTGCGGCCACACTATCTGCCGCCAGCCTGCTGGCGGCAGCGACAGTGCTCGCCCGGCTAACCGGAAATGTTGAGTTTGAGGTGTTAGGTGTCGATGTGAATCTTCGACACTCATGGCTACTGTTCGGGGCTATTACGGCGTGCCACGTAGTGTGGGCATATTTTGCTGTGTCTGCCATGTCAGATCTTAATGCCACACGCGAGTTCCGAAGGCTGCGGGACAAGGTCTTACGTGACGTCCGTAACGATGAACATTGGCTACTTAATGGTATAACTCGCCGCCTTAGTACGCGCTATGATCGCGTTTTCGTGATGAGTATGAGGGACCCAACGACTTGGTTCTTCTACGGCATCGCAACTCTCAGTCTCGCCGCAATGGTGCCCTGGGTCTTGACTCATGGCGTCCTCCGCCTTGCCAACACCCCTTCCGAGGCTATCGGCATCACTGCAATCGCCGCTATCTTGGTGATGTTGAACTGGATAGTAGGAAGTATCTGGGTCATCTCGCTGACTGAACTGGCCGGCAAAGCCGGTAGAAATAATACTAAACCGAGCTTCAATGAGAGTTCGGCCATGCCGATCCGGCTCGCGCATCTCGCGTTCGCGTTGCTGGACTACCCCTGGCTGGGGCGGCGTCCTCGGTACAATATTTCGGTTGCGGCTCCAGAAAACCACACTCGTGCATCTGGATGCATCCTGCTCCTTGTCACCGTTGCGGGTTTACCACTTCTGGTCGCAGCAGTCGTAATGGTAGGACGTTGAATCCGGCCTTAGTGCTGAAGCTAGCTTGGGGATGTGACGATGTTTCCCGGTGGGGAATCCGTGAGGACTCGGAAATCTAGCGGGGGCGCGGTCATTCCGTCGATATGTATAAGCACCAGTCAATGCATTCAACGTGATTGCCCGTATAGGCTCACCCCCGGGGACCTTGGCGTCGAGCGTTGGTCCCTGCAGACGCCTATGATCTGCGAAATTCGTCAAGCGAGATCGGCGCCTTTGCTAAACAAGCGCACGTTCCAGCGTTTAGTTGCGCCGCTGTTTCCGCTCATACCGCCGATAATGCGTGGCCTGCACGTAAGTCTTCGTCAACCAGGTTTCATCGACCCCAGTACCTCCGTCGGCGTGCGATCGGTTTCCGCAGCCAAGGCAGTGATCGCCGTTGCGGCGAGAGCGGTGAGGTGTAACGCGTAGGCGAGCCCGTCGTCGCGCACCGCAGCGCCGGCAATGTTGTGGACGTCGGCGTCCTCGTCCGCGAGGTACGCAGCGACACCGCTGACAGCAGCCTGGTACGCATCGTCGCTGGCCTGTCGCCGATTCCGCCTCACGGCTCAAGTATCGCCACCGGCCCAAGTACTGCCTGCGGACGCCCGTATCTGCCGCTTCGGGTGGGCTGGTGTTCATCACCGACGGTGATGTATGACTACCTCTCCTGCTTAGGCTTCCAGCGTCACACCTGGCGATCAACTCGTTCTGCGGGCCGCGGTGTCGGCCTTCCTGGGCCGTTACCGTGGCCAGACTCGCGTGCACACCGAGTCTGACCTACGCGTTTTCCTCCGCTGGTGCGCCGACCACGGTCTGGACCCGCTGGCTGCGGTGCGGGTGGATATCGAGCGGTACGTGCGCTGGCTGCAAGACGTCCGCCGGTACCAGCCCTCGACGGTGTCCCGTCGGCTGTCGGTCGTGGTCGGGTTCTATCGGGTTTGCGTCATCGACGCGATCCTGGAGCACTCGCCAGCCGACTACGTCCGCCGACCCACGGTCCCGGCCGAGTCACCGACCCTCGGACTCGGGCACCTACAGTTCGAAGCCCTGATCACCACCGCCCGAAAGTCCCCGAACCCGAACGACTTCGCCCTGGTCGCGCTCTTGGGTCTGCTCGGGCTGCGGATCTTCGAAGCCTGCGGGTCGAACATCGCCGACCTGGGCGAGGAACACGGCCACCGGGTGCTGCGCGTACGCGGCAAAGGCGGCAAGGTCGTCCTCGTCCCACTACCACCAGCGGTCGCCCGAGCCATCGACCGGGCCGTCGACGACCGCACCGCCGGGCCGATCCTGCGCAACATCCATGGTGGGCGGATGGACCGGCACGCCGCCACCCGCCGACTCAAACACCTCGCCCACACCGCGGGGATCCGGATGCCGAGAATGCACCCCCACATGCTGCGCCACACCTTCGTCACGACCATGCTCGACGCCGGCGTCAGCCTCCGCGACGTGCAGATCGCCGCCCGCCACGCCGACCCGAGAACCACCATGCGCTACGACCGAGCCCGCAAGAACCTCGACCGCCACCCCAACTACATCCTCGCCGCCTACATGGCCTCCGGAACATGACCAGCCGCTCGCGGCTCTGCCGAGATGAGTGTCCAGTCAGAGTGGCACGCCCGAATCGGTTCCCTGGGTGCCGTCGCGGGTCGATGGGATCAGGCGATCCGGTAGCCGACTCCTGGTGTCGTTGCGATGGTCGGCGGATCTCCGAGTTTGCGTCGTAAGCGGCCCATGGTCACGGTGACGGTGTTGGTGAACGGGTCGGCGTTCTCGTCCCAGACCTGGTCGAGCAGGGCTTCGGTGCTCAGGAAGCCTGGGCTGGCCCGTAGCAGCGCCTGCAGCACCGCGAACTCCTTGACCGAGAGGTTAAGTTGCCGTCCGTCCCGAACGGCGGTCCGGCGTACCGGGTCCAGCGCGATGCCGGCTGCGTAAAGCGTCCGGGGACGCGCGTCTGGCTTGCGGCGGACCAGCGCCTGGATACGCAGGATCAGCTCCGGGAAGTGGAAGGGCTTGGCGAGATAGTCGTCCGCGCCCAGGGTCAGCCCGCTGACCCGGTCACCTGGCGCGCTCGCCGCGGTCAGCATCAGCACCATCGGCCGGTCCGCCCGCTCGGTGATCATCTGGCACAGCGTGTCGCCGTGGAGGCCGGGCAGGTCCCGGTCCAACACCACTACGTCGTGCGCGGTGAGGTCGAGCTTGGCGCCGGCGGTCAGCCCGTCGTGCGCGAGGTCGACGGCCATCCCCTGGTCGCGCAGGCCCTCCGCCACGACTTCGGCGAGGGCGTAATCGTCTTCGACGACGAGGATCCTCATGCCACCACCGGTACCTTCGCGACCGGAAGCGTGATCGAGACGCGTAGGCCGCCCGCCGGCCGCGCGAGCAGGGCGAGTCGGCCGCCGTGGGCGGCAGCGATGGCGGCCACGATGGATAAGCCCAGTCCTGAGGAGCCGGTGCGCTCGCCACCGAGCCGCTCGAAGGGCTGCGTCAGCCGGTCGACTTCCCGCTGGTCGAGGACGCGGCCACCGGTTTCGACGACCAGCACCGTCTCCTCCTCGCTCGGGGATCCGGTGATCTCGATCCATCCGCCGTGCTCGTTGTGCGCCACTGCGTTGTCAACGACGTTGCCCACCAACCGCGATAGCAGTGCCGGGCTGCCCTGAGTCGCCGTTGCCAGTGGTACGTCTGCCGTCACGCTCAGCCGTTTCGCCTTCACGTCGGCGGTCCTTTCGCGCAGGGCCGTACCGATGAGATCGCCGAGGTCGACCGTGGTGGCGTCGGCCAGCGTGCCGTGTTGTGCCCGGGCCAACACGAGGAACCCGTCGAGCAAATGGTCGACCCGGTCCAGTTGTATACGCAGGCGGTCCGCGAGCGCCACCGTCGAGGGGGCCGGGTCGGGCTTGGCGACCGCGACGTCGAGCGACGCCCGCATCGTCGCCAACGGCGTACGCAACTCATGGGATGCATTAGCGACGAAGCGGCGCTGTGCGGCGAACGAGGCTTCGAGTCGTTCGAGCAGTTCGTCGATGGTGTCGGCGAGGTCCTTCACCTCGTCGGCAGGGCCACTGACGGCAAGCCGCCAATCCAGGTTGTCGGCGGAGACGCGCCGCGTGGCGTTGGTGATGAGCCGCAGTGGTCGCAGCACCCGCCGAGCCAGCACCCGACCGAGCAGCAGCGACACGGCCGCCATCACGATCAGCGCTACCAGCGAGCCGGCCAGCAGTTGGCGGGCCTGCTGCGTGTGCACGGCGGCCAACTGGTCCTCCAGTTGCCGGATGCGCTGCTGCGCGGAATCCGCGCTGCCCCGGACCGGGGGATTCCCGGCGGGTGCGACGCGGCTGATGCTGCCGCCGGAGAGCAGGAAGGTCAGGCCCAGCAGCCCGATACCGGACACGAGGAACACCGCAGCATAGAGGATCGTGAACCTTGCCCGCACGGTCCCTCTGGACAGCCTGATCATTCCTCTAAAGGACGTCTCGTAACTCGGTGAAGGCGTTGCCTGGCAACGGTGCTGGTGTCAGCCGAGCAGGATGATGTTGTGGAGGTGGGCGATGCCGGAAGCGGTGTCGGTCAATGTGTGGGCGGCGCGG